>JABGPG010000289.1:31549-50371 GCA_018645085.1 Deltaproteobacteria bacterium
GTCAAAGGATTCTGCAAAGAAGTGAGCTGATCCCCGCGTAGTCCTGTCAACATTCTTGCAGCAAACTCCAGCCGTGAAATAGAACGTGATTGTCTGAAAAGGTCGAAAGCAGGTAAAGTATTTTCTGCCATTGCACCGCTGTGACATCCAGAGCAGAGACGCAGGTGCATCTCTTCTGCTTTTTTGAAAAATACAGGTGAAAAAGTTGATTGCAGAATAGGTGAAAGGACTAACGGATATTTTCCGGAAAGACTCTCCAGTTTACTCAAAAGTGGTTTAAGTTCACTAGAGCCAAACAGAAACAGCAACTGCCGGAACTCTTCCGGGTTGTGTGTATTACTTGTAGAATTCTGCTCATTTGCTGAGCGTACCAGCAGAGCGAGCAGTCCCAGTTTTTCCTTGATTCGGAGACTTAAACTATGGAGGTGGATGTCGGAAGTGTCCGTTTCCAGTAACTGCCTTAAGTCACCCTGAAGTACTAGAAGATTTGCTGCCAGCCTTTGTGAATGTTCACCGTAGGCCAGAGAAACGGATGCAGTACTGAGTAGTACCGCACCCGAAAGAAAAATAACTCCCGCAAACATCACCAAGGTCTTCTTCAACCTATTTACTGCAGGAGAGAAAAACAAAATCAATTTAATAATTGACTTTTCGCTCCATTGGCAGGGAAGCATCGGCTGTCCATTCGACCATTGAACCGTCGTACATTTGAGTTTGTTTGTTTCCTACCAACTCACTGCCGACAAACCAGTCTATAGAAGCCCAGTGACCAGTGTTACAGAAAGTGATCTGCTCACCTGAAGTAGGTACACCGGAAGCAGCGTAGAGTTTTTTCAACTCATCATTACTTCGAAAAGTACCCTTGCCGCCGACTGTGAGCCAGTTTTGTGGTAAAACCACTGCACCGGTAATTGTTCCCTTGCGCTTGGCTTTTGGATGTTTGTTCAGACCTACATATTGATCATATGTTCTGCTGTCCACCAATGTTACACCAGCATCAAGAGCTTTCTTTACCTGTGCTTTTGTCACAACCATTTCGGAACGCCACTGTGTAGAGAACGTTTTTGGATCAAGCTTCACCAAGCCTTTTTCAAGTTTTGCTTTTGCTTTTTTATAAGCGTTCATACCACCGTTTAGGATCGAAACTTCATCATGACCCAGCACCTTAAATGTCCAGTAAACACGTGTTCCTACTCCCATATCTGAAGAAGAATTCCCAGCAGGCAGCAGCACAACATGATCAGCATTACCGATTCCCAGACCACCAATGAGAGCCGCTAACTTGTCTGCGGAGGGAATCATGCCGATGGTACCATCGGAGTTTTTTTCGCGCCAGCCGTCTTTACCATAATTAGAACGAATTGCTCCTGGAACATGACCGCGTAAATAAGCTGCATTTCCGCGGAAATCCAAAAATACAACACCTGCTTTGCCTGTATTGGCAGTGACCCATGCGACATCAACCAACGGGCTTGCTGCTTGAGTTGCTCCTGCAATTCCAAGGATAGAAACTGCCAACATTAGTATTAACTTTTTCATGATAACCTTTAGTTTCATGGTTGTTGATAAAATGATGCTGAATTTTCCTGCAAACAACTATTCGTTGAGGTTATTATTATGAACCTTTGCGAGCATTGTTTCAGGCAGCACCGTTAGGTAGCAGACCCGAGGGTCCGCCTCTACTTTCCGGAAGAGCATTATTGAAAAACTGCCTTTCCGGAAATTAGTTTCCACACTGTTAATGTTTTATTCCTGAAGTCTCTTAAGAGCATCTCTAAAAACCGTTCCATGAGCGGAGTTGAAGGTTTTTATTAGATGTTCTTAAGATAATGGAATATTAAACTTTGAGTATGTTTATATATATTCGTAAATTTACGTAGATTATCTATTCCAGCTGAAGTTGATTTAGTCTATGAAACAGAAAAATATAATCATTCTAGAGAGTGATAATTTTTTCAACAGAGAGGATTTCGACAAGGATTTGGTCCCAGTCCTTTTCACTCATTGTTGCCGGTGTTAAGGATTTGTGTTTGACTTCAGGATTGTCTGTCATTTTTTCAAGTGCGGATTCTACAGTATTAGCATCCTGAAACAGGTTTGCATGCAGTGCAAGGATAGTATTTGTCATTAGATATTTATGATTTGGTCGGATTCATTAATAAGCTGAGCCAGTGCCGCAGAGTCTAAAAACGCTAAATCCTCAGCCATTTCAGGAACTGTTGTTTCAGGAATGATATCAGCCAGTTCGAGTAATTCTGCCTGTTTTGCGTTTTCCTCGGTTTCAGCCACAGCTTCACTCATAAAAACTATGCGGACTTCATGTCCATAAATGGTTAATCCCGCGGCGACCCGCATAGCCTCCGCATGATTATCACGTCCCAGTACAGTAATTTTTTTAGTAGTCATATTTAGCCTTTAAAGACTGATCACACGTTTTGTTTCAGTCATCATTTCACTGTTGGAAGTCTGACTTCCAAGTTCGACTGGGCATTTTGATGAACCAAAGAACTCATGCCAGGAATGCTCACATGCTATTGCTCTTTCTGCATTGGGCAGCAGCTTTAACAGCTCAGGATCTTTCAATTGTTTAACACCTTCTCCAGTGATGAAACAACACCATGATGTGCCGTTCCTCCCGCAGGCACTTGCCAGAGGTTCCAGTACTGCTCCTGTTGTTGCAGAAGAAACAAGAAAAAGTAATTCAGTCATGTGCGTTTTCCTTTTTTTGAAAAAATCCCCCATGCCATTAAAACAAGGCCGGCAAGAATCACTACGCTGGCGAGCAGCCAATAATTATAAGTTTGTGCCGGTATTTCCGGATTAGAAATTTTGTTTAAAGATTGTTTATCAGGATAGCTCAAACTGTCAACTGACAAAGATGGTTCCATAGCCCAGTCTGCCCAACCTGTCAAAAAAACACGGGCTTCAATTCCGAATCCGGCACGCAGCAGGCTAAAATATGCCACGCTTTCGAGTGTGTTGTGTGCATAAACAATAGGTGCCGAAAAGTCCGGAATACTCTGCGTATCTTTTTTTAACAATGCTCTTAATTCTGCAGCTGGAAGAAGTTGTGCACCGGGCAAGTGTCCTCCACGGAAAGTCCGGATATTTTCTCCCCAATATTCTTTTTCGCTTCTGCCATCCAGCAAGTCCGGCAATTTATTGCTTTTGAGCAAAGCGTCCAGTTCATTGCGCAAAATAATCATTTCCGCACGGAAAGGTGTACTGTGCACAGCAGAACGGATATTAGCGCGTTTTTGTCCTGCGCTTAATGATTCAGCTTCCAGTTCCGCGAAGGAGAGTCTGAGGATTGTGACTTTTTGCTGTCCAGCCAGATAAAGCATGCCCGCAACAAAATCACGTTTCAGCGGAGAGATTCCGACAACGATCACATGTTCGTTTCCGGAAAGTCCGGCTGTTCCGAGTAACCATGAAAGATCAGGAAAATTTACTAATCGACCGTGTGGTCCGAAAAAATCAGCGGCAGGCAGACAGCGTGCACCGGATAAACTTCCTTTAAGGCAAAGTTCCTGCGGACGTACATCAACTATAACTGCTCCGCTGGGTAGATCGGTCTCTAGCTTTGATGCATAACTAAAAGCAGGAGCTGTGATTGCTTTGTCAACCGATGCGAAAATTGTGAAGAAAAGACAAAAAACAAATACCGCTTTCCGCATACATCAGCAACCTTGAAAACGGGTTTCTTTAAGCTCAGATTCAACAGTAGTTTTTGCTGGCGGATTTTCCAAATAATAATCCAGCATTTCCAGCACAGAAACTTTACCAAAGTCTCCCAAATCGATATCCTGCATATTTTCTGCATCGATCGGAGTGGCTGCCGCAGCGAGTGTTTCTCTGGAAACTGAGGCTGCAGGGAATGTAATAATTGCGATGCCCAGACAAAACAGCACACTGCCTATACAAAAAATAATACTTGATCTGTCCATTGAATTATCTTTGAATGTCGTTTTTCAAATCAGCTGTTTGCTTAAGCAGCAATTAAAATGAATCTTTCAGGAAAAATATATACATTGCTCCGATGGCAACTACAAACATGACAAGTTCCGCAATTAGTTCGATATCCTGAATCATGCTTTATTCTCCTTTAAAATGCTGTACGAGTTTTTTGATTTGGATCGTTTCACCTGAAATAGGGTCTATCACATTTGGAGTAAAATGCGGTATTCCGTCACGGGATGTATACATGCTTGGCATTGGCACAATAAAAACATAAAACAGGGTTGCAATGCTCAAAGCGCAAACGACAGTTACAAAAGCTCTGGTTAAAAATAATTGCTGCATGGTATATCTATAACTTTATCAATCTTTTCTCATGTAGATCTTCCAACAGTTATTTTCGGTAACTGTTTCCAAATGAGTTGCACCTAATTGAGGACCCATTGGTGGAACTGCTTCCATTGAAGAAGGATTGTCAACAGTGATTTCTACTACATCGTTTGTCTGCATGCTGTTGAGGGCTTTTTTCGTCATCATCTGTGGACGTGGACAAGAGTCTCCGAGACAATCCACCTGCTGCGTCAGACTGTAGGAATTTCCGTCACTCAGTGTGACTTCCTGTAAATTCACTGCTTGAGTATCTTCATTTTTTGGTTTACGAGAAAACAGTCCCATAACTTCCTTTCGTACTTAATATTTTTAAAAAAATAATTTATTCAGAACTAGGCGGCTGCTGCCAATTTAACTTTGTGCGCTGCCGCAGCCTTGTCATGTTCCAGCTGTTGAGCCTGTTCTTTTTTTACAATAGCACGATAAATCAATCCAAGCAAGAAGACCTGTACCATTCCAAAAATTACTGCAGGCACACCAAATTTATCCTGTAAGGTACGTGCGTTTATAAAACCAAACTGGAGTGCTTCCAAATTTGGTTCGCCTGTCATGCTGATAGACGCAGGCGGCCAGAAATTTTCTGTCCAGAGTAATGAAAAAAGGAACATGCCGATAAAAGTGAAAAGCAGTGCCCACATGGCACCTACGTTGCCTTCTCCTGCTTTGACCCAGGTTGAAACGGTACAGGCACCTGCCAGCACCATGCCGATTCCAAAGAGGAAGAGGCCTGCAACCTGATTCAAACCTACGTCAAAATGCATGGCTTTTCCTTCTCCAAAAGTGAGGAATAATGTGAAACCAAAAGTCAGGATCATCATTGCAATCAGGAGAGGTTTGGTGTTTCTATAAGTTTTGAACAACATTGCATCGCGCAGCGCAGCAGTATTGCAGAAACGCGAACGCTGAACAAGTAATCCGACAATTGAACCAAAAACAAAAGCAACTATACATTCACCGATTACAGACATGATTTATCCTTCCAATACTTTTTTATAGATCCATGAGCCGACCCAGGCTCCTGCCAAAATTCCGCTTATCGCAAGATATCCGCCTAAATTCATTTGCGGAGTCAAACCGAAGAAAGTGCTCACATTGCAGACAAATGCCAGACGGATACCAAAACCCATCAGCAGTCCTCCAATGGTGATCATCACCCATTCGCCTAATCTTCGCGGGAAACGCAGGTAGAACTCTTTGCTCAAAACCGCACTCACAATTGCTCCAAAGAGCATACCCAGACTTATATAAATTTTCCAGTATCCGGCGTCCGGAACAAAAACCAAGTTCCAGAAGGGAATCCTGGAAAGTTCATCACCAATAAAAAATTGAGCTACCAGACCGGTGATCATCGTTTCACCACCGCCTACTGTCCACGCACCGACAAGCAGGAATAGGAAAATATCCAGGACTGCAATCAACGTCAATGCAACCATCGGATCAAGGGTATTTTTAAAGAAATTAGTCATGTTTATTTTAGAACAATTCAACTCGTTTAATGTACGCCTTTGAGTGGCGTCCGTTTACTTTATCAGTTTTCTGCACATCGATTTCAATTCCAAGAGCAGAAATCGGCTGTGGCTGTTTAGCAAATAATTCAAAGAATTTCGCCGAGAGGTCAATTTCCGTGATATATGTTTTTCCCCTGCTCCCATCACAGGGTATACAGAGGTAACGTCCACCTTTCTGCCAGTAGTTACCAAGATAAACCTGCTCAGGTCTTTCGTCTTTGCCAAGGAAAAAACTGATGAAGTAAGGTAGATCAGGTGCCAGGAAAAAACCGCTGTCAAGCTTGGTGTGACCAAAAAAGATCATGAAGGAAATCGCTTCGCGTGTGTTGCGTGTCTTGTCAGCAGGGCCGCTCCAGTCTGCGCCCAGAGGATATTGATCAACTCCCCATTCGATGCGTATTTTTGTTACACCGTGTAAATAGTCTTTTTTGTCAAACTCACGCATCAACACACCAAGCTCATCACTGGTTGGTTCAATCACCAGCTTACTGTCTTCAAAACGTAAATTCATCTCCGCTACATCTTCACGGAATTCCCAGTTGAGTGCTTCAAACCAAGCTCTTACATCACCTGTAGCAGTGCTGAAATCTAGTTCATAAATGTTCTCTGCCTGTGCAGAAGACGTAATCAACAAAAATCCGCACAAAGCAAAGAATTTTTTATACTGAAATCTGCAGGATAAAATTGAATTCCACATTATATTTTTTTGACAATAAGAGGAGATAAATGTTCAGTATTTATTCTTAATGCTTCCTGACTCAGGCAACTAAGAAGCTGAGCGCACAGTTGTTTGTTATTAACTGCCTTCACAGCTTCAGCAAATCTGTCTCCAGAGAATTCAGCAAATATTAGCTGAAAATATGAAAATTATGCAGACAACCAGGCTGCTGACTTTGTAAACTACACCCTAAACATTTGAGAGTGAGATTTCAAGATTATTTTATAAATGACAATTATTTATTCAAAGGTAAAGCAAAATGTTCTCAGTCCGGAGACTGTAAAATGAGGGCGAAAATACCAGCAAAATGATGGTCTAAAAGGCAGGGCTAGTACGGAGATTATTCGGAAGGAGGAAGTTGCTTTTTAGCTTTTTTGGAAATTCCGGAAGAGTTGTCATTGGAAGACATTTCTTCTTCAAGCTCTTCCTCTTCCATGGGATTGGGGTTGATAAAAAACAGCTTATTTCCGGCTATTGATTTAGTGGCAACCTCAATTTCCAGTTCGAGCAGATCACTTGTAATTTTTCTGCGTAGAATGCTTTTACGTTTCAAAGCAAACAATTCAAGCTCAAGATAACCGAAGGTGTTTTTCAATTCAGCCAGCTTTCTAAAAGCAGCATTATTTTCCAGGTAGTCAATAATCAAACTTTCCCTGCGTGGAGAATATCCACTGAATATCACAGAAAATCCCTGACCGATCTCAGCTGTATTTTGATAAAAACGCTTGATATGTTCTGTAGTACGACGCACATTTTCCAGACTTGCGTGTCTGCCCGCAATTCCGAATAACATCTCCCTTTTAAGTTCAACGGGTTTTTTTACTGAAAACTCTGATGCCTCAACATTTGTTTGGGAAATTTGTTGTCCGGAAGCAGTATCATAAACACTGAAATTTACCACTGCGCTGACTCGATAAAATGTGCCCTGCTGTTTGTTGCGCCGCGGTGAATTCATTCCCATAACCACCAGCACATCCGCATTATAATTCAGCGCGAGCGCAATCAGACTGTCCACTGGCCGTCCGACTATGTTCTCCTGTTCCAGAGAACGATAGACTTGACTCAGCGTTTGCTCACCGAACGTCCAGAAGCTCTGCTCTGCAAATGTTTGCTGAACTGCATCAATTGCTGATGCTACTGCAGTATTTTCACGGGGAACGGCTTCAGGCGTTCTGTTGTGGTAAAGCACTAACAGTCGTTTCTTTTTCAAGCTTTTCTGCAAAATACGGATGCGTTCCAGTTTTTGTCGAATTTTCGCATGATCAACATTGGCGCTGATTATTATTTCATACAGATTGTTTTTAAAATTCTGTTCCTCACTGAGGACTTCATAATCGATAATATATTTGCTGTTAAAGCTGTAGATTTGGTTTTTAATAACTGCATAATTTTGGTTAATTGTCTTAACATCCAATAAATTTCCGACAGATTTTTTAAGAGCTTCATGCAGCACATTTTTTAATGCCTGTTCCTTTGCGTGAGTTATGTCAGCGTTGTATATTTTTGCAGAAGAATTGACGATCACTTCTTCCGCCTGTAAAGGCAGGCAGAAGAGAAAGGCCGGAATCAGCAGTATTATGCGTAATTTCATAAAAATATGAACTGAAAAATAAGAGAATAATAGTTTCAAAAAATAAGCCGATAATATTAAACTGAAAAACTGAATCGTCTTCAGTTTCTAAACAAGATGTAGGAGCGTATCAGTTTGTTGGCTGCAGCAAAGCACCGTCAGGAGGGTTGAGTTTTCCGGACGCTTCAACTGAGCGTTCCATCAATTCATCCAGGGGATTGTAGTCACCTTTTAGATGTTGCAGATCAGTCCATGCCTGAGAATATTTTTCATGAGGATTGTATGCGTTGGCTTGAGCAAAGTGATATTCCGCTAACCCCAGTTCACTACGCAACTGATAGACCAGACCCAGGTTATAGTGCGCTGTTGCCAAATTTAAACGGTCGATGTTTTGGGATACGCGTGCATGTGATTTTATAATTTGTGCATAACGTTCAAAATCCCGATTTGGAATCAACCCCAAAAGGATAATATTTATTTCATCCTGATCAAACGATTTTTCGTGAACTTCCAGCAAAGGCTGTAAAGTGGTGTGCGGCAAACCTGCTCTTTTGAGGCGTGAAAAAACTTCATCGGTGAAAAAAAAGCGTTCTGTTTCCGGAAAACTCCGTGGTTCAAAAAGTACATAATTCCAGCCTTTTAGAGCAAGATCGTAACGCATACCACTAGCAAAGTGATTTGAACGGATAATTCTGGGGTGACCGAAATCCAGCATACTAAATGTCCATGGCACCGGACTGCTGCCTTTTTCCAAAGCTACCACACGTTCTTGCGGTTCTGGGTTGATCCGGTCTAAAAACTTTTGCATCAGCAGTTGTGCAAAACGTGCCATTTCGTCTAAAGGATCCGGAATTAGTAGAATGTTTTCTTCCCCTCTGTAACTTTGTTTGAGACTGGCATTTTCAGTATTTAAGTAGAGAGTTTTGTCTCCGGCTGCATTGATGATTTTAAATGATATTTCCAAATCCAGCGTGCGATTAATCAAACGTTCCTGATAAGGTTTTTCGACAAATTCAAAAACACGCTTAATGGTGTTCAGTCCTGCCGGATTGTCCTGCAGTTCCTTGTGTTCAACTAAAGCTATGTGCGTCTGCGGAATTATTTCTTCTGTATCATGTACTGCATAACGCAGGACTTCCACGGAAAGTACTGCCGCATTAGGATCATCTTTTTCTGGTAATACCGCTAATGTTTTAAGCAACGGCTGCTGATTAATTTGATGAGTTAATATTTTGCTGAATAAGACTGACTGCTCACCTTTAAATTGATCAACGTAAACAGTGTTTATGTCAGCAGAAAGTGCTTTAGCTGAGGGAGGAGTTTGATAATAAATTTGATTAACTGCACATCCGGAGAAAAGTAGAAAGACGGACAACAGAGCGCTAATAAAGCAGAATCGAAAGAAATACGCTGTTGGAAAAGTAAGCAGGAACCTCATCTTATTCAGAGGTGATATCGTTGACCGTGTTTTGTAGATTTTTACTTTGGTCAATTGTCCAAGTGTCCAGCACGGCATCGTCATCGAGGTTGCCTTTAGCAGTTGCGGTGAAGGAAGTGCTGTTACCGGTGAGGGTGATGTCATAGCGTGCGCTCCCTCCGGATTCCAGTTGCACATCCAGTTTGCTGAGTGTATCTGCGTATGTTTGATTGGTAGCGAAATAGATCTTTTGCGCAGTGAAAATTGCGCTGAGACTGACTTTAGCCTCAGTTTGTTTTGAACGCTGCAGATATGCTTCCAAACTTGGATAAGCAAGTGTGGCCAGAATGCCGATGATCACAACCACGATCATCACCTCCAGCAAACTGAATCCGCTGCGTAATTTACGCATCCTGGATTTTATGCAAAAAGTGTGGCCATTATTTGTCACCTTCCTCCAAAAGAGAAATGTTAGTAGCCTCCTGACTGCTTAATGAACTTGGGCCTGTTTTAAATTTTGCACAGGTGATAAATCCCAAATATCTTAGTCGTCCTTTGTTTTTTAATGCTGTGTGCTAGAGCAGTGCCAGAATGGACAACGATGCCAGCTCCAAAATACGATCCGGAAAAACGCCAAGGTAGAGTACTGCCAGCGCTGTTCCGAGCAGACCTGTCATGGCAAAACCAGAGGTGTTGTTTGAAACAACGCTACCTTCCGGAAGAGCACCTTCACGCATATACATGAACATTACAACCCGTAAATAGTAATAAACTGACAGAGCGCTGTTGAGAATCGCAATCACAGTCAGCCAGATCCAACCTTCCTGCAGCGCGGCGCTGAAGATTTGGAATTTCCCAATGAATCCTCCAGTCAACGGTAGTCCGACCAGCGAAAAAATAAATAAGCTCATCAGCAGTGCCAGAGTTGGATTACGTTTTCCGTAACCGGCTAAATCATCAAAAGTTCTGGGGATGCGTCCTGCGTCACGGATGGTAAGAATCCCAAAAGCTCCTGTTCCCATCAAGGCATACGCACAGGAATAAAAGATTACCCCACTGATGGCAGAGGTGCTTCCCACTACGACTGCAACCAGCACATAACCCGCATGAGCAATCGAGGAATAAGCCAGCATACGTTTGACTTCGTTTTGACGCAAAGCCATCACGTTACCTACGGTCATGGTCAGCACTGCAAGGAGCCACAGGATGTTTTCCCAGTTTGCTCCCTCAAGAGGAATTCCGGTCATTAAAACACGAATGAACACTGCAAAACCTGCAGCTTTCGCTGCTCCGGAAAGGAAGCCTGTAACCGGAGTAGGCGCACCTGTATACACATCAGGTGTCCACATATGAAACGGTACGATTGCGATTTTGAAACTCATTGCCACAACCACAAGCGCCATTCCGACAATGACGAGCGGATTTCCGGAACCGTTCTGTTGAATTTCACTAATGATCGTCGGTAGTAAAGTACTTCCGGTTGCTCCGTAAAGCAGAGAAATTCCGTAAAGCAAAAAACCTGTGGAAAAGGCACCGAGCAGCAAATATTTAAGCGCGGCTTCGTTGGCCCTTGCAACCTTGCGTTTCATACCGACCAGTATGTAGCTCGATATTGACATAATTTCGAGGCCGATAAAGATAACCAGCAAATCCAGTCCGGAAGTCATAAACATCATCCCGGAAACAGCAGTCAGGAGCAGTACGTAATACTCTCCAAAATTCATTTCATTTTCTGCAATATAATGCCGTGAAACAAAGACAGTTATGATGGCAACACTCATGTAGATAAATTCAAAGAGTATCGAAAAATCATCCGCGACAACCGTTCCGTAAAATCCTGTTATGTCCTTCCCATGTAACTGTGTTTCTGAGTACATTGCCAAAAGTAAACCGATGATCGTGGTTACGGCCAGGGTCAAGGATCTGTTTTTTTTAGCGGCAAAAAGATCAACCAGCAAAACAGTGCAGGCAGTCAGCAGCACTATTATTTCAGGAATAATCGGAGTTAAATCAGTTAAGCTAATGAATTCCATTTTACTCACTCAGGAATTATCCTCTTCCGTTATTGGAAGCAGGAAGTTGTCATGGATTGTCTTCAAGTACAGCAGATTTTACAACCTGCCGTTTTTTAAGACATAGTAGGAAAATTAAATTGTGCACCGGCTTTTATCCCAGTCGGCCAGCGTGAAGTAACCGCCTTGAGACGTGTGTAAAAGTGAATCGTGTCAGGTCCGTAAATGTGGTGACTTCCAAACAGAGATTTTTTCCAGCCGCCAAAACTATGGTATCCGACAGGCACAGGAATCGGTACGTTTATACCAACCATTCCAACCTCAATGCGGTTAACAAAATCTCTTGCCGCGTCACCGTCTCTGGTGAAAATTGCCACACCGTTTGCGTATTGATTGTTATGTATCAGCTTAATCGCTGCTTCATAATCAGCAACACGAACAGTGGAAAGAACCGGTCCAAAAATTTCTTCTTTATAAATGTCCATTTCAGGAGTTACCTGATCAAAAAGTGAAGCCCCGATGAAAAATCCGTTTTCATGTCCGGGAACTTTCAAACCCCGTCCGTCTACCAGCAGCTTCGCACCTTGATCAACACCGCTCTGTAGTAGCGAAGTAATTCTCTCTAAACTTTGTTTTGTGATAACCGGACCCATTGCAACACTAGCATCGCTCGGAGGGCCGACCGGTAATTTTTCAACCAGCGGCACCATTCGTTCCATCAGTTCATCTGCAACTTTTTCTCCAACAGGAACAGGGACAGAAATTGCCATGCAGCGTTCACCTGCAGATCCATATCCTGCACCCATTAGTGCATCAACGACCTGATCCATGTCTGCGTCCGGCATAATAATCATGTGGTTTTTTGCCCCACCTAAAGCTTGCACACGTTTACCGTTTGCTGCTCCACGGCTATAGATATATTCCGCGACAGGAGTTGAACCGACAAAACTGACTGCTTTAATTTCCGGATTGTCGAGAATTGCATCGACCACAACTTTGTCTCCCTGGACCACGCTGAAGACACCTTCAGGTAAACCTGCTTCTTTGAGCAGATCCGCCAAAATTAAGGTTACACTGGGGTCACGTTCAGACGGTTTCAGGATGAAAGCATTTCCGCAGGCAAGTGCGTTAGGAAACATCCACATTGGTACCATCGCAGGAAAGTTAAAAGGTGTGATTCCCGCCACAACGCCTAAAGACTGTGGAATTGAATAAACATCAATTGAAGTTGCAACCTGTTCACTGAAGGTTCCTTTGAGCAAATGCGGAATTCCGCAGGAAAACTCGACGGCCTCCATTCCACGAGCCACTTCGCCTAATGCGTCATCATGTGTTTTTCCATGTTCGCTGCTGATGGAGCTGGCGATTTTGTCTGCATTTTCTTCGAGTAAACGTTTGAAACGGTACATGACCTGCGCACGTTTTGCGGGAGGGGTTGCCCCCCAGGCAACAGCAGCCTCACTTGCAATTTGAACTACAGCATCCAATTCCTTCGAGCTGGATAAACGTACCTGTCCGGAAACCTCTCCGGTTGAAGGATTAAAAACATCTTGAAGTGTTCCTCCAGTTTGGCTGACCCTTGTGCCTCCAACATGGTTGCCGATAATGTTTGTCATTAGATTCTCCTGAAAATTATCTTGAAAAAATGGAATTTAAAAATACTCTGATTCTAGGAAAAATAGGTAGGGGAATCAAGTTTTTTTGCTCTAATTCCCAAATGCAGATGCGATCCTCTTAATTAATACTGTACTCAAACACTGTTACATTTTTAACTCTATCACTCTTCAGCCTTTAGTAAAAGAGTTTCTGCTTTTATTCTCAGCAACGTGTATTCTACTCAAGAGTATCAGGGAAAAAACTTTTGACTCCTCTTTTGTTGTGTGGTAGAGTCCATTTTACTTATTCTTATTAATGTCTTTCCGCTTGTATTAAGTCAAAAAACCGCACATAGGTATTACTGACTGCAAGCACCTCAATTCATCCCAAATACTCATGACTGAAAAAAATAATTCCTCAGAGGAACTTTTCCGGACGTCTCTTCATTCCTGGCACAAAGCAAACGAAGGCAAGCTCATCGACTTTGGTGGTTGGGACATGCCTCTGCAGTACGGTACAGGGATTCTCAAGGAGCATCTTTCCACGAGACGTTACGGTGGGTTGTTTGATGTAAGTCACATGGGACGTTTCCGGATAAGTGGAAAAGATACTGTGCCTTTTTTGCAGCACGTGCTCACTAATAACGTAGAGTCGCTTGATACATGGCAGGCTCAGTACACTTTGATTCCTAACGAAAACGGTGGTTTGCTTGATGATGCTTACCTCTATCATCCGGGTGATGAATATTTTCTGGTGGTCAATGCCTCCAACCGTGAAAAGGACTGGAAACATTTTCAGCAACAAGCCGAAAAGTTCGATGTGAGCCTGTATGATGAAACGCTTGAAGTTGCGATGATTGCCTTTCAGGGACCTCTTTCCGGACGTATTTTAGCAGAGATAAAGCGTGACGGTACAATGCCAGAAACTTTCCGTAACAGCCTCTCCAAAATAACTATTCTAGGTACAGAAGTTTTGTTGGCACGTACCGGTTATACAGGTGAGCCGATTGGTTTTGAGTTGTTTGCACCTGCAGAAAAAATGGAGGCAATCTGGTCCCGTATTGAGGAAGCAGGCAAGGACAGGGGGGTAGTTGCGGCAGGTCTGGGTGCGCGCGATACATTACGGCTGGAAGCAGGTATGCCGCTTTATGGTCATGAGTTTGGCATAGATCCGGAAGACAATGAGATTCCGGCATTTGCTTTTCCGCTCACTTCAGTTGCAGTGAGTTTTTCCAGACGCAAAGGTGATTTTGTGGGCCGCGACGCTTTGCGGGCACAGTTCGAGGAGATTCGTAAAATCCGGATGGGACAGTATAAACCCTCTGCCGTTATGCCGCGTCGTTTTTTACCACTTGCTCTGAAGGATAAAGGCATTACGCGTCAAGGTGATTCAGTATTTATAGGAGCTAAAAAAGTAGGATTCATCACAAGTGGAACGATGGTGCCTTACTGGAAATTTGAAGGTGAAGGCGCGACCATGCGGATTTCCGACGAACAGGATCGAAGAGCAATCGCTTTGGCTTACATCGACGCGGAAGTGCCTGCAGAACAGGAACTGGAGGTTGAAGTCAGAGGACGAAGGCTTGGTGCGCAATTAGTCCGCTGGCATGGACGTTCGGAAGCACCGCCTTATTTCCGGGCAATTCCCGGAGATTGGGAAACAAAAAGTGATGCACAGGCACCGGCTACTTCTCAAGAACAGGTTAGCCTGTTACTGAAGAAAAGTCTGGAGAATCACGAATGGCGTCAACGGCGCTGCATTAATCTGATTCCTTCAGAAATGACTCAGTCTACGCTCGTGCGACTACTTCAGGTAACAGACCCCTGCGGTCGTTACGCAGAGCATAAGGAACTGTTGGCTGCATTTGAGCAGGAGATATTCTACTATCAGGGCACAGAATTTATCGCTTGGGCTGAGGATCGGCTAGTTGAGGAAATGCAGAAATTTCTGGGCTATCCTTTGGTAGAGACGCGGGTCATCAGCGGTCAGATGGCGAACATGACCATTTTCAGCGCTCTTGTTGATTTTATAAACCGTACTGACAGACGCAGCGAGCCGCGCCGAATTCCATTGGTGATGAACAATCACATTGGTAAAGGTGGGCACCTTAGTTCCCAACCGATGGGTGCGTTAAGGGATTATATTTCCAAAGACCCTGTTACTGAAAAATACTCCGTCCTTAATTTTCCGGTATTGCCGGAAAATCCGTATAGTATCGATTTAAAGGAAACAGCTAACCTGCTGGACCGCTTTGATCCGGAACTGATAATTCTCGGTAAAAGCATGATTCTGCATCCAGAACCAGTTGCGGAAATCCGTAAAATGCTTGAAACAAAAACATCAAAGCCTGTCATTATGTACGATATGGCGCATGTTCTTGGTTTGATCGGACCGCATTTCCAGAATCCATACGCTGAAGGTGCTGATATCATCACGGGTTCCACTCACAAAACTTTTTATGGTTCACAGCGTGGAGTGATTGGGGCGGCGTATGAAGAGGGCGCTCCGGAGTTTGAATTATGGAAATCGATTGAGCGGCGTGTATTTCCCGGTGCCGTCAGTAACCACCATCTTGGCACCTTACTGGGCTTGTTGATGGCCTCAATTGAAATGAATGCTTTTAAGGACAGCTATCAGCCGCAAGTCATTGCAAATGCCAAAGCCTTTGCCAAGGCGCTCGAGGATGAGGGGTTGGAAGTTCAGGGTGATCCGAAAGTTGGCTACACAGAAACCCACCAGGTAGTTGTGGTTGTCGGTTATGCTCAGGGTTGTGCTGTAGCGCAGGAGCTGGAAGAGAGCAATATCATCGTAAACTATCAGGCAATTCCTTCTGATGAGAGTTTCACATCAAGTTCAGGTCTACGCATGGGAGTTGCAGAAATGACACGTTTCGGAATGAAGGAGGAAGATTTCCGCGAATTTGCCGCAATGTTCACCGAGGCTGTGCGTGGTAGAAATGTAGCTGACGAAGTGGCCCGTTTCCGCGAACGTTTCCAAACTATGGACTATTGTTTCGACGTTGACTTCATTGAACATAAAAATTATCTGGCTGGCCTTTTTTAGTAGTTCCGACACCTGACCGATGCGCAAGCGATTGCCAAAATTGAGAAAATAATTATTTCAAAAACAGTCCCCTTTAGCACTGAATTTTGCTCCTAAAATACGCATCCGGAAGTTAATTTGTCTTGCTGACTTTTTCCACAAAGTGTTTTCAGCGGAAGACAAACACCGGACTGCTCCATGCCTGAAAACCATCTTCGGTGGTCACACAAATCCAGAGGGGATTGTCACCTTCCTGCTTGATGGGAATTCGTAGTTCGTGCTCAACTTCACGGTGCGGATTTTCGTCAGGAAGTCTGAACACACGGAGTTGTCTTTCGAGTCCACCTGCTTCTAAGACTGTGTCCTCCAAGCCAACATCTGCCAGTGGTTTCCGGATTGTGCCGCGATTCGTCGTCAAGTCTAATTGAGCGGCCTCACCTTCGTTCAGCCAGACATCGAATCCACCAAAATTTCCTGTGGTGATCGCGTCCCATTCCACTGTGTCGCGGCTGCAGCGTTCCAAACGTCGCTCGTGGTTCCAAGCGTTAATTTTGGAAAATCGTTCAATGTGACATCCCTTGAAAATGGCGCGTCCGGTCCAACTGCTTTGTCGTCCACGCCCGCGATATTCTGCTCCGCTCCAAATCACACGTATTCGATTGCTGAGATCGGCAGAGGAGAAGGGTCGGAAAGTTTCCAGCACCTCAGTACCATTGCGTATCTCGATACGTTCGATTGGTGAGTGGGCGAGTATTTTTAATTTGAGCGTGGCCTCGCTGGCCGAGGATTGTACGATGTCTCCCATCATCACTTTGCTGGATTGGAAACGTTTTGTGTCCGGAAAAGCGTTAGGGTCACGTTCGAAAACAGTGGCCTCTTCGTTAAATTGAACTGTGACCTCCATGTGCATCCGGCAACCTGTTGTGCCGTAGTGATGCCGCCGCCGCAGGCATTCGAAGATACCATCGCGCGTCAGCTCATCGGTAAGAAAACAGGTCAGTCCACCATAAGCTCCGAAGGTTGAAGCTCCCGGATAACTTGCTCCGGGGCGTCCCTTGTGTCCGTCACTATTACAAACCACTCCGGAACGGTGGCCGAGTGGGAAACCGTCCGTCAGCAACCACTCGAAGGTACCCCAGGCGGAATGGATTTCCATCGCTGTTTCAAGTTTTGGATCGTGCGCTTGTGTAATGTCGGCATAGCGTCCGCCGACGTGGGCATAGACTACGCAGTCCTCACCCTGCAAGTCTTCAAAAAGCTGTGCCGCGGTGGATGAGTCGGTTTCCAGGTCTGAGCGATCCGCCAGCAAGGCATGTGAGGAGCGCCGGATCTGCCGGTCTTCTGAACGGAAAAAAACATTACGGTCGCCTCCCACTGCAGTATTACCGGACCATTCGTAACCCGGAAAGACAACGAAACGGCGGTCCTCGTGATATTCAGCAGTTAGTTCATTTAGGTATTTCCAGAATGCATTGTTGACTTGAAAATCATTAGCCTGATGTCCGGTGACATCCAGAAATGATTTATTACGGGCAAATTCGAAATAGTCACGTGAGGTGGTGAGTCCGATTGATTCTCCGCTTTGTCCGTGCAGGTCGCCCCAGTAAGTTGAAAATTCACCCTCCTGAATCAGCAGCGGTCCGGCCTCGGCCACGCACTTTCCGGATTCATCCAGCACTTGAATTCGCACAACTCCGGATTCATGCACAGTCAAATTCTCCAGGGTCATCGATTTTTCGCCAAGCTGATAATCTATTTTTTCAGGCAATCCCCGAACAGCATGACTGCTGCGGAGTCGGAAATGTCCGGATGCCAGGTCGGTGGGATTTCCCCACTTGTCCTCAGCTTTAAGTCCAAGCCGAAAGACTTCTCCGGGTTGCCGCAGAGTCGGAAGTACAGCTTTCCATTCATTCACTTCTCCCGGAACAATGGAAATATGCGGTGTATCTGGCAAGGGATAATAATGCCCAACGGCACAGACATCCGCGAGCACCTTGAATTCGAAACCTGACTCGCAAAAGGTTTGCATTTTCATCCCCGGAGAACCCTGTGAAGTGTCACCGAAAACGATGGTGATGGTGTCCCCCTCACTAAGATATCCACCGTGCAGACTGGCAGTGAGAGACTTGAACCATGGGCGCTGATGACCGGTGTTAGCATAGTTCAGCGACAACCTCGCTCCGGTACTCGTATGGGCTGTTACGAAGTTATAGCCTGTTGGATCATTTGTCTGGAGCGCACCCCAGTCTCCCATGAAACGGAATACCACGCGGATGCTGCCTGTGTCGTCGATCCCGTAGCGACCGACAGTGTAAACCAGTCTGAAAGTCTGGAGGCTGCGGGCTTCAAACGCACCAACTGGATCAAGTGACACATGACCGTACAATACCGGATCTGTTCCTGGTTGCACGGAAGGCCACGCTGCGCCTACTAAATCATTTTCTACCACTTTAGTCATTATTTTTTTCCAATTGTGAAATTATTCTCCAGAGAAAAACCATTGAAATTCCTGTGAACACAGTAAAAGAGGGGGTATCAAAAATCAATGCAAAAGGCGTAAATTTAACTAAATTCAAATTCATTTATAAGCAGCATAATTTAATACGTTCTAT
>JABGPG010000282.1 GCA_018645085.1 Deltaproteobacteria bacterium
TATTAATAATACTTTTTGCATTTATTTACTCCAAAATTTAATTAATTAATGAAAAGCTAGATTCCCGTTTTCACGGGAATGACAAATTTTTTAGAATTTACGAAAGATTGCTGCATAAAAAAAATTCTTAAACCCTTGTTGTCATTGCTTACGAAGGTAGAAAGCTGAGACATTAAGAGTTTAATCAAGATCTCTCTCTTCGTTAGAGATGACAAAAGTCTTATTTTTTACAGCTTTGCTGCTTTTTACGCAGTTCACGAAAGATCGCCCCACAAAAACTGAAGGATCGAAACTGCGGTTACGGCTGCAGTTTCCGCCCGTAGAATTCTCGGTCCAAGCTCAACCGGACGCATTCCGGAGCGTAGAGCTAATTTAAATTCATCCGGATGCAAACCACCTTCCGGACCAATCAGCACACGCTGAAACAGTTGCTGCTGTGCTGTGCCGGTGTCCAAGTTTTTCCAGCAAACAGACTCTTCACAATCCGGAGCAAGAATCCATGAGTTTTCGCATTCCGGAAGTTTTTCCAGTGCCGACGCTAAATTCTCATGCCAGAAAATTTCTGGTGGATGCTGCCGTCCGCATTGTTTAGACGCTTCCAGGACAATCCGTTGCCAGCGGCTAAGGTGCCGTTCCTGCTGTGAAAAATGAAAAGAATTCGGTGAATGATTTCCGCAAAAAAAATCCAGCCGGCTGACTCCAAGTTCTGTCGTTTTTTGCAGGATCCAGTCGAGTGCCTTTTCCTTGGGCAGGGCTTGTAGTATTTCAAGACGTAATGCGGATGCTTGCGGAACCGCGACTGAACTTTCCGGAACAAAACTTAGTGAGTCACGGCCTGAACTTTTCAAAACCGCGTCAAAACGCTGAGCATTTTGATCCTGAATCAGAAAGTGCTCTCCGGAACGCATCCGGCGGGATTTTAAAACGTGCCGTGCTTCCTCACCTTCCAGTTCAAACTGCTGTCCGCATTCAAGCACTCCAGCAAAAATGAAATACGACATTTGACCCAATCAGGAATACTTGAAGTTCAACTGGTCTTTTTTCAGACCAATGCTGACTTCTCCTCCATTTTCCAACTTACCAAACAGCACCTCGTCTGCCAGGATTGTTTCTATTTCACGCTGAATGGTACGACCCATCGGACGTGCGCCAAAGGCCGGATCATAACCTTTTTTGGCTAACCATGTTTTTGCGGCTTCCGTAACATTGATGATTACTTTTTGATGCTGAAGTTTAACTTCCAGTTCCACCAGCATTTTTTCCACTACCATCAAGACAACTTCTTCCGGAAGACCGGCAAAAGAAATGGTGTTATCCAGACGGTTACGGAATTCCGGACTGAAGACTTTTTCAATTGCTTTTTTGGAAGGAGCTTTTGGTGTGTTTTCACCAAAACCGATTGTGCCTGAACTCATTTCCTTCGCGCCAACATTGGAGGTCATCACCAGGATAACATTACGGAAATCTGCTTCACGACCATTGTTGTCGGTCAAAGTCGCATGATCCATCACCTGCAGCAAAATGTTGAAAATATCAGGATGCGCTTTTTCAATTTCATCGAGCAGAATCACACAATGCGGATTTTTACGTACTGCATCCGTCAACATACCACCCTGATCAAAACCGACATAGCCCGGAGGTGCGCCGATCAGACGTGAAACGGTGTGCTTCTCCATGTATTCGCTCATGTCAAAGCGTTCAAAACTGATGCCCATAATAAAGGCCAACTGCTTCGCCAGCTCCGTTTTGCCGACTCCAGTGGGACCGGTAAACAGGAAAGAGCCGATCGGATGTTCCGGATGATGCAGTCCGGCACGTGAACGTTTGATGGACTGGACCAAAATTCCAATCGCCTCATCCTGTCCAAAAACCTGCATCTTCAATTCTTTTTCTAGTTCACGCAGTTTATCTTTGTCAGTCGAATTCATCCGCTCAACCGGTACACGGGCCATGCTTGCTACCACTTTTTCAATATCCGGTACTCCCACAGTTTTTCGCTTTGCGCCAGAACGCAGACGTACCATGGAACCTGCTTCATCAATCACATCGATTGCCTTGTCCGGCAAATAACGTTCATTGATATATTTTTCGGAAAGCTCCGCGGCAACTTTCAAGGATCCGGAAGTGTAACGCAACTGGTGATGTTTTTCGTAACGTGATTTCAAACCTTTGAGAATTTTGATTGTTTCCGCCAGGGTTGGTTCAAGAATGTCAATCTTCTGAAAACGGCGGGAAAGCGCGCGGTCCTTTTCAAAAATCTTTTTGTATTCATCAAAAGTAGTGGAACCGATACAGCGGATTTCACCTTTGGCCAGTGCAGGTTTCAACAGATTTGAAACATCCATCGATCCACCACTGGTTGCTCCTGCACCAATGATAGTGTGAATTTCATCAATGAATAAAATCGAACCCGGCTTTTTTTCAAGGGCTTTAAGCACGGCTTTTATGCGCTGTTCAAAATCGCCACGGAACTTAGTTCCGGCTAACAAAGCACCAATATCAAGCGCAAAAACTTCTGTGCCTTCCAGTATTTCCGGAATTTCACCATTGAAAATTTTCAGCGCCAGCCCTTCCGCAACCGCTGTTTTTCCAACTCCCGGATCTCCCACATAAATCGGATTATTTTTACGCCGTCTGCACAGTATCTGCAGAGTACGGTTAATTTCGTTTTCACGTCCGATCAGCGGATCAATCCGTTTTTCTTCTGCATGTCTTGTTAAATTCTGGGTATAAAGTTCCAACGGATTTTGTTCCTGACGCGGCGGTTGCCCTTCTTCTTCTTCTCCGCCTTCAAATTCATGACCGTCACTCTTTTCTTCTTCTTCTGCAGGAACTTTCGCAATTCCATGCGAAATGTAGTTCAGCAGATCAAGACGTGTGATGTCCTGCTTCTGCAAAAAGTAGGAAGCATATGAGCGTGATTCACGGTGAATTGCCACCAGCACATCACCTACATCCGCGGAAGCTTTTCCGGAACTGTTGACATGCATTATCGCCAGATGCAGTACACGCTGGACTGCTTTCGTCTGACGCGGTAATTTGTTTTCATTAACTTCTTCCTGCTGTGAAAAGAAGTCCTCTAAATCCTGTTTGATGAGATTTGTGTCACCACCGCAGCTTCTGATTACATTCAAGCCTGCATCGTTGTGCAGCAAAGCATAAAGGATGTGTTCAACGCACAAGTATTCATGCCGCCGGTCTATGGCTTCACTTTGAGCCGCCATCAAACACATTTCTAAATCTTTTGTAAACATAAGCTAAACTCAGTTTTCTTCCATTGTTGCCTGCAGAGGATATTCATACTGCTCTGCCAGTCCATGAACTGATTCCACTTTTGTTTCCGCGACTTCAAAAGAGTATGAACCACATACTCCAATTCCGTTTTCGTGAACATGAATCATAATCTGCGTTGCCTCTGCTAAACTTTTTTTAAAAACAGTTTCCAGGATAAACACCACAAATTCCATGGTGGTATAGTTGTCGTTATGCAGCAGAACTTTGTAACTCTGCGGCGGTTTCATTTTGTGCCGTGTTTTCGTTACCAGCTGCTCATCGTATTCAATTTCGCTCATGCCTCCATTCCTTACTACTGACTCATACAAACAAACAAAAGCTTTACAGTCTGCAGATTTTCCACAAATTAAGTTTCTGCGGATAACTGCACTTTAGAGCAATTTTTTGCTAAGTCAATACGTTTTTTAAATTTTATCTCTTACGAGCCTTTTTTCGGACTTCCTGTGCAGAAGTAACATCTTTCAAAAACACCTGACTTTGCGCTGGAATACTGTGTGTCAACCAGACATTCCCGCCGATAACCGAACCTTCTCCAATCACCACATCGCCTAAAATTGTAGCGCCCGCATAAACAATCACGTTGTTCTCGATTGTCGGGTGACGTTTCATGTTAGGATTAGCCAGCGAATGTTCCGGACTGAGCGCGCCTAAAGTAACACCCTGATAAATCCGCACCTGATCCTTGATGATTGCGGTTTCACCAATCACAATTCCGGTACCGTGATCTATCATCAAACCTTTGCCGATTATTACTCCGGGATGAATATCAATTCCGGTTTTAGAATGAATGTGTTCAGTCATGATCCTGGGGATCAAAGGTACACCTCTTTCGTGCAAAAAATGCGCAATTCTGTAGACACTTACCGCCTGTAGTCCAGGGTAGGCCAACACAATCTCACGTTTGCTGACCGATGCAGGATCACCGCGTAGAATCGCATCTACATCGTCTGCAAGAATTTCACGCAGTTCAGGTAGATATTCTAAAAATTCAAAAGCAATGTTTTCAACCTGTTCTCCAAATTCAGGCAACTCCTCACAGCTTTTTCCTTCCTCGGAGGCCTTCCAGCAGAGTACAAGTTCGATCGCTTCTTTTAGACGGTAGAAAATAGAGACAGTCTGTTGTCCTACCACATGTGGTAAATTCAGGAAATCAAAAGACTCCTGCCGTATCAAACCTGGAAACAGCAGTACCTGAATATCTTCAATTAAGGTGATTATATTTTCTTTGGCCGGTAAATCAATGGTGCCAATGTGTTCTATCTCCGGATGTTCACGATAAGAAACCATCAATCCATCAATCGTATTCTGCAGCCTTTTTCCCTGATCTGTTGACATCGTTTATTTGCTGGTTTGATTATGATATTCCGGAATTGTTATTCAAGAAAATTTTGTTCCGGGATTGAGTTGAGTTAAACTAACTGCTATGCTGTGAATGCTGTCTCTAAAACAAACACTGGTTTTTAATGCAAACTTATAAAAAAGAATTTGTCGAATTTCTGCTCCGTGCAGATGCTCTCCAGTTTGGAGAGTTTACTCTCAAAAGCGGGCGTAGCTCACCGTATTTTTTCAACTCTTCAAAATTCAACAACGGTCCATTGATTGAAGAGCTGGGTTCATACTATGCAGCGGCAATTGAGGAAAATGCTCCAAACTGTAATTTGATCTATGGCCCGGCTTACAAGGGCATCCCTCTCTGTATCAGCACTGCAATTGCTTTATCCGCTAGTCTCAACCAGAATATCGGATATTTCTTTAATCGAAAAGAGAAAAAGACACACGGTGATCAGGGAACGCTGGTTGGTCAGTTTCCGCTTGCGAGTGATTCTGTGGTCATGGTTGACGATGTAATCACTGATGGCCTGACAAAAATCGAGTCAGTAGAACTGATTCGTGAACTCTGCAAAGTTGAATTCTCCGGTGTGCTTGTTGCTCTGGACCGCATGGAAAAAAATTCACAGGCTAATGACGCAATTACTGAATTTCAGCAAAAAACCGGCGTTCCAGTCTGGTCAATCATTACTATCCGTGAAACCTGCGACTATCTGAAAAATCGGAAAATAGACGGTTCGGTTGTGCTGGACGAATCTACTTTCCTGAAAATTGAGAATTATCTCGCAGAACACAGTGTCCGCTCTTAAGCATATTTTATAAAAACAACAACAGACTCAAGCGAATTTTGTTGTGCGGAACTAACGCTGTTGTTTTGTAAAAGACTTAAAACTAAACTTTCATCTTCGTTAAACACTATATCTCTTGTAACACAATCATGCAAAAAGCGCAAGAATCTGCACGCAGCATTCACCGGGCAGAAGTATCGTGGGTGCAATCCGGCGAGGATTTGGAAATGGCGAAATCCTTTATTAAAACCAATCCGGACACCAGTTGCCTGCTGAGTAATCAAGCTGCAATTAATGCCTTCAGTTCAATTTTACTGGCTCTGGGGCATTTTCAGCTTCCGGCATATTCGTCTACAGAAATGCTCAATCTCTGCAGTTCAGTTGCACCTGAAGTTGAAATCACAAGAGCGCATTGTGATGTGCTCGATAGTGCGTTGAACCGTGATTTACTGGGACACACCCGTCCAAAAAATATCCAGTTCACACCTGCATTCGCAAAAACTTCATACGAAGCCAGTACTAAAATTCATCAAATTGTCAAAGCCTACTGGCAGGAACGCAAAGAGCGTTATTTTGCTCCTTAAATTTTATGTTGAATAAAATCAGACAGGGTCTTGCCGACCATCATCCGCTGAAAAATTCACAAATCCAAAAACGTGCTTCTGTGCTTATTCCTTTGCTGGAAATTGAAGGTGAGCTTTTTGTGATGCTCACTCAGCGTTCAGAGCAGTTGCGTTCACACCCAGGGCAAGTTTCGTTTCCGGGTGGAAAGCAGGATCCGCAGGACGCTAATTCACTCGAAACAGCACTCCGGGAAACTTACGAAGAAATAGGCCTGCCTCAGGAAAAAGTCGAAATCATCGGCAAGCTGGATCAAATCCTTTCACTTCATTATTATCTGGTTACGCCTTTTGTGGCGCTCATTCCGGATGATTTTGTGCCTGTTCCAAATGAGGATGAAATTGAAGCGGTTTTTAAGGTACCGCTCTCTTTTTTCATGAACAGTGAACAGCACTGGACAGAGGAATTCGAAACACCGATTGCGACCATTCTCGCGCATCATTTTGAGTTTGAGGGTTTTGACATTTGGGGCTTGACTGCAAAATTGATTTTGCGGCTGCTGGAAATCGGTTTGGGTCATGTTCCGGACTTTCCGGTGCATCATCCTGACTCACCAACCTGGATGGAAAGAACGCTGGATTACTCTGGAGAAGAACTACCTTTTGATTCAAAAACGCTCAGACATTTTGAACAAAGGAAGGTACATCGATAAGAGGAATCCAAGTACACCAAATGCAATCAGGATCATCAAAACCGGTTCAATCAGTGTGTTGGCCCAAGCCATTATTTTTTTCAGCGATTCCTGATTCTGCGTACCAATGCGTGCAAAACTTGAAGAAAGATGACCGCTGGATTCACCGAGTGCAATCATTTTGACAAACATTGGTGAAAAAATTGGGACCATGGAATATGCTTCCCGCAGCGACTTTCCGGAATCAACCGCTTTTCGTACCGGTGCAATGCGCTTACGCAGCAGACGCGGCAGCATCTCTTCCGCCAGCGCCAGTGCCTCCTGCAGGTGAACTCCGGTGCTGAGCATGATTTCCATACCTCTGCTGTAAAACAACATGCGCACACTTTCCCGCATACGCTTTCCACCCGGAATCAGATTCAGCAGCCACGAAAATCCCAGTGTTCTGTAAATAGCAAGCAACAGAGCACCGCAAATCAGTGTTGCTAGAATCCAGCTTTCCGGATGAATGCGCAGCGAATCGCTTAAATTCAGCAACACGCGTGTCAGCCAGAACAGTTCGTCACCAAGTCCGATGTACATTCGTTTAAACATCGGTACCATGAAAATTATCGAACCCAGCGACAGAGCAATGAAAATACTGAAAACTACCAGAGGATAGTTCAGTAAACGTTTTTGTTCTTGAATTATCGATTGTTGAAACTGGTAAAATTCCAGCAGCATTCCGAGAACCTCCGGCAGCCTCCCGGAACTTTCGGCAACTTCAATCATTTTTCCGATCAGTTTTGGAAAGGCGTGATAACGCTGTAGGGCGCTGCTTAATGAAAGTCCGTTCCGTAAATCTTCACGCATCCGGCAAAGCAGGAAACTCAAAAAACGATCTTTTTGCTCATGTACTGCAAACCCCAGCGCATCATCCAGTTCAACTCCGGATTTTAACAGCCGGTGCAACTGCAGTAAAAATTCTGTGACTTCATGATTGCTTAAAACTCTGTGTAGACGTGAGTGTTCAATTTTCCAGCAACGCAACCTGAAAAATCCGCGGCCTAAGAGAGTCTCTCGGGCTACCGACAAAGTTTCTGAATCCAACGCGCCTTCCTGCTGAACACCGTGTGTATCCGTACCTTCCCAATAATAGTGCTTCACGATTCACCTGTTTTATTTCAAAACTCTGCAACTACATACAGACGCGACAAAGCGTGCCCCTAGATTAACGTATACACCTGAAAATTCAGCCTGACAAGCAAAAAGTGGTGCTTGCGATAAATGTTGACCGTTCTGAAAAATTACTGAAAGGCTGTGCTGCCGGTTTTAGCTCA
>JABGPG010000184.1:0-2765 GCA_018645085.1 Deltaproteobacteria bacterium
TGGAAAACCGGTGAGTTAAAACTCTGTCCGGAAAACTTTCACCCAAACCTGACTTTCCGCAATGTACCGCATTATTGGGCACTCTGTGTGAGCAAAACAATTCCGCTGGATGTCGCAGAAATGACAGAAAAAATGAAACCGGAAATGGATGACCTCCACGAAAAAGTGAAGTCCGGAAAGTATGACATGATAATTGCGGATGAAATTAATTACTGTATTTTCAGAGGTTTGCTTTCACTGGAAAAAGCAATACAGATTGTGGAGGATCGTCCCAAAAATGTGGAACTTGTTTTCACCGGACGTCATGCACATCCGGAACTCGTTGAACGCGCGGATCTAGTGACGGAAATGAAAAAAATTAAGCATCACTTTGACCAGGGAATTCGCGCCAGAATCGGTATTGAATTTTAATTCTACTTCCACACCTTTACCTTATTTCATTATTTCCACAAAATGCTCTTTGCCCGCATATATTTTCCTTTGGCATTAGCTTATGCCATTTCCTATTTTTACCGTAACGCCAATGCGATAATTGAAGGCGATCTGGTTCAGGAACTTGGACTGGGACCTGCGGATTTAGGACTTTTAACCAGCGTTTATTTTATCTCTTTCGCTGCATTTCAGTTACCATTAGGAATTTTACTTGACCGCTACGGGCCACGCCGTACAGAGTCCATCCTGCTTTTATTCGCCGCCCTTGGTGCTTTACTATTTGCGCAGGCAGAATCACTTTCGGGCTTGATAGTGGGCAGATTACTGATTGGCTTAGGCGTTTCCGCGTGTTTGATGGCGGCATTCAAGGCCTATGTGCTCTGGTTTTCCAGCGAACGTCTGGCAATGATCAACGGTTTGCAGATGGTCGCCGGCGGGCTGGGTGCGCTCGGTGCGACAATACCTTTGCAGAATGCACTTTCATATACGGATTGGCGCGGAGTTTTTACGGGACTGGCAGTCATCACAGTTTTTGCTTCGATCTGCTTATGGGTATTTTTACCGGAGAATAAAAGAACTGATGAAAAACTGCCCCCGCTGAAATTACAACTGAAGGAAATGGGGCAGGTTTTCCGGAGTAGTATTTTCTGGGGAATAGCGCCGCTGGCCGCAATTTCACAGGGTGCAAATATGGCGATTCAGGGACTCTGGATGAAACCCTGGCTCAGGGACGTGGCAGGCATCAGTGGATATGCTGCCGCGCAACTTTTATTTGCAATGATGTTAGCTTTTATTGCAGGCTTTTTGACACTGGGAATTATTGCCGAAAGACTCTCACAGCTTTTTGCTGTCCGTCCAATTCCAATTGGTGTCTTCGGAATGAGTTTATTTTTGTTAATCCAGGGCGCGATGGCCTATGGCTGGATCAGCAGTCCTTTGCTGCTGATAGTGCTGCTTGGGTTTTTTGGATCAGCAAGTATTTTGGTTTATGCCGGATATGCGCAAATATTTTCCAAAGACCTTTCCGGACGTGTTAGTACTATGCTGAATTTGCTGGTTTTTCTGGGAGCATTTATTTTACAATGGGGAGTCGGAGCAATCATTGCAATGTGGCCGACAACGGTCAGTGGATATGATCCGGAAAGTTATCAGGCCGCGATTGCTGTCCTGGTTTTGCTGCAGGCAGCAGGGCTGATTTGGTATTTAATCTCGTTGAAAATCAGCAGGAAACAAAGTGTTTTGCTTTAACTGCTAATTCATTTTTTCAAAGAGACGGATAATTTCCTTTATTTTAACAGCAGCTTCCTCGGAACTCTTAGATGAGATCGCGTCATTAACGCAGTGCTTCAAGTGGCTTTCCAGAATTCCGGACTCAATTTTACGCATTGCACCAGTGACTGCCCGGATTTGTGACAGCAGGTCCATGCAGTAGCGCCGTTCCTCAATCATGGTTTGAATTCCGCGAACCTGTCCCTCAACCTTTTTCAGGCGGACAAGTTGATTATCGTGACTTGGGTGCATTGTTGACTCCTAGAATGATGAATGTATTTCATATACCTTATGGGGGTATTAAAAAAGAGTCAAGTAAAATTGCTGTTTCAACTTATTGGTATGGATCTTAAAACTAATATTTTCTTATGCCGCAAGTAAGTGTAATCCTACCGAGCTGGAATCGAGCTGGTTGGCTGAAAAAATCCATAGATTCGGTCTTGGAGCAGACTTTCCGTGATTTTGAACTGATAGTGGTGGATGATGCATCTACGGATTCTACGCAGGAAATTCTCACAGGTTATTCTGGAAAAATCCGGAGCATCACTTTTGCAAAAAACCTTGGAGTCAGTGCCGCCAGAAACGCAGCAATTAAAAACTGTGACAGTGAATGGATCGCCTTTTTGGATTCAGATGATTTTTGGCATCCGGACAAATTACAGAAACAAATAGCGCAAACCGTAATTCGAACAGAATGTCCGATTCATTTCACTGATGAAATATGGATCAGGAACGGGGTCAGGGTTAATCCGAAAAAAAAGCATCAAAAGCTGGATGGCTGGATTTTCAAACCAAGTTTGGAACTTTGTCTGATCTCTCCTTCAACAGTGCTGCTGAAGCGTGAGTTGTTTGAGGTTCATGGTTTGTTTGACGAAAATTTAGCTATTTGTGAAGACTATGATCTTTGGCTGCGGTTGACTGCTCAGCATAAGGTTGCATTGTTGAGCGAAAAATTAATGACACGTCACGGAGGTCATGCGGATCAGCTTTCTTGGAGTGACTGGGGAATTGACCGCTACCGTGTGCAATCAATTATAAAAATATTAAAGACTGAAAAGCTGCGA
>JABGPG010000184.1:2865-7974 GCA_018645085.1 Deltaproteobacteria bacterium
TCTGTTGAACCAGCTTCTGACTTTGCCTGAGCTTTTGTTTTTCTCTCTGCTATTATCTGGTCGTAAACTCTTTGCAGGACACTATTTGTCAGCGCATGTGAGCTGTCATCGACAAAATCCTTACAGAGTTCCACAGCCTCATTGATGATAACGCTGTGTGAGAGTTCTGGATGGTGATAAAGTTCGTAAGCCGCCATTCTTAAGATATTCCGCACAGTTGTAGAAAGCCGGTTCAGCTTCCAGTGTTCGAGATTCCTCCGTAAATAACGATCAATGTGTTTGCGGTGCAGAAGTGTACCTTCCACTAATTCCCGTGCAAACACTTTAACTTCAGGACTTGTCTCAAGCTGATCCAGAAAACGGTCAGCATGTTTCATGGCTTTACTTTCCAGCAGCTCTGCTTGATACAGTGCCTGCAGTGCGTATGATCTACCTTGGTGGCGCATATTTTAAATCTGATAATTTTTGTTTTACCCTGCACCAAAAAAGTACAGGTATTGTTCATTGCAGTTCACTCGGAACGCTGTTTCAGGTGCGTGGGCGGTTTAAAATATTTCCACCCGAATGCTGTTTTTTAGGTACGTTTCAACAATATTATTTCAGGTAGTAAGCGCAACATGAAGCTTTTGTACAAGCGCCTGATTGTAACCGTGTGAAGTCATATTCGCGACAACCCGCCCCCTCAAGGGGTAACCCAGCAAATAAAGATCACCGATGAGGTCGAGGATTTTGTGCCGTATAAATTCGTCAGGATAACGCAGATCCGTGTTGATTACCTTCCCGTCATGCAAAATGATATGTGAATCAAGATAACCGCTGCCGACAGTTCCTGTTTTTTGTGCCTGATCAATATTTTCAAAAGTATTGAATGAACGTGCCGGCGCAATATCAACGTCAAATGAATTCTGCTCAGCATTAAATGTCAGTTTTTGTTCACCGATGGGCGCACTATAATCAATGCGCATCTTAACTTCGAAGCCATCAAAGGGTTCCACATAGAGGTGTTTTTCTGCTAATTTTTTCCGTCCCACCTGTATCGGTGCCAAAACTACTGCCTCTTTTGCAGGAACATCCTGATCCTGCACACCTGCCTCTTTTATAAGTTCACTAAAATCCTGGGCAGAACCGTCTATATTTGGAATTTCCTCATCCACTTTTGCTAAAACATTGGTAATACCTGCCATATGCAGCGAAGCCATCAAATGCTCAACTGTACGTACCCGACGATTTTCACGAGCTAAAACAGTAGAATTTGCGCTGAAGGATTGTTCTTTCACCGATTGCGAAAAATTTTCAATATTCGTGATGTGCGCCGGTAATGAAGTGTCATCCAAAGTTTGAAAAACAACACCTGAATTCGGATCAAGAGGACTTAATATTACACCTGTGTTACGTCCCGTCAAAAGCCCTTTACCATTCAAAACAACATTACCTTTCAATGTACGCTGCGGACGTGCAGAGTCCTTGAGCCGGACTGCTCCGGAAGGTATGATCGGATTGATGATTTTTGCAACCTCCATTCTGGTATCAGAAGCCAGATCTTTCACTTTCTCAGGTGGTTTGTTTGAAAGTACAACCGCGATTTTATCGAGTAATATTTCTAAACGCAGGGGTTTTTCCATAAAATCCACCGCGCCAAGTTTAATCGCGTTGACTGCCGCGTCAATTCCGGCGTGTCCGCTCATCATAATAACCGGCAATTCCGGATGGGATTCACGAAGTTGACTGAGGATCGCCATACCGTCGATTCCAGGAAGCCAGATATCGAGCAGTACTAAATCAGGTGTTTGCAACTCCAACATTTCAAAAAAACTAATTGAGTCCCGACAGGACATTACCGGATATCCCTCATCCGACAAGACGTTCTCAAGTGTTTCGCGTATTGCTGCCTCGTCATCAACTATGCAGATAGTTTGTGATTTTGTCATGGTAGCGGTTTTGTTAATGTTGTTAACAGGTTCTTTAATTTTAAAAATTATATTTGAGCAAATCGCCCTGTTCGAGTTTCAGTTCAGCAGCACGTCCTGCGTCAATTTCAAGCACAAAATTAGCCTGTTCAGGAGGTTCCAGAATTGTTGGTTTTTCACCTGAAATTGCCGGTTGAACATTACGGAGAATGTGTACAATCCGATAATTGTCCAGCCAGATGATGTCTAAAGCAAACTGCATGTCTTTCATCCAGAAACGATGAGTTTTACGTTTTTCAAAGACAAACAGCATACCCCAGTCTTTTTTCAGTCCGGAACGTTTCCCCAAACCTAAACTTCTTTTTTGCAAAGTGTCAGCAACTTCTACAGGAATTTCAGTTCCCGCTGCAGTAATAACCAGAGCATGTGCATATTTTAGCTGTTTGGCAAACGCAGTTCCACTAGCAAAAAAGACTACTGAACAAAAAGAAAGGGAGATCATGTAAAAAAAAATACGTCGCAAAATCATTCTTCTGCCTTTGCGAGTTTAGTCAGCCGTTTTTTTACCATTTTCTGTTTGAGCAACGGTAAATGATCGATGAACAGGACACCATTCAAATGGTCAATTTCGTGTTGCAGACAGATGGACATCATCTCTTCTGCTTCCATTTTTTTAGGTTGACCTGTGACATCCTGATATTCAACTATTATTTTTTCCGCACGTTCAATTTCACCTCGGAACTCAATGACACTCAAACAGCCTTCTTCAGAGACAGTAGTTCCGAATTTTTTCACAATTTTAGGATTAATGAAGACATGAGGTTCACGCAGGTTGACATCTTCTTCTCCGCTTTTTAAATCAACGACAATTATGCGTTTGAGGATACCTGTCTGAATTGCAGCCAGTCCGATACCGCTGGAAAGGTACATTGTCTCCAGCATGGACTGCGAGGTAACGGCAAGTTCATGATCAAAAACTGTAACTGCTTTTGTCTGCTTTCTCAATATTGGATCAGGAAAAGTGTATATTTCTAAAATTGCCATTAGTCTTTTTAACGTGAATTATCACTGTCAATACTGAAGTTGTATATTTATTCAGTTTAGATTTTAACCAAACTGATGCTCAAACACAATCCGTGATGTATAAAAAACGACATGGAGAGGCGCTTTGTCTTGAAGGCAGGCGTCATCCTGAGTTAGTATGCGTCATGATTTGGTCAAAATATTTTTCCTTTAAAATGAACGGAGAGCAATGAAAACCGGATTTTACACAAATCCTATTTACCTGGAACACGACACAGGCTCCCATCCGGAAAACGCAAACCGTCTGAGGGCAATCCTGGAGAGACTTGAGTCTGAGGACTTGATGGGAAAATTTAAAGTAGAGTCCGGACGTCCTGCCAGTTCTGCGGAAATACAAATGCTGCATACTGAAAAATTACTTACAGACCTAGAAGCTGCCGCTGAAAGTGGCGCTCAAACCCTGCATTCTCCGGATTGTGTAATTTCTGCGCAAACTTATAATGCGGCTTTGCATGCAGTTGGATCAGTACTGGACGCAGCACTTGAGGTTGCGGAACGCAGGCTTGATAACGCGTTTTGCGCGGTGCGTCCACCTGGGCATCATGCGGAATTTGACTCAGCTATGGGTTTTTGTTTTTTTAACAACATTGCTCTCGCCGCAGAGTTCTTAAGCAGGGAGATGGGATTTCAACGAGTACTGATTGTTGATTTTGATGTGCATCATGGAAACGGAACACAGCATTTTTTTGAGGAACGGGCCGATATTTTTTACGTCAGTCTGCATCAGGATCCACGCACCTGTTTTCCCGGAACAGGTTTTGCGGAGGAACGCGGAAGAGGAGCCGGCACAGGTTTTACGCTGAATGTTCCTGTTCCTCCCGGTATGGAGGATGCGGAATATTTGCAATGCTTTTACACAAAGGTTAAACCAAAGTTGACGGAATACAATCCGGACTTTGTTTTGATCTCTGCGGGATTTGACGCGCATCGTGACGATCCTTTAGCTTCCTTAAATTTAACTGAATCAACCTTCAGGGAATTGAGCCTTGAATTAAAGGGCTTGGCCGAAAAAACTGCGGGAGGACGGATACTCAGTATGCTGGAAGGTGGTTATGATTTAAACGCTCTCTCATCGTGTGTCAGAGAGCATTTACTGATTTTAGCAGCAGACGAATAGGCTCGCAGTATTTACGCTACTGTTCTACTTTTTCTTCCAGCTGATCCGCGGGGATTTTGTATTTGCTGTTGTACAGAAAGTAAGGGATACCGCCGAGGAGATAAACTCCAAGTTGGACAATGATGAAAAGATTAAATATGTCGGCGCCTCCGGAAAAACCGGCAAGTTGGTAAAGTGATTCAAAGGCCGCATGTCCGATACCGATTCCTCCCGGCGCTAATGGAATGGCAACGGTGATCAGCCCAATCGGCATCAGAAAAAACTGTGTTGCCAATTCCATTTCTTCGAGCCCCATCAATTGCGCTACCTGGAAAAAAAGCAGTGCGATTAAAGTGTGGATTCCAATGGCCAGCAAAAGTGTCAGCAACAAAGTGGTTTTTTGGTGCTGATAACTCTTGAAGGCTGAATAAACTTTGAGACTTGTTTTTTTTGCAGGTAGCCGCTGGAAGAGGCGGATAAAAGGATCGCGGCCTTCTTTGAACGGAAACAACGCAATCGTGTAAAAAACAACTGTCCCACCAAAAAGAACGACGATCATCCAGGCGAGAGAGTGCAAGCGTTCCTGAGATAAAATCAGTTCGAGGTTTAAAACAAGCGCTAAAAAAGCCATCACGATCAAACCGAATAATCCAACAAATCTGTCAATCAGCAAAGTCATAAAAGCCCGCGTACGCCCCTCTTCCTGCTGTGCCTTAATAACGTAATAACCCTTGACCACGTCTCCGGTAACTGCACCTGGAAGTGTCGTGTTGAAAAAATTTCCGATCCAGGTCAGGATAAAAGTTTGCTTCGGCTTAACCTGCACACCGATCGCACGCAGCAGTAACCACCAGCGAAAAGTCGTCATTGGCACCACCACTAATACAAGTACTCCTATCATCATGGCAAGTATTTCAGGAGCATCCTTGAAAAGCATTAATTTTTCAAAATTAAGCCGACCACTTTGGACAAGGTAAACCAGAATACTGCCGACAAGCAGCATTTTAATTAACATTATCAGTA
>JABGPG010000280.1 GCA_018645085.1 Deltaproteobacteria bacterium
TGTCATAATGACTTTTTACGGGACCATCACATTTAACCAGCAAATATCTTTTATGCGTCTGATTTCTGCAAATCTCAACGGTATCCGTTCCGCTGATTCAAAAGGTTTTTTCCCCTGGCTTAAAGCTCAGGAGGCCGATGTGGTTTGTCTGCAGGAAACCAGGATACAACCGGAGCAATTAACGGATGTGATGCTTGAACCTGCTGGTTTAAAAAGTGCGTTTGAATTTGCTGTAAAAAGAGGATATTCCGGAGTTGGACTTTATTTTAAGAAAAAACCAGACCGCATACAAAGAGGTATCGGCTGGGCAGAAATGGACACGGAGGGTCGCTTTATTCAGGCTGATTTTGGCAAATTAAGCATCGTCTCACTTTATCTGCCTTCCGGAAGCAGCGGAGATGTCCGGCAAAATTTTAAATACAAGGTGTTGGAATATTTTGAAAAATGGCTGCTGGAGGCAAAAAAATCCGGAAGGGAGCTCATCATTTGCGGAGACTGGAATATCGCGCACAAGGAAATTGATCTGAAAAACTGGAAAAATAACCGGAAAAACTCAGGATTTTTACCGGAAGAACGAGCATGGCTGACAAAGTTATACACGGATTACGGTTATGTTGATGTCTTCCGGGAATTAAATCCAAATCCTGATCAATATACCTGGTGGTCAAATCGTGGAAGAGCGTGGGAGAAAAATGTGGGATGGAGACTTGATTATCAGGTTGCCACTCCTGGTATTGCAGCAAAGGCTAGTGCGGAATCAATTTATACAGCAGAACGCTTTTCTGATCACGCTCCGCTGATTATTGATTATGACTGCCTGCTTTGAGCGCCCTGCATTAGCGCTTCACTTATTTCAACTTAAAAACACGATCAAATACACGGCGTAAAAAGTCCGCTTCCTGTTCACCGGTTAAAGAACTTATTTTTGTCCCATCCGGTTTAAAAAAGAGTAGAGTGACTTTGCTGACGTTATGATATTCTGCAAACCAGCGTCCTTCGCTGGAGTTTAGATTTGCAACCAGGAATCGTATTTTTCCTTCATATTCAGGTTGGAGCGAGTTGACCACTCGCTTGAGTGCACGGCAGGAAGGTCAACCGGGGTCATGAACTTGAACCACTACGTTTTCTCCCTGCCCGATTGCAGCCAGATTGTTATCTTCTTCCAGACTTTCATACCAGAGCCAGCCTGCGAACAACAGGATCAAGACACTGGTAATGGTGACCAGCCTACGGGCATTTTGCCTGCGATGAGCTTTTTTAGATTCTTTTTTTTGTTTATGATGTTTGCTCATGCAAATCTCCCTTTGAGTAAATTCAGCGAATATCTGGATTGATCATTGTGTCAATCATGCTACATTATCTTATCCTTTAAATACACACAATCCATCAATTGAGAATAATGGACATTATAAACTGGGGTGATATCCGACGCGGTACATTAGCCATCGTACTTGTTATTATACCAACTGTACTGCTCGGTACATACATGGCACCGGCGCTGCAGAGTCACCAGATTACAGGGCCTGGTTTATGGCAGCTGAAACGCACAAAAGTTCCGGATGCGGTGATTGAACCCTTACATGAACTGCGGCTCAAACCTTACTTTTTTAAGTTCAGACTGATGAGTGAGGTGGAATCCAGAATTGCTGATCCTGCTTTGTATAATAAATATAAAAAGAAAATAGCAGCGCAAATCTCAACAATACCCATGCCTGCAGTGGAGTATATTTTTCTTGTCACTCTAGCGGCATATTATTGGATTTTATGGTTTTCGACACGGAAATATTTTCCTGACGGTCAGGTCTGACAAGCTCTACCGCCTCTGCACAGCAGTTCGTAGAATTTCCGCCAAAGCGGAGAAACATTAATTTGCAGGGACTTTGCAAAAGCTATTCTGAATCTTCTTCAAGCGGTAGTTCGAGTTGATTTTCTCCAGGCAGCTTTTCCATGTCAAGTTCGCTTAAAGTAGGCAGATATTTGAGATTGGTGAGACCGAATATTTCGAGGAAATTTTTGGTGGTTCCATAAATTCCGGGACGTCCCGGAAGCATTTCACGACCAACAATACGAACCAGTTTCTGTTGCATTAAACGGCGGATAGTGTGTGAGGAATCGACACCCCGGATAAATTCAATTCCAGCCCTTGTGAGGGGTTGTTTGTAAGCAATAATGGCTAAAGTTTCCATGACTGCAGGAGAGAGTTTGATGGTCTTGACGGTTTCAAGCGACTGAGCCCATTTCTTATGTTCCGGAAGTGTGTGCATCTGTAAACCGTCCGCGACCGGATCTATCCGGAAAACGCGCTTGGATTTTTCATAGGACAGATTAAGCTCCGCGACCATCTCCCTTATTTCTTTTGTCTCAACTTCTCCGATGATTTCTGCTAGTTGTTTAGGAGCAAGAGGATTGGTTGCGACAAATAAAATGGTTTCAAGAGCTTGTTTTAGTTCCAGTTTAGTCATAGGATCTTGAGAATTTTTTTAATGCACTTCATTCTGAACGAGTGATATGATAATGAGTGCAATACCTGTAATCAAAACAAGAAACATCAAAGCGGTAAAATGCATGTCCGCGTTAAAGCCACAGGAAAAATCACCGAGAAGGCCGTTCACAGGCTGTAAATAAAGATCTCCGCACAAAATTCTGCTAAAATTAGCAGATATTATGGATGAAAATCTGTCGATGAACCAGAGCAAAATTGAAGACACGGTGAGTATAAGACCAAGTTTTCTCTTTATCATCAGTCTCTTTTTTTGCTCAGAGCAGCGTTTTATCGGTACTAAAAAGTGGCTTGGCTGAATCTTCTCATTATCCTTATTCTTTAACATAACGCAACCCTTAATTGAGAAATTTTATGGATACCTCCAGTATTGATTATGCAGAAGGTCGGGTTTTTGATTTTGAGGACGAAAGTTCAATTCAGCCTAGTTTTCTGGAAACATTTGAATATGCTGGCCCGCGGCAGCGTGTCAGCTATCAAATGAACGAGTTTGCCGCGGTCTGCCCTTTTTCCGGACTGCCTGACACAGGTATAGTCTGGGTTGACTATATTCCCCGGCAAAAACTACTTGAACTAAAAGCGCTAAAATATTATTTCCTGACTTTCCGTAATGTCGGAATTTTCCAAGAAGGAGTAACAGCGCGTATTTTTAATGATTTATACTCTCTGCTTGAACCTGAACAATTACTGATCAAAACCCGCTACAGCACCCGAGGCGGCATTGACACAACCTGTACTATCGACTCTAATGAGCAAACTTCCTGATTTATCATCTCTGCGTGAAGACACGCGTATCATCCTTTCCGGACGTGACCCTCACCGCTACGGCGGCATGGTCAATCCACCTGTATTTCACGTTTCCACTGTGCTTGCGGAAAGCATAGAACAACTCAACGCACGCGATCATCTCGAAGATTTGGGGGTGCAGGAAATGGTATATGGATGTACAGGAACACCCACCTCTTGGGCGCTGGAAAACGCGGTGGCGGAACTGGAAGGCGGACACCGCTGTCTGGCGTATTCTACAGGACTGGGAGCCGTGACCGGAGCTTTGTTGGCATTTTTGAAAGCAGGTGATCATTTGCTGATGACAGATAGTGTTTATGCGCCGACTCGTAGATTCTGCAATGGGATTTTGAAAAGGTTTGGAGTTGAAACCACCTATTATGATCCGTTAATAGGTGCAGACATTCGCTCGTTGCTACGCCCAAACACAACAGTCGTTTTTACGGAATCACCGGGATCCCACACTTTTGAGGTACAGGATATTCCGGCCATCGCAGAAGTTGCGCACGCTCACGGCGCAAAAGTGCTGATGGACAACACATGGGCCTCACCCTTGTTTTTTAAGCCGTTTGAATACGGTGTGGATGTCTCGATCCAAGCCGGAACCAAATACATCTGCGGACATGCTGACGCGATGCTCGGGACTGTTACAACCACCAAAGAGTCCTGGCCTGAACTGCAAGACTGCACGAGGCAGCTCGGTCAGTGCGCTGGGCCGGATGATCTTTATTTAGCTCAACGTGGTTTCCGCACATTGGCAGTACGTTTGCGTCATCATCAATCCAGCGCGCTCACGATTGCGGAATGGCTGCAGAGTCGTCCGGAAGTACGGCAAGTTCTGTATCCTGCTCTGCCTGGTGCACCAGGACACGAGATTTGGAAACGTGATTTTCTTGGCGCCAGCGGATTGTTCGGAATTGAGCTCGAACCGTGTGCAGAAGAAGCTATAGCGGATATGCTGAATGGTATGCGTTTATTTGGAATGGGTTATTCATGGGGTGGTTATGAAAGTCTGCTCATTCCGGCAAATGTGCAGAAAATCCGCACAGCTGTACCGTGGAGTTTTGAAGGTCCATTATTGCGCATACACATCGGACTTGAGGATATTGACGATTTAAAGGATGATCTAAATGATGGCTTGAAGCGTCTGCGGAATTTCCGCGGTTGATTTTCTTCGAGAAATACGACTTTTAAACCAACGAAAAACGTCCAAATGAATTTACTAATTGCTGATGACTCAGCTGAAGTAATGGATTTTCTTCAAGACTTTTTTGTGAAAGCAGGACATGTCGTGTTCTGTGCGAGAGATGGTGAGGAAGCGCTAAAGATTTTTCAAAAAGAGGAAATCGAAGGAATTTTCTGTGCGCTGACTATGCCTAAACTTGGTGGTCTTGAGTTGCTCAAGGAAGTCAAATCTGCCAACAGCCGGCGTCCGCTGGTTATGTTATGTCCAACCAGTGACAGTGAAAACGCACTCAACGCGTTGCAGCTCGGAGCGTGTGATTATCTTATCAAACCTCTTAATCCGCTTGAACTTCAACGTACACTGGAAAGAATTGTTTCACTGCATGAGGGTTTTCACTTCAGTGCATATGCGCTGGATCATTTGCTGCAGGAAACACGCACCCTGGAAATCGGTAATGATTTTGAGGGAGTGAACAGGATAATCGCTTTTATGACGCAGGATTTACCAAGCTACGGTATTTTAAAACAAGAACAGCTGTTCCGCATGAACATGCTGCTCAAGGAAGCAATTGAAAACGCGATTTTTCATGGCAACCTTGAATTGAATTCAGACATGCGCAGGAACAATCCTGAATTGTTTTACAAAACTGCAGTGCAAAAACGTGACATTGATCCTTATAAAAACCGTAAGTTAATCTTGCAGTATGACATCAGCCGAAACTCGGCAAAATATGTTGTTCGTGATGAAGGAAAGGGATTTGCACATGCAGACTTGCTGGATCCGGCTGATCCGGACAATTTGCTGCGTATCGTAGGTCGTGGATTGATTATGATCATGAATTTTATGGATGAGGTTTTTTGGAATGATCGAGGCAATGAAGTCACCATGGTACGTTACCGTAAACGTAAAACATGAAACATCTTTGATGATCTCATAAAAACTCTTGAACTAATTATTTGTCATCTCGAATGAAGAGTGAGATCTTAATAATATCAGTGCTTAACATAAAATAGATTTTCCGCTTTACTGGCAATGACACGCTTTTAGTAATTTTTAGAGAGCATCTTAATTACCTGAATTAAAATAAATGAAGAGTTTTCCTAGTTTGAACAAGACAATTAAATATTACCATATTTTAGTGCTGCTGGTGTTTGCCGGACTTTTACAAAGTTGTACTGACACAGCGACAACTAAGGTACGGATGCCTGCTACAGAGTTGTATCAAAAGGCAATGGTCGCATTTGAGGATGAATTTTATCTTGAAGCATTGAAGAATTTTGAAATCCTGATTGAGGAACATTCCGGTACAAGACTGGCGACACTTTCTCATTTGAAAATGGGTGATTTGTATTTCCTGCAGAATAAGTGGGAAGAAGCAGAAAGCAGCTACAGACGTTTTCTTCTGCTTAACCCACGTACTCACCTGACGCCTTACACACTTAACCGTTTGATTGCACTCAATTATGAACGCAACATTTACGGTTTATTTGTGAAGTCACGTGATTATGACCGTAACATGGAACCCAACCGTACTCTTATCCGCGAATATCAGCGTTTCTATTTGCTTTTTCCGCAAAGTCCTTATTTGGAGGACGTGCAGGCTTACCAGAGCAGAGCCCTAGGTGATCTTGCTGAACACGAACTGCACGTTGCAAATTACTATTTTGAGAAAAAATCCTACCATTCCGCAATCGGACGTTATTTATATCTGCTAAAACACTACCCCAGTTTCCCGCGTACCAGTCAAGTTGCGGAACGACTGATTGAAGCCTATCGTTTAAATCAGCAGCCTGAACTTGCCGATGAAATGCAAAAAGTTCTGGAAACATTAAGGGAGCGTAAATTGCTGGCGCAACTCACGATGAGCGAAGAATGACCCTGCCGACCATTCGATTTAAACAAAAAAGTTGTTTGATTTATTTGGTGGTAATTCCGTTTTTCTTCTCCGGTTGCGCAGAACTGGACGGTATTTTTCCTAAGTTTAATCCCCAAAAGACTGCAGAAACAACCACCACCCTGCCCAGTTCAGAAAGTGTTACTCAAAAACAAATCCTGCTTTCTGAAGAAAATAGTCAGTTACAGATAAAAATTGAGAAACTTCAACAGCAACTGAACAAACTCGAAAAACAGCAAAAAGGTCAACGTGATGACTTCCTCTTGCTGCAGGAGCAATGGGAGATGAACTTTGTCCTGCTGGAGCGTTCGGTCGAGGAATCTCTGAGATCAAGCAAGGTTTCTGAGTCTGCAGCTTCAATGATTTCACAGGTGCTGGAAAATCAACCACTTCAGCAAAATACGGACAAGTCGAAAAAAGAGAAGCAAAAATCTCTGCAGCCGATCGAAAATTATTCCTTGTTGAAAAATACTGAGACTGAGCTTCCGCAAACTTCTGTTTCCGTGGCAACACGGGAATTGGCGGAAATAAATAATTTGGATCTCAAAAAGGAAAATGAGGATGTAGAAGAGGAACCGGGTTTTGCTGAAAATGGTGCAGTCAATCTGAAGGATTTGGAAGATCCGCTTGATTTACCTGATCCTGAGGCACGCGCACTTACAACTGCAGAGAGTTCAAAAAAGACTCAGCCAACTGCAGCAGGTACGGAAAGTTCGCAAAGCGATTTTTCGGATCCGGATCTTGTACCTCCTGAGGATCCGTTTATTTTGATTCGGCATCCCGGTGTGAAGAAAATATATAATCAGGGAATGACCGCAGTTATTCAAAAAGACCACTCTCAGGCAATTTTGGTGTTTGAAAATTTTACCAACAGATTTCCGGATAACCTTGATAGCGATAATGCATTTTACTGGATAGGACGTTCCTACTTTGAGCTCAATGAATGGCAAAAAGCAGAAGAGTCTTTCCGTAAAGTTTTGACACGTTATGAGCACCGTCCTACATCACAGGGTTATAAAACTCCGGATTCGATTTATATGCTGGGGAAACTGCAGCTTCAGCAAAATCTTGAGCAGCGTGCGGTTTATTATTTTGAGGAAGTGATCAAACGTTTTCCGGGTTCTGCAGCAGCCAGAAACGCGGAACGTGATTTGGGAAGATGATTCAGTAAAGTATAAAAGAACGAATCATTTCAATGATCAGCAGCGCAGCGATCACCGAAACATCAATTCCGGCGATGGGCGGGATGACTTTTCTGATACGAGAAAGTACTGGTTCCACCATGCTCTGCAGCCAGTGGACAGCAGGTGGATAATGCTGTTCGTGCATGACCCACGAAAGCAGTGCATAAACGACCAGCATCAGGCTGTAAAGCCGCAGCATTGTCGCGAGTACTTGAAGTAATGTTACTGAAACTGGCATTATTAATTTTTCCTGCTTAGTTGTGATTGTTGCCAAGTAGGG
>JABGPG010000148.1:0-5746 GCA_018645085.1 Deltaproteobacteria bacterium
CCCAAATATTTCCGGAAAATATTTCCAGCATCAGTCTGCACAAAAAACACGGATTCCGTCAAAATGGTACACGCGAAAAAATTGCTTTAACGACAATTGGTTCAATGGCAGGGCTGTGGCGGGATGTTGTTTTGCTGGAACGCCGAAGCAAGCGGGTGGGTATATAAAGTTAAAAATATCTCAACCAAACGGTAGCTATAAGGAGAACGACGAGGGAGGACTTCACTACTCTCAAACAGTCTCAATATAATTTATATTTCCCGTAACACCATCCAATAAGTCGACTTTGATTCCGAGGAAAAACATGAAGAATTTTAGCAGAATGAAAGCGGAGTTTGAGCAGAAATTTGAAAAAAGCCAAGGCTGATGGCTTTGTCTGTGGAACATTTAGGAAAAAAGCTTGTCAAAGTAAAATTATTTTAATAGTATTTTACTTTAAGGTTAATAAGTAAAATAAAAATATTTGTAATTTACTTTGGAGCACCGAGTGGATATAAAAAATTTTAAGGCGGGAACATTACGTAAAGGCTATCAATACCAGTATTTTCTGCCAGAAAAAATTAATCACTCATTTTTCTGGAGGGATGAGGCAATTAACGAATTATTAGAAAAAGCGTCTTTAAATCTCGGAGAATTAAACGCCTTTTCCAGGTTTGTTCCCGATATTGATATGTTCATTATCATGCATGTCTTTAAAGAGGCAGTCGTTTCAAGCCGTATTGAAGGAACACAAACCAATATAGAAGAAGCTCTAATTGAAGAAAAAGAAATCAGCCCTGAAAAGCATGATGACTGGAAGGAAGTGAACAACTATGTTACAGCAATAAATAGCGCGATTGAAGAGTTGCAAAAACTGCCTTTGTCAAATCGACTAATCAAACACACACATAAAATACTATTGTCCAGTGCCAGAGGAGAGCATAAAAATCCAGGAGAATTCAGACATTCACAAAACTGGATTGGCGGAGCAAGCCTGTCCGATGCTGTTTTTATTCCACCAGCTGCTGAAAAATTAACAGAGTTGCTATCTGATCTAGAATTATTTCTGCACAATGAGGACATTAAAATTCCCCATCTGATTCGTATTGCCATTGCGCATTATCAATTTGAAACAATACATCCTTTTTTGGACGGAAATGGCAGAATAGGCCGTTTGCTGATTACATTGTATTTGGTCAGCAGTGGAATTCTTGAAAAACCTCTGCTCTATCTTTCTGACTTTTTTGAACGAAACAAAACCCTTTATTATGACAACCTGACTTTAGTTCGTACTAAAAACGATCTCGCCCAATGGATTAAGTTTTTTTTGACCGGCATCATTCAAACATCTGATATTGCTGTAAGAACGCTCAAAACAATCTTGGATATGAAGGCGTCTATTGAAAGAGAAAAAATTATAACACTAGGAAAACGTACAAAAAAGGGGCAGCTGTTTTTCAACTCCCTTTTTTCAAAGCCTGTAGTAACGATCAAAGATGTGCAGGCCTCGACCGGACTTTCCACAAAAGCTGCAAATGATTTGGTTAAGGCGTTTATCGGACTCAAAATACTTAGAGAAATTACCGGTTATCAACGAAACCGTATTTTTATTTTCGATGAATATGTGAGGATGTTTTGAAAAAAATCCGAATAAAAGTTATCTCGATGAACCAGGTGTCATAGCTACTGTGAAAATCCATTCTTCAGTATGGAACAATAAATTATGTTGCAACCCGAAAAGGGCTTGTCCGCATTTAAAGATAAGTTAACTCAAACTCAGGAGAAACTATGCCCATGATTCGAGCCGAAATGTTCAAAGGACGAACGATTGAACAGAAAAGCTAACTCACCAAAAAAATCACCGGAACCATGATGGATGTTGTCGGATGCACTTGAGCCTTGGTGCAGGTCTTTTTTAGCTCCTGCGATAAATTAAACTGGTGAGTCGGAGGTGAACTTTGTTCCGACAAAAATCCAGATTCATGAAAATCAATCACATTTTACGGAAAGGTAACGAGTGTTTGCACAAGTCAAAGCCGCTCAGGAAAGATTGAAAGGGGTGTCCCACGTAACGCCCATTATGACATCACATACACTAAATCGGAAGATTGGTGCAGAAGTGTACTTTAAGTGTGAAAATTTTCAAAAAATTGGAGCCTTCAAAATTCGTGGAGCGTTTAACAGCATTTCCCAGCTCACAGAAGCAGAACAAAAACGAGGCGTCTTGGCACACTCTTCAGGAAATCATGCCCAAGGTGTGGCTTTGGCAGGACAGATATTGAATGTACAGACGACCATCGTGATGCCGATTAACGCTCCCGTCATCAAACGGGCAGCCACGGAAGATTATGGAGCGACGGTTGTTGAATACGATCCTGAACAAACGACACCTGAGGCGGCCGCCCAAAATATTGCAGCCCAACAAGGCTATACGGTGATTCCGCCATTTGATAATTTAGATGTCATCGCGGGTCAAGGAACGGTGGCTTTGGAAATGTTTGAGGAGTTGGGGCAGCTCGACATGTTGTTGGTTCCTTGCGGAGGCGGCGGACTACTGAGCGGTTCCGCAATTTCTGCGAAAGCCTTATCGCCTCATTGCGAAGTTGTCGGCATTGAGCCAGAACTTGCGGACGATGCCACCCGGTCGTTTCACACCAAAACGCTTCACCGTGTCAAAAATCCGCCCACTATTGCTGACGGAACCCGGACCGCCTCTTTAGGCGAAATCACATTCCCGTTAGTTCTGGAGCATGTGGACGACATGAAAACAGTATCGGAAGCAGCGATTATGGAAGCCGTTCAATTCTTATTTTTTCGTATGAAACTGGTAGTGGAGCCATCCGGAGCACTTGGATTAGCCGCATTACTGAGCCAAGCCGTAATTCCGAAAGGTCGGATCGGCATCATTATCAGTGGGGGCAACATTGATGCAACCACGATGAATACCATTCTCAACACTTGATTGGCATAATCAAACTAAACAACTAGCCAAAGCACATGCATCGAATTGCTACAAAACCCGGAGACTTTGACTTGGAGCGTAAGATCGAATCTGTCAAGCAAACTCCGGCAGATATATTATTCATCAGTACCGCCGACACCGAACTTTCCGGACTGGCACAGGTTTGGGGTAAACGATTCCGGAAAAAAGCGGAGCAAACCCTGAGTTTAATGCAGGCCATTCCGCTCCAGCATCCGGACGCGGCAGAGCATTATGCGGATCATGTTTTGTGTGAAGCAAAACTGGCGATTTTCCGGTTACACGGCGGTTATGGTTATTTTCCGCATCTGCTGGACGAAATCATCCACATTAAAAGCCATGGTGCCAAAACACGTATTCTAGTACTTCCTGGAACGGATGAATGGGATCCGGAGTTGATGAAATTCAATGATTATGCTGAACCGGTGGTGCGTAAAATTTTCGCCTATTTCCGTGAAGGTGGAATTGACAACATGGAACGTGCGGCTGAGGCGGTGGAATTGTTGCTGGAAAATAAGACTGAGGGTTTTCCGGAAGCACTTAAAATACCGACCTTTGGCTGGCTGGAAAAAAAATCAGCAGCAAAAAATAATTCAGTCGCTAAGAACGCTAAGGACACGAAGCCAAGAGCTGCTCCAACTTCTCATCAAAAACCAGAAATTGGACGAGTTTGGATAACCTTTTATCGTGCTTTGCAGCAAACCGGCGATATGGCTGTGGTTGAGGCTTTGACTGAAGCTTTAATAAAACAGGGGCTTGAAGTTTGCGGATTTTATGCATACTCCTTGCGTGAACCAGAAGCGCAGCTGGAGATGCTGCAGAAAGCAGAGGAAGAACCCCCGGACGCTATTTTGACCATGCAGAGTTTTTCGATTGGTACCGGACCCTCCGGCGGCACCGGACCTTCCGGCGGGGGAAGCATTGACGAGCGGGAAGAAACCCGCATTTCGTTTTTGGAAAGGCTGAACTGTCCGGTGATTCAGGTACCGACGTCCACCGAGGACCGAGAGGCATGGCTAAAAAATCCACGGGGTCTTTCGGCTACCAACGCAGCAATGTCAGTGGCTCTTCCGGAAACCGACGGACGGCTTTTTAGTACAGTTGTCGGTTTCAAATCTGAAGAGGCGTATGATCCTAATTTGCAGTTTCGTTCAAAACGTTTGGCTCCGGATTCAAATCAAATTGCGCATGTGGCGGAACTTACCGCGAATTGGGTACGCTTGCGGCGCACTGCAAATGCTGAAAAACGGGTTGCCATTATTTTGGCCAATTATCCAAATAAAGACAGCCGCCTCGGAAACGGAGTTGGACTGGATACTCCGGCCAGTGTAATTGAATTTTTAAAGGACATGGAAAAACGAGGATACCGCATTTCATCTTCCTCGGGAACGGAGTCCGAGTCTGGCGGTGAAGATTCGGGAACAGAAATTCCGGAAACCGGTGATGAACTGATTCGAATTTTGCAGGCAGGAATCACCAATGACGCGGAAATGAGTTACGGAAAAACTCCGGATCAAGGCATTTCCCGCGAACGTTTATTTGAAATGATCGGCGAGCTTCCTGAGTCAAGTCAGGCGACTTTGGCCAAACAATGGACGCATGAAGTAGCGGATTTTATTCCGATTGCCGGAAAACGTTTTGGCAACATTTTTATTGGAATTCAACCGCAGCGTGGATTTGGTTTGCAGACTCAGGCGATTTATCATGATCCGGCTTTGTCGCCTCCGCCGGAATATCTCGCGTTTTATCAATGGATTCAGGAAGACTTTGACGCACATGCGGTAATTCATTTTGGCAAACATGGAAATTTGGAATGGCTGCCTGGACGAAGTGTTGCCCTGGGCGCGGATGATTTTCCGCAAATTGCGCTGAAAACTTTACCGAATTTGTACCCCTTCATTGTCAATGATCCCGGCGAAGGTGCGCAAGCTAAACGCCGTGCATCCGCGGTGATTATTGATCACCTGACCCCGCCTTTGACACGTGCCGGACTTTATGAAGATTTGGACAAAGCCGAGCGTTTGCTTGAAGAACATGCCCATTGTGAAACGCTGTATCCGGAACGTGCGCACGAACTCGAACATGAAATTGAGCATCTGCTGGAACACGCAGACTGGAGTGCAGAATTGCCCGAAGATGAAGACCAGCTCAATGCTCTCAGCAACCACCTTTGCGAACTTAAAGAAAGCCAAATCCGCTCCGGATTGCACATTTTTGGACAGCTTCCTGAAGACGAAAAACGAATTGATTTTCTGCTGAGTCTACTGAGAATGCCTTCTGTGGAACGTCCTGGATTGTTGCAGGCACTTTTGGGAAAAGCAGCGGATTTTGACCTCGACACGCTTTCCATTCGGGAACGTGACGAAATTGAAGAGCGTGCGCGACAGTGGATCAAAGATGAATTAGCTCATGCAGGAACAGCCTTCGACTCCGCTCAGGCACCGACAACGATGAAAAAACTCGCAGATGGTCCCCTCTCAGGTATCAAGATAAGCTCTCTGAGTGAATCCGAAAACCGTTCCCTGAGTGGAGTAGAATCCGAAAACCGTTCCCAGGTCGGGACAAACAACAGTTCACTGAGCGGAGTAGAATCCGAAAACCGTTCCCTGAGTGGAATAGAATCCGAAAACAGTTCCCTGAGCGGAGTAGAATCCGAAAACCGTTCCCAGGTCGGGACAAACAACCGTTCCCTGAGCGGAGTCGAAGGGATATCGGAAATAAGTCGCTGGCTCCATGAAATTCTATTACCGCGTTTCATGCGTTGTGCAGAAGAGACCCGCAGTTTGG
>JABGPG010000148.1:5846-7808 GCA_018645085.1 Deltaproteobacteria bacterium
AGTTTGGCTTTGGCCTTGGATGGACGCTTTGTCAGTCCGGGGCCATCCGGTGCACCTACACGTGGGCGGATAGACGTTTTACCGACCGGACGCAATTTTTATTCAGTTGATCCCCGGGTGATTCCGACTCAAACCGCATGGCGTTGCGGACAGGCATTAGCCGAAGAATTGATTGAACGCTACCGTGCGGATCACGGCGAATTTCCGAAAACGACCGCACTCGTGATTTGGGGAACCTCGAATATGCGTACTGGTGGAGATGACATCGCACAGGCTTTGGCTCTTTGGGGCTGCGAGCCGGTTTGGGAACCGGTTTCCGGACGTGTGGTTGATTTTGAAATATTGCCACTTTCGGTTTTAGGGCGGCCTCGGGTGGATGTGGTTTTACGTGTTTCCGGAATGTTCAGGGACTCCTTTGGAGACGTGATGCGTTTGCTTTCGACTGTACCAAAACGTTTGGCGGAACTTGATGAACCAGAAAAAATGAACCCCGTTCGCGCCGCATGGTTGGCGGATCAAGAAAGTTTAAAAGCTTCCGGAGCTTCTGCGGAAAACGCTCAACGGTTGGCGGAACTTCGGGTTTTCAGTTCCGGACCTGGCGCATATGGAACCGGACTATTGCCTTTGATTGATGCAGGAAACTGGGAAACACGTGGTGATTTGACAGAAGTATTTTTGAAATGGGGAAGCCATGCTTACGATTCCGACGGCACAAGTTCTGAGGAAATCAATTTGCTGCGTCAAAGACTGAGTTCCGTGGAAATTGTGCATCAAAATCAGGACAACCGCGAACACGATATTCTGGATTCAGACGACTATTTTCAGTTTCAGGGAGGACTCCAGGCGGCAATTACCGAAATAAAAGGCAGCGCTCCTGCAACTTATCACGGTGATTCCAGTAATCCGGAAAAAATTAAAATCCGCACACTCAAAGAGGAATTCAACCGTGTCTTCCGCAGCCGTGTTCTTAATCCAAAATGGATTGAAGCCATGCGTGAACATGGTTACAAAGGTGCTTTTGAAATGGCGGCCACGGTCGATTATCTGTTTGGCTACGATGCAACCTGTGATATTGTCGCCGATTATCAATATGAAGAGGTTGCCAACAAACTTCTGCTAGATCCGGAACAGCAAAAGTTCTTTCGGGAACATAATCCACTTGCGCTGAAAGATGCTTCTCAACGACTACTAGAAGCCAATGAAAGAGAAATGTGGGAAAACGCAGATCCGGAAACTCTGGAAGCGCTTGAATCCGCGATTTTGGAAATTCAGGGTGAGGTTGAGTAGTTAATAAATACTGGTAATGTGCAATAATTACGGCTACAATAGCACTATTAACAGTACTAATTACAGTATGATTATGGAGGAAAATGCAAGTTGTCACCGCAAATGAATTAAAAACAAAGGGTGTTAATTCTTTAGAGAAGGCACTTAATCAAGAAGATAATGCCATTATAAGTGTTCGTGGGAAACCTCGTTTTGTTGTCATGGAGTTAGAGCAATACGACCAGTTACGGGAGGCAGGAATTTTTTTGGCATGGCAGGAAGCTCGTACAGCTTATACAAAAGGGGATTATGAAATTGTAGAAAATGTTGGAGAGCACTTAAAGCGTTTGAAAAAAGAAATTTCTAATGAAGCGGAGGTTTCATTGGAATCCCCTAAAGCGGATACTAATGTATGATTTACTGCTTCCGGAACCATACCGAAAACAAGAACGGCGGTTCTTGAAAAAACATCCGGATTTATTAGGACGTTATCAAAAAACTTTGGAATTGCTGCAAGCAAACCCACATCATCCTTCTTTACGGCTTCACGCATTACGAGGAACACTTACAGGTCTCCATTCGGTTTCCATTTCCCTGCAATACAGAATTACTCTTGAATTGGAAATAAAAGAAAAGCAGATTCTGCTGGTGAGTGTGGGAAGTCACAAGGAAGTCTATTGAATTTAGTTTATTAAA
>JABGPG010000112.1 GCA_018645085.1 Deltaproteobacteria bacterium
TATTTGAAATTATTCTTGCTTCAGGCAGGAAAAGTTAATGATAATTTCAACTATGCTGCCCACGTAAAAAGTCATCATGACAATTATTTACGCATGCATCAACTATAGAATTTCAAGAAAAACAAAAACAAAGCTAAATCAACGCTTCTGGATGAAATTACAGAAATAAAATGAAATATACAAAACCGAGTGCCGTCAGGCTTTTGAATATGCTGGAACAGAAAATTATCGTGTTCGATGGCGCAATGGGCACAATGATTCAGCAACAGGGTTTGGGGGAAGATGATTTCCGCGGCTCTTCTTTTCAACAACATCCATCTCCGCTTAAAGGAAACAACGACCTGCTTTCAATCACACGTCCGGACGTAATTGAAAAAATTCATTTAGAGTTTTTAGAGTCCGGTGCAAATATTATTGGAACCAACACTTTTAACGCAAACCGCATTTCGCAGGCTGATTACAATCTGGAAACAAGCGTTACTGAAATCAATCGGTGTGCGGTAGAAATTGCGCGAAAAGCAGTTGAAAAATATCAGTCAGGCAAAACGGCAGAGGAAATTCAGTCTGATCACCCCATTTTTGTGGCCGGCTCAATCGGGCCGACAAACCGTACCTGTTCCATGTCTCCGGATGTCAACAATCCTGCTTACCGTGCAGTTACATTTGACCAGATTGCAGAAGCCTACCGAGAACAAGCGGTTGCGCTGATTGAAAGCGGTGTCGATATCCTCCTGTTGGAAACGAGTTTTGACACACTCAATATGAAAGCTGGAATTTACGCCTTGGAGAGTTATTTTGAAGAAACGGGAATCCGTCTGCCAGTTTTTCTATCCGTAACAATTACAGATGCTTCCGGACGAACACTTTCCGGACAAACTTTGCATGCATTTTATAATTCAATCCATCATGCTAAGCCGCTACTTTTGGGAATCAACTGTGCACTCGGCGCAAAAGAAATGCGTCCATTTATTGAAGAACTGGCACATATTTCCGAATTTCCTGTCGCTGTTTATCCAAATGCGGGATTACCGAACGCCATGGGAGAATATGAACAAACTCCGGAAGAGTTTTCCGACATCATGTACGAATTTGCGCAGGAAGGCTGGGCGAATCTCATGGGCGGCTGCTGCGGGACTACTCCAGCACACATCAAGGCACTGGCCGATAAAATCGCACATTCAATTCCAAGAAAATTAAATCCTCAGCTAAAATTGCGTTTCGGAGAAACCGCGGATAGCAATTCCGGTCCTGTAATAGTTGGTGAAGGAATTCCATTCTTTTCCGGATTGGAGCCACTGAACATCAATCCTGAAATTGGATTTTTGATGATCGGAGAACGTACCAATATCATGGGTTCGCCTAAATTCCGGAAACTGATTTTGGCTGATGATTTTGAAGCAGGCCTCGCCGTTGCGCGTCAACAAGTGGAATCCGGTGCAAATTTTATTGACATTAATTTTGATGAAGGATTGCTGGACGGCGAAAAATCAATGACACATTTCCTCAATTTGATTGCGGTTGAACCGGACATTGCGCGTGTTCCGGTAATGATTGACAGTTCAAAATGGTCCGTGCTTGAAGCAGGATTGAAGTGCATCCAGGGCAAGGGTGTTGTCAACTCCATCAGCCTCAAGGAAGGCGAGGAAAATTTCTTAAGGCAGGCACGTGAAATCCGCAAATATGGCGCGGCGGCTGTAGTGATGGCTTTTGATGAAAACGGTCAGGCAACAGAGCTTGAGCACAAAGTTGAAGTCTGCCATCGAGCCTTTAAACTACTGACTGAAACAGTTGGTTTTGCTCCACAGGATATTATTTTTGATCCAAATATTTTGACAGTGGCCACCGGAATGGAGGAACACAACCACTATGCGGTGGCTTTCATTGAGGCAGTCAGACAAATAAAGGAACGTTGTCCAGGAGCGCTTGTTAGTGGCGGTGTGAGCAATATTTCCTTTTCATTCCGTGGAAATAATCCGATACGTGAAGCGATGCACTCCGCATTTTTGTATCACGCAATTCAAGCTGGTCTCGACATGGCAATCGTGAATGCCGGCATGCTCGACGTTTACGAGGAAATCCCTAAAGATTTGCTGGAACTTGTCGAAGATGTTTTGCTCAATCGTCGAAAAGACTCTACCGAGCGATTGATAGATTTTGCTGAGAGTTATAAAAAAGAGGGTACACGCAAAATTATCAAGGACACAAAATGGCGCGAAGGTACTGCAGAAGAACGAATCATTCATGCGCTAGTGCGAGGTGTTACGGAACATATCGTGGCAGACACAGAGGAAATCCGTACAAAATTTGATCTTGCGCTGGAAGTGATTGAAGGCCCTTTGATGGCAGGCATGAAAGTTGTGGGTGACCTTTTTGGTGACGGTAAAATGTTTTTGCCGCAAGTGGTGAAAAGCGCTCGTGTGATGAAACAGGCAGTGGCCTATCTGGAACCGTTTATGGAAGAAGAGAAAAGCAAATCTCCCACTAAAACAAAAATGCCGAAAATTGTGATGGCCACGGTCAAAGGTGATGTACACGATATCGGCAAGAATATTGTGGGTGTTGTTTTGGGCTGCAACAATTACGAGATTATCGATTTGGGCGTGATGGTAACTTGCGAGAAAATTTTGGCAACCGCTCGTGAGGTGGAAGCGGACGTGATTGGACTTTCCGGATTGATCACACCATCACTCGATGAAATGGTCCATGTAGCAGGTGAAATGAAACGTGAAGGATTTAATCTGCCACTGTTAATCGGCGGTGCGACCACGAGTCCTGTACACACCGCTGTAAAAATTTCACCGCAGTACGACCACCCTGTAGCCTATGTTACAGATGCGTCAAGAGCCGCAGGAGTTATCAGTAAATTATTGAATCCTGCTAACAAAGCCCAAGCCGCTGAGGAACTTCTTCAAGAACACGAACGACGCAGAAAAGCTTATCAGGATCGAAACAGCGAACGTAAATTGCTTTCAATTCAAGACGCAAGGAATAACCGTACACCAATTGACTGGAAGAATAGTACACTTGAGAAACCGAGCTTTCTCGGATTGCGGGAATATGCGGTTGAGGTGGAAATTTTGCTTGAATACATCGACTGGACACCTTTCTTTTACACTTGGGAAATGAAGGGGCGTTACCCCAAAATTCTCACAGATCCAAAATTAGGTGAAGAAGCGAGTAAACTTTTTGAAGATGCACAAAGTCTTTTGAGAGACATTGTTGAAAACCGTAGATTTCAGCCAAAAGCCGTTATCGGTTTTTTCCCGGCAAACAGTGACGGTGATGATATTCTGATTTACACCGATGAGTCACGTAAAGAAATTAAAACGACATTTCACACATTACGTCAACAAACTGCAAAAGCTGATAACAAACCGAATCAGGCATTGGCGGATTTTATTGCACCTAAAGATTCCGGACTTGCAGATTATCTGGGTGGATTTGCGCTGACCACCGGAGCGGAAGTGGAAGAACTCGCCGGAAATTTTGAAAAACAACTCGACGATTATAATGCGATTCTCGTAAAAGCGGTAGGTGACCGTTTGGCGGAAGCACTGGCGGAATACATGCACAAACAGGTGCGTGATGAATGGGGTTACGGTAATTCTGAAAAGCTGAACGTGGATGATATGGTTAGTGAAAAATACAGGGGAATCCGTCCTGCGCCGGGATATCCCGCACAACCTGATCACACTGAAAAACCGATCCTCTTTGAATTGCTGGATGCCGAAAATCGAGTCGGCATTAAACTCACAGAAAGCAACTCAATGTCACCGGCCAGTTCGGTTTCCGGAATGTATTACGCACATCCTGAGTCACGCTATTTTGCGGTGGGTAAAATCAACAAGGATCAAGTTGAAGACTATGCGGAGCGTAAAAAAATGTCTGTTTCAGAAGTTGAACGCTGGCTGGGACCTATCCTGGGTTATGATTCGCGATCCTGATTTTAGCCACTAAGTTCGCTAGAACACTAAGAACACTAAGATAATTTTTTTTGATACTTTGAATATTAGTCGGTAAAAAACGCTAAGAAGTGCAAAAAGTTGTCATTCCCGCGAAAGCGGGAATCCAGGGGAATTTCAAATCCCGAACTCAAGCAGATCGTTAAACTGGATCCCGGATCAAGTCCGGGATGACAATAGGTAGTGTCCTTAGCGATCTTAACGACTAATTTAATTTTTGCTCCCTCAGCGACTATAATTTTACATCCTTAGCATTAGACATTTTATTTATAATTAAACCATGCATTTGATTGAGCTTTATAAAAAACAAGATTTTGTTTTTTCCATCGAGATTTTTCCACCTAAAACTGAAAAGGGCATGGACAAACTCAAAATGACGCTGGAAAAATTCAACGGCTACACTCCGGATTATTTCTCAGTAACTTACGGAGCAGGAGGGACTTCCCGTGAAAACACTCACGAAATGGCTGCACATATCAGACATGACTTAGGTGTTCCGGTAATGGCGCATTTGACCTGTGTTTCACACACTGTCAAAGAAATAGATGATGTTTTAACAAAACTCAAAAAGAGTGACATCGAAAACTTGATGGCGCTGCGTGGTGATCCAACGGTAGGAACGGAGCATTTTATTCAACCGGAAGGTGGCTATCATAACGCTGGTGAATTAATTTCAGCAGTTCGGAAACACAGCGATTTTGGCATAGGTGCAGCCGGTTATCCGGAAGGTCATGTGGATAATCCGGACAAAGATGATGACCGCAAGCATCTTCACGGAAAAATTGCTGCCGGTGCGGAATTCATCGTGACTCAGTTTTTTCTGGATAACACTCATTTTTTACGCTGGAGAGACAAGCTACGCGAGGAAGGCGCAAACGTCCCTCTGGTTGCCGGAATTCTTCCTCCGTCAAACTGGAAAGCTACTAAGCGCATGTCCGAAATGTGCGGTGTCAGCATTCCGCAAGATTTAGCCGAAGCTCTGCTTAAACATGAAAACGATCCGGAAGCCTCCAAAGAAATCGGTTACACGCATGCTGAAAAACAGATTGAAAATTTACTCAGTGAAGGCGTGGAAGGCGTTCATCTTTACGCTCTCAACAGCCTTGAAACTGTAAAACGTCTCGGACCCAAACTTAGAGCCGCCGCCGGGACTTCCTCTGCTTGATGCGCTGATTAATTCCACCCCCTCCTTTTTGATTGAAATTTTCCGCAATCCAACGCAAAATAAAAAGTTTAAGTCAATCAATCCATTTCTAAATCTCACAGTTTTCAAGAAAAAATCATGCAGGAATACCTTCCGCAAGAAATAGAAAGCAAATGGCAAAAATACTGGGAAGAGCAGGGGTTGCTGGACTTTGATTTTGCTTCGGAAAAACCAAAATTTTATATGCTGACGATGCTGCCTTATCCTTCAGGGGATTTGCACATTGGGCACTGGTATGCGATGGCGCCTTCCGATTGCTATGCGCGTTTTATGAAAATGCAGGGCAACGAAGTTTTTTTCCCAATCGGTTTTGATGCCTTCGGTTTACCTGCGGAAAACGCGGCAATTAAGAATAATATTCATCCAAAATCATGGACCTATGCCAACATTGAACGTATGCAAAAACAGCTGCGTACAATGGGTAATATGTTTGCCTGGAAAAATGAGGTTGCCTCCTGTGATCCGGAATATTACAAGTGGAGCCAATGGTTTTTTCTGAAAATGCTGGAAAACGATTTGGCATATCGGGAACACGCGCCGGTTGATTTTTGTAACCATTGCCAGACCACACTTGCACGCGAACAGGTTTGGGGCGATGACCGTGTCTGTGAGCGTTGTCAAAATCCGGTGGTAAAAAAGAAGTTGAATCAGTGGAAATTGAGGATCACAAAATACGCGGATGAGCTGCTTGATTTTGACGGACTGGATTGGCCGGAAAGAGTGCGCACAATGCAGAAAAATTGGATTGGACGCAGCGAAGGTGTGGAGTTTGCCCTGAAAATTGCTAATCATGAGGACTTGAGTTTCCGTGTTTTCACTACAAGGCCGGACACAGTTTTCGGCATGACGTTTTGCGTTTTGGCACCTGAGCATGAACTGGTCGATCAGCTTACAACTCCAGAACAGAAAAACGAAGTTGAGGCTTACAAAGAAGCAGCGCAGAAAAAAAACGAAATAGAACGTACCGCAGAAGGTCAGGAAAATGATGGTGTCTTTACTGGAGCGTTCGCTATTAATCCGATGAACGGTGAGTCGGTACCGATTTGGATTGCGGACTACGTACTCGCGTCCTATGGAACAGGAGCAATCATGGCGGTTCCCGGACATGATGTACGGGATTTTAATTTTGCGAGAAAATACAGTTTGCCGACTCCGGTGGTGATTGTTGCTCCTGATCAATTGGATTCTGTTCCGGATGGTGCTGATTTAAGCGAGCCTGTTTTACAGAAAGAAAATTCTGTGATGGTCAACAGCCAAAACTTTGACGGCGCGGTTTGGCCGGAAAGTTATAACCGCGTGGCTGACCACATGCAAAGAGAAGGTTTCGGAGAACGTCAGGTTAATTTCCGCCTGCACGATTGGCTTGTCAGCAGGCAAAGAATGTGGGGCACACCGATTCCGATTATCTATTGCGAAAGTTGCGGAATGCAACCCGTGCCTTATGAAGAGCTTCCGGTGGTACTTCCGGATGACGCGGAATTCAAACCGACTGGTGAAAGTCCTTTGAAATATCATGAGGGATTTTTGAAAACATCCTGTCCCAAATGCGGTGGTGACGCGGAAAGAGAAACTGACACGCTGGATACTTTTATCTGTTCCTCATGGTACTACTATGCTTATGTTTCGCCTTACTGGAAAAAAGGGGAAACCTTGAGCAAAAACGATCTTCCCTGGGATGCGGAAAAAATTCGGAAGATGTGTCCTGTAGATCAATACACCGGTGGAATAGAACATGCCACCATGCACCTTCTGTATTTTCGTTTTTTTACAAAAGCACTCGCGGATATTGGGATGCTTGATTTTCGGGAACCCGCAAAACGCTTGTTCAATCAAGGGATGATTTTGGGCGAAGATCACGAAAAAATGTCAAAAAGCCGCGGTAATGTAGTCAATCCGGATGACCTCGTGCAAAAATACGGAACCGATACGGTGCGTGCTTATTTGATGTTTCTCGGACCGTGGGATGCAGGTGCGCCTTGGAATCCTCATGGCATTGAAGGACTGGCCCGTTTTTTCAAAGGCGTCTGGACGCTTTGTCATTTGGATGCTAAGGAAACTGTTACACTAAAAGCTGAGACAGAAAAGAAACTCCGCAAAACATTACACCAAACCATAAAAAAGTCCGGTGAAGATTTACAGCATTTTCGTTTCAACACCGCGATTGCGGCAGTGATGGCTTTCCGCAATGTTTTAAAAGCGGCGCCTGAAGCCGCCGGAACTGAAGTCTGGCAGGAATGTCTGCAGGGAATGCTGCTGATGCTGGCACCGATTGCACCGCACATTACCGAGGAATTGTGGCAAAAAATCAAACCCGGCAGCGGAAGTGTCCATCAGCAGTCGTGGCCGGAATATGAAGAAGCACTGCTCGCAGAAGAGATGGTGACGCTGGTTGTACAGGTTAATGGCAAAGTCCGCGACCGTCTGGAAATGCCGGCTGGAACCAGCAAAGAAGAAACAGAGCGCCTTGCGCTGGCTGCGCCAAAAGTGCAAAGCTTTCTGGAAGGCAAACAATGCCGTAAAGTGATTGTTGTTCCAAAACGACTCGTAAATATTGTCTG
>JABGPG010000219.1 GCA_018645085.1 Deltaproteobacteria bacterium
GTGAAGGAAACTCTTGAAGCGGTCGACAAAGGCTTGATTGAGGGCGGATTTGCCTGGACTCACTATTGGTCTGGATATCATCCTGCAGCAATGCTTTTCGGTTCACCTACTGCTGGTGCTGGTCTAGGAATTGATAATATTGCTTGGGTTTCATGGTTTATGTATGGTGGTGGAAGTCAACTTTATGACGAGTTATGGGGTGAGATGGGGATGAATATCAAAGGTCTCATGCTGCAACCAGTAGGTCCGGAAGCTCTTGGTTGGTTCAAAGAACCAATTAACAGTATGGATGATTTTCGCAAATACCGCTTCCGCACACCACCAGGAATTCCTGGACAAAGCTACAGAGACATTGGTGTTGCTGCAGTAGCTATGGGTGGTGGTGATATTTTACCTGCGTTGGAAAAAGGTGTTATCGATGCAGCAGAATGGTGTTGTCCAAAACCTGACAGCGTCTTCGGATTCCAGAAGGTACTCAAACACTATTATCTTCAAGGTTTACATCAAGTCGTCGTGAATGCCGACATGTACATCAACGGTGATGTTTGGAGGAGCCTTACTCCTGCACAGCAAAATGCGATGCAGATTGCGGCAAATGCTTCACTCATGCAGTCCATGGCCTACCGAATTTATGAAAACGGTAAGGCACTCAAGGACCTGACTGAGAACCATGGAGTCCAGTTACATGATACGCCTGCAGACTACTTCACAGAGTACATGGCAGCAACAGCGAAACTCTATGCAAAACTCAACAGTGAGAATAAATTCTTTGCAAAAGTTTATACTTCTATGAAGGAATTTGCCGATATAGCAGTTCCATACTGGTCAGGATCACAAATGACCAACGCTAAACTTGGTATGGCCTACGTCAATAAAAACAAATAGATCTTTCAAAGTCTTTTTGAGAGGATGAGAACTTCCTTAAATTGAAGCTTTTCATCCTCTTTATTTTGTCTATATCCTTGACGAATGCGTAAAAGCTCCTAAACTATTTATTTGTCATCTCGAACGAAGAGAGAGATCTTAATAATATCAGTGCTTAACATAAAACCGATTTCTCGCTTTGCTCGAAAAGACACGTTTTTATGACTTTTTAACGTTTCATCATACTTGTTCTTTATTTTATTCATCAAATTTAATTTATGTCTGTTGTAGCAGAAAAACTAGAAATAACTGATGAGTTAATAGCTGAAAGACGTGGTGATCCAACAGGAAAGCTTCCTGAAGACATGCCTGTTTGGATGGGAAAAATCATTACCAAAATTGATCGTTTCAGCCTTTGGATCGGCCGCATTGTGTGTTGGCTAACCATACCTCTTTTTGGGGCAATGGTCTTTGAAGTTGTTGCCCGTTATGCCTTCATTGCGCCAACTATGTGGGCCTATGACATCAGCCGGATGCTTGCTGGTGCACTCTTTATGCTTGGAGCTGGATATGCCCTTTCCAAAGGTGTACACATCCGAGCAGATTTCATCTATCGTACGTGGTCTGTTAAGACACAAGGTAAGGTAGATCTTTTCCTGTATGTATTTTTCTATTTTCCTGGACTTTTCGTTTTTCTCTGGATGTCTACTGATTTTGCTTATCTTTCGTGGATTCGTGGTGAACGTGGGATGGACACTGCGTGGATGCCGCTGATGGCACCTATCAAAACTTGCCTTCCTGTGGGAGTTCTATTTCTTTTAATTCAAGGTATTTCGGAACTACTGAAAAGTTACTTTGCTGCAACGAAAGGAAGATGGCCATGACCAATGAAATATTAGGCATGATCATGATTGGAGTCATGCTTTTTGCCATCTTTATCGGCTTCCCTATCTCTTTTACGCTAATTTTTCTTGGCGCTGTATTTGGATTTTTAGGCTTTGGAAGTCTGGTATTCTATCTAATGACATTCCAATTTTCATCGGTAATGCTGGAACAAACACTAGCCGCCGTTCCACTCTTCATTTTCATGGGGATTCTCATGGAAAAAGCGGGGTTAATGGAAAGGTTGTTTAGTGCAGTACAACTAATGCTCTCCAGGGTAAGGGGATCATTATTTATCGCAGTCTTGTTTGTCTCGACAATTTTTGCAGCAGCAACTGGAATTGTCGGTGCATCAGTAACGATCTTAGGGATTATGGCCGCTAAGACAATGAACCGCTCAAATTATGATGTCAAGTTAGCTGCAGGAACGATCACAGCAGGTGGTACACTGGGTATCCTGATTCCACCCAGTATCATGTTGGTAGTAATGGGACCTATCTTGGAGGTTCCTGTCACAGATCTCTTTGCGGCTGCAATCGTACCTGGAATTTTACTAGCCTCTCTTTACACAGGCTATGCAATTTTACGTTGTTATCTAAATCACGAACTTGGACCTGTTCTTCCACCAGAAGAAAGAGCCCAATCAATGTCACATGTAATGAGGGAGTTCTTTCTTGGACTTGTACCACCTGCGGCATTAGTTTTTTCTGCTTTAGGTAGTATTCTGTTTGGCTTTGCAACGCCTACAGAAGGTGCTGGAATGGGTGCGTTTGGTGGGATTTTACTTGCACTGGCATACCGCAAATTAACTTTGAGTGGACTGTTTGATGCACTTATCAAAACTTTGGAAATCACAACATTGATCCTTTTTCTTGTGGCTGCATCAAATTTTTTTGGCGCTGTTTTTTCTCGGCTTGGAACACCAATGGTAATTACAGACTATTTGATTGGACTGGATATGCCTCCCATGTTTATGCTGGCTGTGATTATGTTAATGATTTTTATTTTGGGTTGGCCTTTGGAATGGGTGCCGATTGTAATGATCATTCTTCCTATTATTCTTCCTCTCGTCGAAAAGTTAGGCTTTAATCTTACCTGGTTTGGAATTCTAGTAGCAGTTAATTTACAAACCGCATGGCTTTCCCCTCCTGTTGCACTTTCTGCTTATTTTTTAAAAGGAGTTGTCCCGGAATGGGATCTCAAAGATATATATGGCGGGATGATGCAGTTCATGGTTATTCAAGTCTTTGGTCTAATACTTATCATCCTGTTTCCTCAAATAGTGCTCTGGTTACCGGAATATATTTACGGAAAATAACTTCATCTTAAAATAAAATATTTAAAAGGAAATTATGAGTTTCTCAAGTTACTTCACGCACAAAACTGGTGGTGACAGTATTTTTGCTGTAGAGGCACCTAAAATTAAATTCGGTCGAGGCTCCCTTCAGGAAGTAGGTGACGATGCAAAAGCACTTGGAATGACGCGGGTTGCCGTTTTCACTGATCCCCGCGTTGCCCAAATGGAGCATGTTGCCAAAGTTGTAGAATCTCTAAAATCACGAGGTATGGATGCTGTGGTTTATGATCAGGTTGCAGTTGAACCTACTGATGTATCGTTCAAACAAGGTGCGAAATTCGCCACAGACGGAAAGTTTGATGGTTTTGTTTCAGTTGGTGGCGGCTCAGTAATTGACACCTGTAAAGCCGCTAATCTTTATTCATGCTTTCCCGCGGATTTCCTGGATTATGTGAATGCACCAATAGGTAAAGCGCTTCCGGTTCCTGGCGAACTAAAACCGCACATCGCCTGTCCCACTACATTCGGCACTGCCAGTGAATGCACCGGAATTGCGATTTTCGACCTGTTGGAAATGGAAGCAAAAACCGGAATTGTAAGTCCGAGGATTCGTGCGAATCTTGGTGTGCTTGACCCCAGCGTCTTGTCCTCTTTGCCACCTCTCGTACGTGCCGCAAATGGATTTGATGTTTTCAGTCACGCCTGTGAGTCCATCACTGCAAGGCCGTATACACACAGGCCTGCTCCAGAATCTTCCCAGCTACGTCCACTAAATCAAGGTGCAAATCCATATAGCGATATTGCCTGTCTGGAAGCCATTAAGCTAGTTGGTAACCACATCGTACAGGCAGTAAATGATCCAGTTGAAGAAAACTATGATGCATTAATGTTTGCCGGAATGCTGGCCGGAATCGGTTTTGGAAATGCAGGTTGTCACCTGCCTCACGGTATGTCCTACGCAGTTGCTGGACTTGTTAAAGATTATGCCCCGGAAGGTTGGCCGACGGATCACAATATGGTACCACACGGAATTTCTGTAATCGTCAACTCGCCGGCTGTTTTCCGTAAAACTGGGCCAGCCTGTGCTGAGAGACACTGGCAAGCTGCTGCTGCCATGGGTGCAGATCTCACTGATACGAAAGTGGAAGACGGTGGAGACATCCTTGCAGATCAAATTCTCGGAATGATGCGTGAAACCGGAATTCCAAACGGACTATCCGGAGTAGGTTATTCTATGGACGATCTGGACGCACTCACTGACGGTTCATACATCCAAAAGCGTCTCATTGACAACGGACCTATGCCGATTTCCCGTGACGAATTAAAGGGACTATTCAGAGATGCAATGAGCTATTGGTAGGAATTGAGTTCCAGCTTTTCGGTTGAATCCGCGTTTTGAATTTAAGCTGTATTCCTGGCTGAACTCAAGATATATAAAGATGAAATAAAAGAGCCTAGAGGAAAGAAATAAACCAAAAGTCCATAAAACACTCCTTGCATCATGACAATTGAATTCCTTAAAAAAGCAGAAAACACTCCTAAAACCGGTGAAGATGATACCCGCCGTATAGTTACGGAAATGCTCGCTGAAATTGAAGCCGGCGGTGAAGACAAGGTTCGTGAATATTCTGCAGAACTTGACGAGTACAAAGGTAACACAGTTGTAACTTCCGAAGAAATTACTGCAGCATCACTCAAACTTTCGCAAAAACTTAAAGACGATATTCGTTTTGCTTACGACCGGGTGCGTACTTTCGCGGAGCATCAACGTGAGAGTATGACGGAGTTCGAGTCAGAAATTGCTCCGGAATTGTTTTGTGGTCAACGCTTAATTCCGGTAGAAACAGCAGGTTGTTATGTGCCTGGAGGACGCTATGCGCATGTTGCGTCAGCGATCATGAGCGTTACTACTGCCAAAGTCGCTGGAGTAAAGAATATTGTAGCTTGTGCTCCGCCTAAAAAAAATGAGGGTGTGAATTATGCGATTCTCTACACCCTTGATTTGTGCGGCGCGGATACAATCCTTGCGGTAGGTGGTGTTCAGGGTGTCGCAGCAATGGCTTTCGGACTCTTTACAGGGAATCCCGCGGACATCCTTGTTGGTCCCGGAAACCGTTTTGTCGCTGAAGCCAAACGTATTCTTTACGGACGTGTGGGAATTGATCTTTTTGCCGGACCGACTGAAATTGCAATAATCGCTGACAAAAACGCTGATCCGGAAATAGTTGCTACAGACCTTGTCGGGCAGGCAGAGCACGGACCAGATTCACCAGCATGGTTGATTACTACCAGCCGAGAACTGGCAGAACAGGTAACTAAAAGGATGCCGGAACTGATTGCCGATCTTCCGGAAATTCAGTCGCAAGCAGCAGAATCCGCTTGGCGTGATTATGGTGAAATTGTCCTTTGTGAAAATCGGGAAGAAGCCGCACAGCAGAGTGACATTTATGCTGCTGAACATCTGGAAGTTCAAGCAGATGATCATGACTGGTGGCTGAAACGTCTGCGTAATTACGGATCACTCTTCCTCGGCGAAGAAACGACTGTGGCTTTTGGTGATAAGTGTTCCGGTACAAACCATATCCTGCCCACCAAGGGCGCGGCGCGTTATACCGGTGGGCTTTCTGTTGGTAAATTTATTAAAACTGTCACCTATCAGCGTATGAGCCGTGAAGCGAATCGTGAAGTTGCGGCAGTTACTGCGCGCATCTCACGTCTCGAAGGAATGGAAGCTCACGCACGTACCGGTGACGCCCGTCTCCGGAAATACTTTCCTGCTGAATCTTTTCAAACTTCTTAAAAATATGAACGCAAGTCTGCCCTCGGAAAGTCTGTTCAGTTTATCCACTAAGGTGGCTCTTGTTACAGGAGGAGGTTCAGGCATCGGCAGACAGATGGCGCTATCTCTGGCCAAAGCAGGTGCATCTGTGGTGCTTACTGCACGACGTGAAAATATGCTGATGCAAACTGTGCAAACAATCAGCGAGTTCAAAGGTTCTAGTGCTTTTCTGACTGCAGATTTGTCCAAGACAGCTAGCATTCCCGGACTTGTTGAAAAAGCGCAAAAACTGTTCGGTTCAGTAGATATCCTGGTTAATGCAGCAGGTGTAAATCTACGTGAATCTGCTGAAGAAATTACTCCGGATAGTTGGGAGCAAACACTGTCAATCAACCTCAAAACACCTTTTTTTCTGGCACAGTCTTTAGTACCGCAAATGCGCAAAAAAGGCTGGGGGAAAATTATCAACATTAGTTCTCTACAATCTAAAAGAGCCTTTAAGAACGGGCTTGCTTATGGAGCGTCCAAAGGTGGTGTTGATCAAATGACACGGGCCATGGCTGAAGCATGGTCCAAGGATGGTATTTGTTGTAACGCGATTGCTCCCGGATTTTTTCCTACAGAAATGACCTCACCTGTTTACGAAGACCATCAACTTGTTGAGCATAATGCAACGCAAACAGCAATCGGACGCAACGGTGAACTTCGTGATCTGGAAGGTATAACAGTTTTCCTCGCCTCTTCTGCTTCAGATTACATCACAGGTCAGACTATTTTTGTGGATGGCGGTTTTACCGCAAAATGAAAGGATTATCATGAAAGCACTTGTGTATACCGGGCTAAACGAGGTCACTTACCGTGAAGAACTCACACCGGAACCTGCAGCAGGTGAAGCAAAAATCCGCATTGAAGCAGTTGGGATTTGTGGTTCAGACATGCATGCCTATCACGGTGAAGATGCCAGAAGAATTCCTCCGCTTATTCTTGGACATGAAGCTGCTGGCGTAGTCCTTTCTGGGAAATACTTAGGCCAGCGTGTGGTACTGAATCCGCTTATTTGTTGCGAAAATTGCCTTGATTGCCGATCAGGACGCAGTAACCTTTGTGCTGACCGTAAACTTATCGGGATGAATTATCCAGGCGCATTTGCCGAATTCATTACAATTCCTGAGAAAAATCTACTTCTGCTCCCGGACGGAATGAATCCTGTCCATGCTGCTCTCACAGAACCAGCAGCAACCTCGCTTCACGCTCTTTATCTTGCGGAAAAAGCGCTTCATCGTCCAGTTTCCGAGGGTCGGGCACTTGTCATTGGAGGTGGCTCAGTCGGTTTGCTGGCTGCGTTGATTTTACGTGCTCATGGCTGCAAAGAAATCCTGCTCTGTGACACCAATCCATTGCGTCGAGAAACTGTTTTGAAGACTGCTTGTTGTGAGGTCTTTGATCCGCAAAATGAACCCCAAAACCTGGATGATAGTTTTGAATTGGTGATTGATGCAGTGGGAATGGAAACTACTCGCAGAATGGCCATTCGTGCTGTACGGCCAGGTGGCGTGCTGATGCACATAGGATTACAACAGAGTGCAGGTGATTGTGATTTCCGTAAAATTACTCTCGCGGAAATCACGGTAATCGGTACTTACACCTACACCCATACTGACTTGGAAGCTGCTTTACAAGCCTTGCACAGCGGTGCGTTAGGAGATCTGTCATGGATTGAGGAAAGATCGCTTAGTGATGGTTCTTCTGCTTTCTCGGATCTTAATGAAGGTTTATCAAGTGCACCAAAAATAATACTGATCCCCAAAAGTTGAGATAAATTCACATTCCAAAAATAACCACATTTTTTACTTGCTAAATAATCATCAGTTGATAATTAATGATGGCTT
>JABGPG010000217.1:0-5709 GCA_018645085.1 Deltaproteobacteria bacterium
GTAATATGTCACGCACTTATCAATATCCGGAGTTTGCAGATCCGCAACTCCAACCACGTTACACAGGAATCCCTACTTTTTTCAGGACACCGCTTCAGCAATCGGCCTCCGGACTTGATATCGCTCTGGTCGGAGTACCTTTTGACGGAGGGGTGACGAATCGTCCGGGAGCAAGGCACGGTCCGCGTGAAATCCGGAACCAGAGCAGCTTGATCCGAAAAATGAACGCGGTTACCGGCGTAAATCCCTATGCTCTGGCAAAGATTGCAGACGTAGGTGATGCCTGGGTCGAAAGCCCTTTTAATCTGGAGCAAAGCCATCAGGAAATCGAAAGTTGTTTCCGTGAGATTCATGAGTCAGGAGCGTTGCCAGTCTCTGCCGGAGGTGACCACTCAGTTACATTACCGATTTTCAGGGCAATTGCGGCGGAAAGACCTGTCGGTATGGTACACTTTGACGCACACTGTGATACAGGTGATGACTATCTTGGTTCCAAATTTCATCACGGTGCTCCATTCAGAAGGGCTGTTGAGGAAGGCCTGCTTGATCCAAAACGCACAGTTCAGATTGGTATAAGAGGTTCACTCAATGATCCGGATCTTTGGAAATTCAGCCATGACTCCGGAATGCGTGTGATTTACATTGAAGAGTTTTTCGAACGTGGTTGGAAAGCTGTAATTGACGAAGCAAAATCAATTGTTGGTTCTGAACCGGCATATCTTAGTTTTGATGTTGATGGACTTGATCCGGTTTATGCACCGGGTACAGGAACTCCGGAAATCGGAGGGTTCAGCAATCTGGAAGCGCAATTGATGATTCGTGAACTTGGAGAACTAAATCTTATTGGTGGAGACTTAGTTGAAGTAGCACCACCTTTTGATCCTACCGGCAACACTGCCTTGACAGGTGCGACTCTGATGTTTGAAATCCTCTGTGTAGTTGCGCAATCTCTGTCACGTCGAAAGTGAGCTTTGCTTAGCAAAAAAAACTTCCGGTGAGCTTTTTCTAACTGCTTTTTCAAAGCTGCTTGCCAGCAACAGTGAATGTGACTTGTCCGGAAGTTTTTCGCGTCTGATCATGCTTCAGCATGAAGTTTTCTAGTTTTCCGCTTTTTTGTAGATTCTGAGTTTTTTCCAGCACGTCTGTCAGGGTTTTATCTTCAACCAGACTCCAGATAGAATCACCACTCCGCCAGTCAGGATCAAGGATCCCGTCTGCATAAAAGTATGCTTCGTCCTGTAAAATTAAATCCAGAGGTGCCTCTTGTCTTGGTTCAGAAAAACCGATACTTTTCAACTGATCTGCCATAGTATCAATGCCAATTGTCTTTTCCTGTACTGCCTTGATCGCATCCGGAATTAAGTGGTAAAACCAGAATCCGAGTTCGAGCTGTTCCGGACTGCAGCTGTTGATAATCAGTCCACCGCCGGGTTTAAGTATTCTGAAAAATTCATTAAAAACTTTCTTATGTTCCGGCCAGCCGGAATCAGCATCGTCAGGTAAATGGTGTAAAACCTGATTTATCATGACTGCATCTACGCTTTTATCAGGCAACGGTATTGAGTTGATTGCAGACTGGTGAAAACTAATTCGACCTTGCTTTTCTTCTGACTGCAGTTTCTCTTGTGCCATGCCCAGCATTCCAGCGTTAAGATCTACTGCCTCAATGCGCCTTACTTTGTTTACCAGAGCTGCTGAATATAAACCAGTACCGCAACCTGCGTCCAGCAATACCTGTTCACTCAATGGCAGATTTCCTTCCTCCATTGCGTTGAGTATTATATCAACACCGCCAGCGGTCCGTGTTTTGTCATAAACTTGGCTGGTTTTGTGGTAATTTTCGTAAGTACTCATGTCTAATTTTAAAAGATAGGTTATCCGACGAATTGAGTTCAGCGGAAGCTAGATAGAGTTAGCTTTGGGCAAGCAGCAGGATTGATCCTATCGCACAGCTGATGGCGCCAATTTTCATCTTGTTTAGTTTTTCCATTTTCAAGGCGACTGAGAGCAACAAAGCAATCACGAAGCTCATGTTTGCAATCGGAATGACAGTACTTGCTTCACCATGTTGGATCGCAAGCATCAGAAAGTTAACTATGCCGACAACCAATACTGAAGAGATCATAATGAAACGCGTTTTTTCCCTAGTTATTCGGAATCGTTTTTCACGTAATATCGCGTAAATTCCTCCGCCAACTACCCAACTCGCTGAGATAATGATGAGCATGGAATTACGGTCAGCTCCATCAAGAAAACCTACTTTGGAACTGACACCATAGGAAGCTCGGAACAAAGAAGCAACTCCCGCAACTCCCATGAACAAGAGTAATTGTTTTTGATGAGTTTGATGGATTTGACTTTTGTAGAGAAAAAACACTGCAATCAAGCCTAGAAAAATACCGAATCCTTTGAGCCAGCCAAAAGATTCATGCAGCATGAAATATGAAAAAAGAACAACACCGATTGTGTTTAAACGGTAAATTGTAGTAGCAAGGCTGACTTCAATTTGTCCAAGACTTTCTAACAGCATCAAGTTGGAAAGTGTCAGGAATAATCCGGCCAGCAGTCCAAAAGCGATCGTCGCATGATTGAATTCAAGTGGAGTCCCCTGAATCTTGGCAAGTCCCCATTGAGACAAAGTCCAAATGAGTCCAACACCAAAAAGGAACACTCCCCGCGAACGTCCTCCAGTAGAGTAGATTTTAAAAACTATATCGTTCAAACCGCTCAATGACAAACTAAGCAAAGCGAACAAAACTGGATAACTCATTATTTTATTCCGTTTTCATACGAAAGAAAACTAATTTTGCGCTTTGTTTTCTGCGGTTTAAATTTATTCATGCCGTGTTTAAAGGCATTTTCATGTACAGAGAATCGTCAAGATAATCATGGAAATGCACGGTGGTTTGTTGATGTTCCAGGAAGATCACGCAGTAAGCAGGAGGCTCATGACTATACGGCAAATAATCCACCGCGTTTAGATCCAGTTGGACTTGATGATTGGTGCCACGCAATGTGGTAAACGGAATTCCATGCCAACTTCCGCTAACAGGACGGTGAACATGACCGAAGAAAAGATGTTTGATGTTGGAAAAATCGCAGACGATATCTTGAAAACGCTGTGCGTCGTGCTTGAGGCTTAAAGAATCAAGAGAAGGAATACCAATGTTAAATGGAGGATGATGCATAAAAAGATAAACAGCTTTGCTTCCGGCATCCTGCAGTTGTTTCCGGAGCCATGCTCCTCTCTTTTCACAATAAGAACCCCAATGTTGTCCATGCTCAACCGTGTCCAGCAACAAAAAACGTCCTTGCTCTGTTGCTAACATTTGTTGCACAAATCCGTTTTCGTCAAGTGGAACTTCCGGAAAGACTTCAGTAAAAATTTCACGGTGATCATGGTTACCGATCAAAGGATAATATGGCATTTTGAGTTGCTGGAAAATTTCACGCAAATCGTGATAGGCTTTACGGTGTCCTTGATCGGTTAGATCACCGGTGATGAAACACAAATCAGCGTCCGCATGAAACTCGTTTATACTGGAGATACAAGCTTCAAGACGTTCGCAAGGGTTGAGGCCATGCAGATCCGTGCCGTGTGGCATCAAATGAGTGTCTGTTATCTGGATGATTTTCATTAGTTGTTTTTTAGACAGGAATTAAGAACGGATTTTGGATGCAGTGCTGCATTCTAGCACTACGGTTTGTATCTGTAAAATTTATTTATGCTATTCTTTGGATTGATTTAATCGATAGTTTTGCTAAAAAGAGCCCTGAGCTGGAATGCCAAGCTTAAAAGGAGGATGGAGCATGAAAAGATAAACGTTTTCATTTTCGGATTATTGAAGCTGTTTCTGGAGCCTTGCACTCCGCTCTTAACGGTTAGACTAGCTTCATTAAAGGTTAGCCCAGCAGCTTAGGCCAGACTGTCTTCTGCAACAAAGTATTTTGGATCTTCAATCACATTCACCTCGACTAGATTTCCAGCTTTGGTTAACAGTCTGCGACATTCTGCACTCAGATGAACTAGATGCAATTTCTTACCGGCATTCAAATAGCGTTCTGCCAGAGTATCAATCGCCTCAATGGCAGAGTGATCTGCCACTCTTGAGCGAGCAAAGTCAATTATCACATCATCGTTGTCATCATTGGGGTTAAAGCCCTCTAAAAATGAAGTGGCGGAGCCAAAGAACAATGGGCCAGTTACCGCATAAACCGTTGAATTATTATGGTCTTCACGAGCATCGATGCGAATAAATTTGGCGTGCTCCCAGGCAAATACCAGTGCAGATATAACCACGCCAACAACCACTGCAAAAGCCAAATCAGTAGCTATAGTCACCGCTGACACCGTCACTAAAATCAGCGCATCACTGATTGGCACCTTGCCAATAATACGAAAGCTCGACCATTCAAAGGTGCCGATCACGACTATAAACATCACCCCGATTAGCGCTGCGAGTGGAATTTGTTCAATCAGTGCTGAACCTACCAGGATAAACAGCAACAAGAAGACTGCGGCGCTGATGCCCGACAGTCGGCCACGACCACCTGAATTAACATTGATCATGCTCTGGCCAAGCATAGCACAGCCACCCATGCCACCGAAGAGTCCGGTGACTGTATTAGCCACACCCTGACCAATACATTCGCGATTTCCACGACCACGGCTCTCGGTAATCTCGTCGATCAGGCGTAAGGTTAGCAATGATTCAATCAAGCCAATCGCAGCCAAAATAACGGAGTAAGGCAGGATAATGAATAAGGTTTCCAAATTAAAAGGAACATCCGGAACATGGAAAACAGGCAGACCACCGCTAATAGAGGCAATATCGCCAACCACTTTTGTGTTCAAATCTAATCCCAAGACCAGGCCAGTAACCACCATAATCGCCACCAGTGAAGAAGGCAACGCTTTGCTAAGACGTGGTAAGAAATGGATAATAATCATGGTTAACAGCACTAGTCCGAACAACATATAAAGCTGTTCGCCCTGTAACCAGGCCACATCAACAATGCTGTCCTGCATAAATGTTCCGTGTAACCAACCTGCTTGTCCTGCTTCACCAAACTGTCCCAGTTGCGCAAGGAAGATCACAATCGCCAAGCCATTAACAAAACCAAGCATCACAGGGTAAGGTACCATGCGGATAAATTTACCGAGCTTTAATACCCCAGCTGTGATCTGCAGCAGGCCCATGAGTACCACCGTGATAAACAGATACTCGACACCATGGTTCGCAACCAGGGATACCATCACTACCGCTAGCGCACCAGTGGCACCACTGATCATGCCGGGACGACCACCAATACTGGCGGCGATCAAGCCAACCATAAAGGCTGCATAGAGTCCTACCAGCGGATCAACACCGGCCACAAAGGCAAAGGCTACAGCTTCTGGGACTAGCGCGAGGGCGACCGTGAAACCGGAGAGTAAATCGTTTTTGAAACTGGCGACTTTACTGAAATGAAACTCAAACATTAATAAGGACTCTCTTTGTGATCAATGGGATTAGAACTCAGGACTATGGAAGTTATGTTAAAGATAATCGTTATATCCGGCCACTATCTAGTATGACCAGAACTACGATCTGAATTGCCGTACGCTGGACGCTTGTTCCCTGCTGGTGTGTCGCCACTGTGATTGCGAGCAGCTCTGTCTCTATCATAGGGTGAACTTGCTGAAGACTTTCCAGAGGCTGTTGTTCT
>JABGPG010000217.1:5809-7597 GCA_018645085.1 Deltaproteobacteria bacterium
GCGGTTCTCTTTGCAGCATTGCCATTAGACTCTGAGCTCTGCTCAGCAGAAGCTTTAAAACGTTGACCTGGTTTTCTGGTTTGCTTGCGTCCGCCGGACTTCAGCTTGCCGCCATACTTTGCCCCATGTCCATACACCTTAGGATTTTTGCTGTTTCTCGACTTATTTTTGTGACGATTATTGTCCTTCTCATTGCTCTCATTGTTCTGCGGCTTGCTTGTCTTTTTACGTCGCATGGGATGCTGTAATGTGGTCACAGCTAAACTCTGATTGGGCTCAAAGCCTTCTACTTCACGGCGCTCTAATATCTTCTGCGTTAGGCGCTCAATGTCTGACAGCAGTTCTACTTCATCGGCGCTGACCAAGGAGATGGCTTGACCAGAAGCCCCAGCGCGACCGGTACGGCCAATACGGTGAACGTAGTCCTCTGAAACATTGGGTAAATCAAAATTAACCACATGAGGCAGTTGCTCTATATCCAAACCACGCGCGGCGATATCTGTGGCCACCAGTATCCGAATTTTATTGTTTTTAAAATCAGCCAGCGCTCTAGTGCGTGCGCCTTGACTTTTGTTACCATGAATTGCCACAGCTGTAATACCTTCGGCTTCGATGTATTTGGTCAGTTTATTAGCACCATGTTTAGTTTTGCTAAACACCAGTGCTTGAGTCCAGCTGCCATCCTTAATCAGTTTTGTTAACAACGCAGGTTTGCTTTTCTTATCCACCGGACAGACCCACTGTTCTACCGACGGTGCCGCAGTGTTGCGTGGGCTTACGGAAATTTCGATGGGGTTGTGAACCAAGCCTTTGGCCAGCTTACGAATATCTTCAGAGAAGGTTGCTGAGAACATCAGGTTCTGACGTCGCTTGGGCAGCAAACTAATAATGCGCTTAATATCATGAATAAAGCCCATATCTAACATACGGTCAGCTTCATCCAACACTAACACTTCCAAATGATCAAACTTCACGGCTTTTTGATTGTGCAAGTCCATCAGTCGGCCCGGTGTTGCTACCAGAATATCAACGCCGCGACGCAGCTTTTGCATCTGCGGGTTAATTTTGACGCCACCAAATACCACTGTAGATCTCAGATTGAGGTGCTCCCCATAGAGAGCAACACTGGCTCCCACCTGCGCCGCAAGTTCACGAGTCGGCGTTAAGATCAAAGTGCGTGCCTGATTGGCTGGTGCGCGTTGGCCCTTGGACAGGCGCTCCAATATTGGTAGTGTAAAACCTGCTGTTTTACCAGTACCAGTCTGTGCTGCAGCCATTACATCATGGCCAGCAAGTACTGCGGGTATGGCTTCAGCCTGAATTGGTGAAGGTTCGCTATAGCCTTGTTTGGCAACAGCTTTAAGTATAGAGGCAGATAAGCCCAGTTCATTAAAGGTCATAAAATCGTCGAGTCCATTTATAATATTTCTGCTTAAACTGTGTTCAGCAGTAGAAAGCGATCTTTCTCAGTTGCTAACATTTGTTGCAAAAAACCATGTTAGTTCAGAGGAACTTTCCAGAAAAATCTCAGCGAAAATATCACGGTGATTATACTTGCCAATCAGAGGATGATAAGGCATTGGGAGTTGCTGGAGAACTTCACGGAAATCAAGATAAGCTTCCGGATCGCCAGAATTGCTTAGATCGCCTGTTTATTATACACAACGCAGCAGTTGTATGCAACTCTTTGATGCTTACGCTAGATGTTTCAAGGAGTTAGCCGGGCTTGAAAAAGTGTAAATCAGTGCCGCTAGGCATCAATTGCGTTTCCATGATCCAGTTGAGTCA
>JABGPG010000084.1 GCA_018645085.1 Deltaproteobacteria bacterium
TGGAAGACATTCCGCGTTGTGTCGATTCCTGCATGACGCCCCATATTTTCAACAAACCATCCCAAAGATCAGATTCGGAACGCCATGTTTGCTCATTGATCCACATTAATTCACGCAGTGTCATGCCGGTTTTGTTAAAGTGCTCAAAGAGTTCTTTACATGACTGAAAAGGAAAAGGTACTTGAGTAGCGCCATTTTCAGAATCTTTCAGTATTTCTTCCTCGTTCAAGATAAATCCACCGCCGACTGAATAAAAATCCTCCTCACGTAATTTGTTCCCGTCGGAGTCATAAACGGTAAAACGCATACCATTTGAGTGGTGTGCTAATAAATCATCATGATAAAAAATCAGCGATTCTTCTTCATTAAACGCAACTTTGTGTTCATTGAGCAGCATCAAAGTCTTGCTTTTGCGGATACGATTCAGACGGTTTGGTATTTGTTCCGGATCAACCAAAGCCGGTTCTTCACCTTCCAAACCCATTAAAATCGCGGTGTCAGTTCCATGTCCTTTACCTGTCAAGGCAAGCGAACCGAATAATTCTGTTTTGACTGTATGAATTTTAGTCAGTGGAAACTGCTCGATGCAATTAAATAGAAATTGCTTGGCTGCGTACATTGGACCTACAGTATGCGAACTTGAAGGGCCAATCCCTATTTTGAACAGATCAAAAACACTAATATTCATAGTTCCTCTTTTTTTCTAAACACTTTTTATGCTCGTTTGCTTCTATTACGTCTTCTCTCACGTTTTTGTGAATTTTCACCCTCCGCTGCTGGTTCACGGTATTTTTTTATCCATTTATAACAATGAGGATCGTTACCCATCATCACATCTGCGCCAATCACGGCTTGCATAACCGGTTCGTGAAGTGGATTAGTAATCGCTGAAGTAAGACCGGATGCAATAGCCATTGTCAGGAATGCCGCATTTATTCCGTTACGATTTGGTAAACCAAAACTGACGTTTGATGCTCCGCAAGTGGTGTTGACTTTTAGTTCATCCTGTAAACGCCGTACCAAAGTCATCACCTGTCTTACCGCGGAATTAATGGCTCCAATCGGCATAACCAAGGGGTCAACAACAATATCTGAACTGGGAATTCCATAATCCGCGGCATGTTCAACAATTTTTTTTGCTACTGCAAAACGCACATCCGGATCTTCGGAAATACCGGTTTCATCATTTGAAATTGCAACCACTGCACAACCGTATTTTTTTACCAATGGAAGAACCATTTCAAGCCTTTCTTCTTCTCCAGTAACGGAATTTAAGAGTGCTTTGCCTTGATAAACTTCGAGACCTGCTTCTAAAGCGGCGACTATTGAAGAGTCAATTGATAATGGAACGTTTGTCAGTGACTGCACTAGTTTGATTGTATCAGCCAAAATTTGAGGCTCATCGGCGAGGGGAATTCCTGCATTCACATCCAGCATCTGTGCGCCCGCGGCAACCTGTGCCAAAGTGTCCTGTTCTACTCGACTGAAATCACCTTCCGCCATTTCTTTTGCCAGCATTTTACGGCCGGTCGGATTTATGCGTTCGCCAATCATCACGAATGGACGGTTAGGGCCAATGATTACTTCTTTACTAGCGGAACTTATTACTGTATCTGTCATTTCTTTTTGTTTTATTTATCAGGTTTCAATTGTATTTAAGCCTTTGTTTTTAATCAGTGTTTTTAGCACTTCATCAGAAAAACTAGTTTCCAGTTCTTCTGCGGTCGTGTCCGCGATAGTTTGCGGATCACCTTGACAAGTTTCAATTTGCCGTCGCCAATCTTCCAGGTACTCTTCACTACCCTGTCGTCCGGCACGCATTGCTGCTCTGTCTATGGCAACCATAAAACGTTTAGTTAACTGTTTTTTAGCGGAAGTCCGTCCCTGTTTAACCACTACCTGTGACGGAATATCACGCCAATAAATTATTGTTTTTTTTGCCATATTTTCATTTTTCCGCCAATGCGGATAAAGAGTGTTCCAATTCACCATAACCGGTGAAACGATATTCGTATTCCATTCCTAAACGGGCTGAAATTTCATCGGCCTGTGTTTGTAATGCCGGATTTTCCACTTGTGCCAGATAGACCAACTTTTTATAATGCTTAAAGTAAATTTCCAAAAGTTCCGGATGCTGGTCAATCTTCAAACCCTGCCAAACCAGTTTGTCAAAGACTTCCACCAAAAAATCGGTGAGAAAAAAACTGCCTGGCTCTTGATCCATCATTTCTGCAAATGAATCTTTTCCAGAAAAAAACTCATAACAATGTGCGCCGGGTAATCGCTGAACATTAAATTCTTCCAGCAGTGAATCCAGCTTGTCTCCAGCTCCACAATCGGCATAACCGATAAAAATTTTGGAAAATTTGGCTTGAGCACTTTGCAAATTAACCCGCAATTGATCAGCAATTTTTTCCGGACTAAGATGCAGCTTTGCCGGTAAGTAGCGTGTTTGCAAATGATTCCAGCCGTTCAGACGAATCAGCGTGGAAATTTCCTTTGACAACGCTCCACAAGCCAGAATTAAAATTTTGTCAGACGGCTCAAGTCTCTCAGCCCATTTCTCATGAGAAACTGTGTGTTTTTCCGGATTTGCTTTTCGACTGTTCCGACCACGCCGACGTTTATTTTCCAAACCATTCATGTTCATTTAATGGAAAGGAAATTTATGCCGCAGCTTTTTCCATTGTTTTTGATGCTGCACGGCGTTGATCAATCATCATTTTTGCTGTCTCAACTGCTACAGCAGCATCACGGCAATATGCATCAGCGCCGATGGCAAGACTAAACTCTTCGTTTAGCGGAGCACCGCCTACGAGCACAATCAGATCGTCACGGATACCTTTATTGCCCAACTCTTCAATCACGACTTTCATATAAGGCATAGTCGTGGTGAGCAATGCCGACATGCCTAAAATATCTGGTTGGTGTTCTTCGATTGCTTCCAAATATTTTTCGACCGGATTGTTGATACCAATATCGATTACCTCAAAACCAGCGCCTTCCCACATCATACCGACCAAATTTTTGCCAATATCGTGAATGTCACCTTTGACTGTACCGATGACCGCTTTTCCTACAGGTGGAGCACCGGTTTCAGCGAGTAAAGGCCGCAGAATGTGCATTCCGCCTTTCATCGAATTTGCGGAAAGCAAAACTTCCGGAACAAACAAAATGCCATCACGGAAATCAATACCCACGATACGCATTCCTTCCACAAGCGCGTCACTGAGCACTTTGTCCGGTGTCCAACCGCGTCCGAGTAAAATGTTTGTGCCTTCCTCGATTTCCTCCTTGAGTCCATCGTAAAGGTCATCATGCATTTGCATAACGAGTTCATCGTCCGGAAGTGTGGACAAATCCAACTCTTCTTCGTCTTCAATCAAGTCTTTTTCTTCTTCACTCATTTCAGCCTCTTTGAGGTTGGTTATGGTTTTTACTCAGTTGAACTACAATGCCTTGCACAAGCGCAAAGAATCGTAAATCGCTGAGTGTATATTCCGGCTAGCGACAGCATCGCCCACCCGGAAAAGTTTAAAATTGCCTTCAGTATTGCAAATAATGTTTTGCGGTTTTCCGGAAATCAACGCTTCCAAATCCAGCTCTCCACCGTTGCTCGACTGTTCCCCTAAGCCCAGATAAAGTTCGTCCAGTGGCAAAGTTCCATGCTCCACCACAATTTGCTCTACTGAACGTTCAATATTTGCATGCGTGTATTCATTGTAGAGTACAGCAGTCAATCCGGAATCGTTGCGCTTAACTTCCGTTAAACGATGATTGAGCGTGATTGTCACCTCATTCAGGTGAAGCGCTCGCAAATACGCAGGATAATTTGTGCCGCCAATATCCGGAGCAATGATCCGTTCCGGAGTTACGTATTCCAGTTTAGTTTCGGAATTTGCCAAAAATTCTGCACATGAAATTCCGGGATGCTGACCGTTGTCATCGAACAATAAAATATTCTTTTTTGGTTTCACAGTTCCCGCAAGAATATCCCAACTCGGAACCACCAAATCTGCTCCTTCACTTAAAAATTCCAGATTCGGCAAACCACCGGCAGCAACGATGACAACTTCCGGATTTTCCGCCAGCACGTCCGTAACTTCCGCATAACAATTAAAACGCACTTCAACACCGAGCCTTTGCACTTCCGCGAAAAGCCAATCCGCGATGCTGATTGTTTCACGACGCCGTTCAACTTTCGCAGCTAAAAGAAGTTGTCCTCCTGGACGGTCATTCGCTTCAAACAAAACAACTTTGTGTCCGCGTTCAGCGCAAACACGAGCTGCTTCTAATCCGGAAGGTCCAGCGCCGATTACAACAATCTTTTTCACACTTCCGGAAGTTTTCGGAACAAGGTGCGGCATCGTTTGTTCACGTCCAGTAGCTGCGTTGTGAGCACAAAGTGCGTCACCGTTTTCATACAAACGGTCCAGGCAGTAGCCCATTCCTACACAGGGCCGGATTCGCTCTTCTTCGCCGGATTCAATTTTTGCAACAATGTACGGATCTGCCATGTGCGCACGTGTCATTCCGACCATGTCCAGCAGATTTTCTCGCAATGCGTGCCGTGCCGTTGCAACTTCGTTTATACGTGCGGCATGAAAAACCGGAAGTTCAAATTCACGTTTGATCGCACCGGCAAATTCAAGTTGCGGACCTGCCGGTGTGCCCATGTTTGGAATGATGTGTGACAAACCTTCCTGTGTATCAATATGGCCCTGAATAACATTGATAAAATCCAATCCTCCTGTACTGACCAGCATTTCACCTATTTTGAGGCCTTCTTCTAAACGTAAACCACCGTCCAACTGACTGTCCAGAGCTTCGTCAAAAACCATACGAATCCCAACGATGTAGGTACTGCCTACCTGTTTACGGATTTCCTCCAAAACTTCCAAAGCAAAACGTGCCCTATTTTCCAAACTTCCGCCATAGCGATCGGTGCGGGAATTTGTTCTAGGTGACCAGAATGCATCCAGCAAATGTCCGTAAGCTTCTATTTCAACACCGTCCAAACCACCTTGTTGACAGCGTTTTGCCGCGGCTCCGTAAGCTTTGACAATTCGGCGGATGTCTGTTTCTTCAGCAATTTTCGGAAAACCACGATGCGCCGGTTCACGTACACAGGATGGTGCAACAATCGGCAACCAGTCACCGGCATTGGAAACGCTTCTACGCCCGAGGTGTGTAATTTGACACATCAAAGCTGCACCGTGTTTGTGAACCCCTTCCGCCATTTTTTGGAAATACGGAATTATCTCGTCATTTCCCGCATACAAATTTCCAAATACCGGAGGCGAATCCTGAGCCACCAAAGTCGAACCGCCAAACATGGTTAAGGCAATTCCACCTTTAGCTTTTTCCTCATGATATAAACGATAACGCTCTTTGGGCAATCCATCTACTGAGTAAGCCGGTTCATGGCTCGTACTCAGAATCCGGTTTTTCAAACTCAAATGTTTGAGCTGAAAAGGCTGCAGTAAAGGGTCAGTCGAACTCATTCTTCTCAATAACTCGCATCCGGAAATGATTCTTTTCTTTGCCGGATAAACGCCAATAAAGCTTCATCCAGTGCTGGATCCATCGCCGGCATTTCGTATTCATTGAGCATTTTTTTCCAAATTATATTTGCTCGCTGTGCGCTATCTAATTCTCCGTCTGCTTCCCACTGTTCAAAACTGTTGTTATCCGCAACGCTGGAACGGAAAAACGCTGTTTTGAAATTGTTCTGAGTGTGTTCACAACCCAGAAAATGTTTGCCTGGCCCGACTTCCCGAATTGCGTCCAAAGCCTGTCCGTTTTCGGAAAGGTCAACTCCTGCTAAAAAGGAGTGAATCATTCCGGCTTGGTCAATGTCCATGATAAATTTTTCATAACTCATCGACAATCCGCCTTCGAGCCAACCTGCAGTATGGAGCATGAAATTTACTCCAGCCAGCATGGCGTGTTGTAAAGTATTTGCTGCTTCATAAGCTGCTTGTGCATCCGGTATTTTCGCACTGTTTAAACCTCCGCCACTGCGGAAAGGAACACCGAGCCGACGAGCCAAAGCCGCCACGATATAAAGTACAAGTTGCGGTTCAGGTGTGCCAAAAGTCGGAGCTCCGGACTGCATTGACATTGAACTTGAAAAAGTTCCAAATATCACCGGTGCGCCAGGGCGTACCAATTGCGCAAAGGCCATTCCAGAAAGTGCTTCCGCATATAGCTGTGCTGCTGTTCCGGCGACTGTTACCGGAGACATTGCTCCTGCAATACAAAACGGTGAAACCACACAGGCCTGATTGTTTCGTGCATACACTTTAAGCGCACCGATCATGGTTGCATCCCAGACCAGAGGCGAATTTGCGTTTATCAAACTGGTGATGACCGTATTGTCACGCACGAATTCTTCACCAAACAAAACCTTGGCCATATCAACTGTATCCTGCGCCCGTTCCGGAGCTGTGACTGAACCCATGAACGGTTTGTCACTGTAACGCATGTGCGTGTAAACCATGTCGAGATGCCGTTTGTTAACCGGTAAATCAACCGGTTCGCAAATCGTTCCTCCGGAATGATGCAGAAAAGGTGTCGAATATGCGAGCTTGACGAAATTTCTAAAATCGTCAATTGTTGCGTAACGCCGACCTTTTTCCAAATCACGTACAAAAGGCGAACCGTAAGCCGGCGCCAAAACCATATTCTTTCCGCCAATCCGTACACTACGTGCAGGATTCCGGGCGTGTTGCGTAAATTCCGCAGGCGCGCTTTGCTGAATCAGCTTTTTGCAAAGACCTTTTGGAATCCTGACGCGTTCTCCGTTGATGTCCGCTCCAGCATCTTTCCAAAGTTCAAGGGCTTCCGCATCGCCTCTGAACTCTACGCCAACTTCCTGCAGAATAGTTTCCGCATTTGCTTCAATCAAGGCCAAACCTTCTTCATCCAGCACTTCGTAAACCGGAACTTTTCGTGTGATGTAAGGCACGCTTTGCGTTTCGGGGGTGTTCAGTGAAGCTTGTCTCGCCGCTCTTCCTCCGCCCCGTTTTCTTCCTCGATCAGTCATGTTTGTTTTTACGCTGTTTGATACTTGTTACACATAATAATGCTTGTATTGATGTCACAATAATTTCGAGTGATAACATTTAATACTCTGCACTTCTGCATACTGAATGCCAAAGTGTAACTCATTGATTATACTAATAAAAAAATTGAATAATTTAAAAACAAGAACTTATAATTCCGCTTTTAAGCTTAGTTTTCGGTTAAAAAATTAAAATTAAAAACTGACACAACATATTCAGACAGGATGTATTTAAATATATTAATAAAATTAGTGTATTATGAGTATAAGGATTGTATTTGCTTAAACGCTGGAGTAAAATAAAAATACGGAACTATGAGTTCCGAATTGAAAAATATAAGAATATGCAGTTCCGATTCCTCCTGAACTGCTATGCGAGAAGTTCAAACGCCTTTCTACTGCAGTAGCAATGACATTAATTGTCTTATTTTAAGAGCTTTGATTCCACCTTGTGCTTGAGAAAAATGATTGTTAAGATTTCAGTCGGTATATCAGCAAAATAACAACGCAAAAAA
>JABGPG010000144.1:0-5933 GCA_018645085.1 Deltaproteobacteria bacterium
TCCTTGGTGGGTCGGCGGGGGCTCGAACCCCGGACCACCTGATTAAAAGTCGGGTGCTCTACCAGCTGAGCTACCGACCCACAAGGAACCTTAAATATTATCAGAGAGGGCTAAAAAGTCAATTTGTATTTGACTTTATAACTTATTTTTTGAAGAACTATTCACCTTCTAAAACTTTCACCAAATTATCGGCAATATTTTTAAATGCCGTTGTAGCAGGTGAGTCGAGGTTACTTGCCATCAGTGGTTTTCCTTCATCACCGCCAACACGTACCTGAAGTTCAATGGGGATGGCGCCTAGAAAAGGAGCTTCCAGTTTCTTGCAGGCTTCTTCAGCACCGTGTCGGCTGAAGATTGGAGTTTCTTCACCGCATTTGGGGCAGGTGAAAAAGCTCATATTTTCGACAATCCCTAAAATGTCAATTTCAACTTTACTGAACATTTGCGCAGCCTTTACTGCGTCTATCAACGCGACATCCTGAGGTGTAGAAACAATAATTGCTCCCGTAAATTCACATAACTGTGACAATGAAAGCTGTGCGTCTCCGGTACCAGGAGGGAGATCAATGATCATAAAATCACCACCGGGCCAGTTTGTATCACGCAGCAGTTGCTCAAGCGCCTGGTGAACCATGGGACCACGCCAGATGACAGCGTCATTTTCTTCAACTAAATTTCCAATAGACAAAGTATGCATGCCAAATGATTCAAGTGGAATCAAACGATTTTCAGACACAGAAGGTTTTTCTCCTCTACGTCCGGTCATGATAGGCAAACTTGGTCCGTAAATATCCGCGTCGAATAGACTGACTTTATAACCTTTTTGAGTGAGTGCGAGGGCTAAATTAACCGAAACAGTTGATTTGCCGACACCACCTTTTCCACTGGCTACCGCAATTACAGCTTCATAATTTTGCAAGTATGCTGTACGTTGTGGTTGTTGCGGTGCAGCCTGTGCAGGTTGTGCAGGTTGTGATTGTGAGGATTGATTGTTTTCAGGCGGAGCCGCTAAAACTTCAATCGCGACTCTCTCAATCTGCTCTACTTTTTTTATTTCTGCTTCTATCTGTGCCGGCAGCGAACCGCGTAAAGGAGAATCTTCTGGTAAAATAAGCGTGATTTTTGCAAAATCATTATTGACCACACAGCCATGCACTATTTCCGGTTCTACACTGACGAGTGGTTGTCCGTTATCCAAAGTAATGCTGGAAAAAGCTGCTTCAAACTGTCTTTCTATGTCCATCTATTTTTTTACTGCTGATTGATTATAAAATAAAAGTTATGTCAAAATTATATACATTTGGAGAAATGAAGCAATTATTAAATGCTAATACAGAGAATATTAGCGAAAATAATTTGGTGAAAGGTTTCAGTATTGATTCACGGACACTGAAAGACGGCGATTTGTTTTTCTGCATCAAAGGTGAAAATACGGACGGACATCATTATATCCCTCAAGCACTGGAAAAAGGAGCCTGCGGAATAGTAGCTATTCCTGAAAATATCCCGCAATCTTTGAGAAACCGTGATTTGCCGTGCATCTTAGTTGCGGATCCTAATAAAGCATTACGGGAATGGGCCGCGGATGTAAGAAGGCAGTTCAGCGGAAAAGTTCTGGCAATAACCGGAAGTAATGGAAAAACATCAACCAAAGATATTCTCGCCGGTTTATGTCGTTATCTCGATCCTCAGGCATACTCAACCCCCGGAAACTACAATAACTTCATAGGCGTCCCTTTGACCATCCTGAGCGCAGTTCAGGAAGCAAAGTGGTGGATCATAGAAATCGGCACAAACCAATTTGGAGAAATTGCGGAATTGTCAAATATTGTCCAGCCGACAGCAGGAATTATTACCAATATCGGCGAAAGTCACTTGGAGTTCCTAGGGAGTACTGCAGGAGTTGCAAAAGAAAAATCCGGATTATTTGCAGGCATGAATCCAGAAAGCAATGTTGTTATTCCGGATTCATTACTGCATCAGCAACTGGTGGAAGAGGCCGCAGCAAAGGCAGGAGTCAGCATTACAAAAACAGCGCAACTTTCAGAAAAATCTCCGGCTGGAAAAAATAAGTTCCGCCTTTTTGAGGAAGAGTTTGAAACTTCAATCGACAGTCCGCTTTTGCAGCAGAACCTAATTTTGGCTTTGACACTTTTGCATTTGGAAGGAGTAGCAGTTTCAGAACTGCAGTTGGCGTCGAGCTCCCTGAACTTGTCTGTCAAAGGACGATTTCAGCAGATAAACAAGGATGATTGGATTTTGATTGATGATACGTATAATGCCAATCCGTCATCCTTTCAGAGTGTACTCGAAAATCTAAACAAAATGTTTCCGGAGCGCCGTAAAATTGTAGTCTGCGGTGCGATGGCTGAACTGGGAGATTCAAGTCCAGAGTTTCACCGTCAAGTTGGGAATACGATGCTCAACTGCGGTGTTGAGCAAATGTACGGTCTTGGCGGAGAGGATATAGAATATTACCTGGAAGGCTGGAAAAACGCAGGAGGGGGAAAAACTGCGGCCAGACACTTTAGTGAATTAGCAGAATTACTGCTCGCATTCAAAGCAGAACTGCAGTCAGAAGATGTTGTGCTGGTTAAGGGTTCACGCTCCGCGAAGATGGAGAGGTTTGTGGACGCGATGTTATGAAAATTTAAATGCAATATTCAGTCGGAAACTTTTTCTTTTAAATCATCAATAAGATTTCCGGCTTTTTCTGCAACCTGTTTCTCTTCCGCAAGTTCAAGTGTTTTGCTGAGAGTACTTTTTAATGTTTCAGTAATTTTATTTTCTTCAAACCAATCTGTAATGTTTCCCGGAGTAAGTCCCTGTGTCCCTGCATAATAGGCAAAAACCGCTACAAGACTTATTAATATAATTCTTTTTATCATAATCTCATGCCATGCAAAATATTGAAATTATAGCCATAACTGATCAGGATTCAAAACAATTGATTCTTCACGTTTAGGTCCGGTAGAAATGATTGAAACCGGCGCTCCCACAAGTTCTGATAAGCGCTCAAGATAGGCCAGCATTTCCGGAGGAAGTTGATCATAGTCCGTGATGCCTGCAGTTTTGCAGTTCCAACCAGGCATTTCTTCATACACAGGAGTTACATTTTCGAGGGATCTTGGAAGATTTTCCGTAAGCTCTCCATCTGCCAAACGATAACTCACTGCGATTTTGAGAGTTTCAAATTTGTCCAGCACGTCAAGTTTCATAATTGCCATACCCGTAACTCCATTGAGCCTCACAGCCTGACGTACAAGCAATGCATCAAACCAGCCACATCTTCTGGGACGTCCAGTGGTTGCGCCGAATTCTTGACCTTCCGATTGTAGTAATTCACCGTCTTTATCAAACAATTCTGTCGGAAAAGGACCGCTTCCGACGCGAGTAGTGTAAGCTTTAACAATGCCTAAAACGTCTGTGATCCGTGTCGGGCCGATTCCTGCGCCTGCGCATGCACCTCCGGCTAAAGTGTTGGAGGAAGTGACAAAAGGATAAGTCCCGTGGTCAACATCCAAAAATGTCCCTTGTGCTCCTTCAAATAAAATGTTTTTTCCCTGCTCAACTAACTGATTGACGAGCAGTGGTGTATCGCAAATGTACGGTTTTAGCTTTTTCAGATAAGCAGTAAATTCTGCAAATATTTGAGCTGCAGAAAACGGCGTTTCTGCTGATTTATACAAATGCTCCAATCGTTGATTATTTTCAACAACAAGTTCCTCCAGCCGACCCCTGAAATGTTCCGTTTCCAGTAGATCTCCAACTCGTATTCCTGAACGTCCGATTTTATCTTTATAAGCAGGTCCAATTCCTCTACCTGTAGTACCGATTTTATTCTTACCTTTTTGTTCTTCTCCGAGACGGTCAAAGGTTTTATGCCACGGCATCACGAGTTGTGCACGGTCACTGATGTGCAAATGATTTTCGACGTCAATTCCCATTTGCTCTAGTTCTTCAATTTCTTTAATCAACTCAGCCAAATCGATGACAACACCATTTCCGAGAACGGAAGTAGTTTTTCGCAGGATTCCTGAAGGCACAAGGTGTGTAACGAAAGTTTTGTCGCCGAACATCACTGTATGTCCTGCATTATTCCCACCCTGATAACGCACAACTGCATCCGCACGCTCGGTGAGTAAATCCACAATTTTACCTTTGCCTTCGTCACCCCACTGAGTGCCGACAATAATTACACAAGCCATAATTTTTTAAGAAGCTGAATATTTAAAAGTGTTTATGAAGAAAGTTCTTTGGCACGCTGATAAGCCAGTTGGATTCCGTCTTTGATTGACTCACCAACTTTTTTCTCCTCAAAATGATTAAGCGCGGCCAGGGTTGTTCCACCCGGAGATGAAACTTGTTGCCGCAGGGTTTCCGGAGAAACCTGTTGTGATTCCCAAAGCAGGGTTGCGCCGCGAATAGTATTTTGCACAAGAAACTGTGCATCTGTTGCTGAAAACCCGAGCGACTTCGCCGCAACGGTCATTTGCTCTGCAAAATAAAATACATATCCGGGACCGCTTCCGGAAATCGCAGTGGCGGCATCAATCGCGTCTTCATCTTTTGCCTCGAGACACTTTCCACATGCAGAAAAAAGAGTCTTTACCCATTCACGTTCCTCTTTCTCTACATCGGACGAAGCAAAAAAGATGCTCATGCCTTCCGCAATTAAAGTTGGAATATTGGGCATTACCCGCACTAATTTTGTCTGCACCAGCGCACTCTGCATTGTTTCAAGTGAAATTCCCGCCATCACTGAAATAACCAGTTGATGGGGTAAAATCCACTGAGCAAGCAGTTCCATTGCAGGAGTCGCTGCCTGAGGTTTCACCGCAATTAAAAGCAGGTCATATCCACGTATAGTTTCGTCAATTTCTGCTTGAGAAACGCAGTTGGTTGTTTTAGTCAAATTTTCGCGTTTTTCTTGATCCGGCTCTATTAATAAAATATTTTCCGGAGAAACTGCGTCTGCCTTAACCAAAGCAAGAAGGATCGCTCCTCCCATGTTTCCACCGCCAATAATAACTAAACGCATAGATTAACTCGATTCCACTTAATTTGATAAATTAACGCTGTAAGGCAAACCCTCAGTATTATACTTTTATCTTTAGTAAAAATCCAGTAGATTATTTCAGGTAAGGTCGATAAAAACTAAATTATGAAAATTTATAAATAGCTGATTTAGCATTATATATTACATTTATGAATAGTAAAGAGAAGTCCGTAATTAATGTTCCTGAACCGGAGGGTAATTTGTATATTATTGCAGATTCTCATTTGGACGAGAGCATTGCGCCTGCAAAGGAATTTGTTGAGATGCTGTCAAAATTGGAAAATCCGCATACTGTGGTTTTTTTAGGTGACCTCTTTAAAATATGGCTGGCACCGCAAAAATTCTGGACAGACCTGCATCATCAGACTATGAAAGGCTTTGAACGACTACGGGATAACGGCAGCAATGTTGTGTTTATTGCGGGAAACAGGGAAATGTTATTACCGCGTAAATTAACTGAGCGCTGGAAAAAAATTATTCCGTTTACTCATTTGTCACACAGCGATTGGTTTTTAAACTGGGGCCAGAAACGTTACGCTTTTATTCACGGAGACACGATAAATTATAATGACAGTCAATATCTACGCTGGAAAGCCCTGACACATAACATCATCTTTGAAGCCTGCTTTCGCGCTATTCCAGGAGCGTTAGCACGTTGGATTGCGGGACGGATAGAAACAATGCTTGTCAATACTAATCAAGAATATAAAGTCCATTATCCAACTGCAGAGATACAGGAGTTTGCTGAATCAGTACTTCCGGAAGTTGATCAATACTTTGTGGGACATTTCCACCTTGAGCAGGAAATTAAGGTGGAAGGATCTTCCGGAGTTTTAAGGATTGTGCCGGACTGGCTTTCGCAACGAAAAGTTTT
>JABGPG010000144.1:6033-23491 GCA_018645085.1 Deltaproteobacteria bacterium
TATAATGTTTTTGATAAAGCGGAATTTCGGCAGTGTACTCCAACAAACCATCGAGAGATTTTCGCATCGATGCAATTTGTCCGGAATCATTATAGCGAATACGTATTTCGGTAAGGCCTTGTCTGAGCTGTAATTCACCGGTTGGGAGAATTTTACGCTGCCAGTCTGGAGTTGTTTCCGGAAGTTTGCCTAGAATCAGCCATTTTAGCTCTGTCAATGTGAGATCCATGCCCAGCCATGTTTGACGGACTTCCTGTATATTTTCAGCAAGAACGAAGTTTTTTTGCTGATAATTCAGGATCAAAAACTTTTTGGAACTGGCACGCAGTTCATAAATCAATGAACCAACCAGTGGAGTAAAGATACTAAGTTTTAATTCTGAGTCACTGGAAATCTGCAATTCCAGTTCACCGCTGTGCTTTCCTTCAGGATGCTTAAAAAGAATCCTTCCGGAAAGAGCATAATCTCCTCCGGATAAGCGTAGGGTTTCGATTTGTGCAGGGGAAAGTCCGGCAGGTTCGGGGCCGGAAAAGGAAGAGCAGCCTGTTAAAAACAGGATGCCGGCAAAAACTAAGTTGAAAAGCCTCAAGGAAAGTCTGAGGCTCAATCTTCGTCTTGCATAAACACCTTCTCGGCTACGAGAAAGATCGAGACGTAAAGACCTGCAATCACAGCAACTGTGACCAGGATATTCATTTCATGCATGATTCCTCTTAACATGTGGTTGCTAAAATGTTAGAATTCATGCTAGCTATTTTTTTGCGTAGAAGCAATTAAATTTTGTCTAACTTACAATATTTTAAAAAAATGAAAAGAGATTTTATTTCAATTCTTGATTGGACAAGTGAGGAGATACGTAACAATATTGACCTTGCTGTTGAGTTGAAGCAGCAAACAAAAGCAGGTCAGTGCCCGCAGTTACTGCAGAGAAAAAGCTATGGACTCTTTTTTCACAAGCCTTCTTTACGCACACGCCTTTCCTTTGAAGTTGGAATCGCTCAGCTTGGTGGAGCATCAATGGTGCTTTCTGAGCAGGATTTTAAAATTGGCGAAAGAGAAACAGTGAGTGATGTTGCCAGAGTTATGTCACGTTTTGTGGACGGTATTCTGATCCGTACATTTTCGCATCAGTTGGTGTTGGATTTAGCAGAACATGCGACTGTACCTGTTGTTAATATGCTCACTGATTTTAACCATCCGTGTCAGGTGATGTCGGATATGCTGACGATCAAGGAAAAACTGGGACGCATCGATAATGTACGCATTGCTTATGTTGGTGACAGTAATAACATGACTATTTCCTGGTTAAATCTCGCCGCACGGATTCCGCTTGATTTACGCATTGCAACTGCGCCTGAAACTATGCCTGATATGAAACTCGTCAATGAAATAAAAGAACTCGGTATTTCAACCATCAAAGTTACTAACTCTGCAGAGGAAGCTGTGGATGGCGCGGAAGCGCTCTATACAGATGTCTGGGCCAGCATGGGGGAAAAAGATAAGATTGCGGAAAGGGAGCGTGTTTTAAGAGATTTTCAAATTAACTCAAAGCTCTTGAAATACGCAGAAAAAGACGCGCTTGTCTTACACTGTTTACCTGCTGAACGAGGCAAGGAAATAACTGATGAAGTGCTTGAAGGGCCACAGTCAGTAGTTTTTGATCAAGCTGAGAACAGGTTGCACGCGCAAAAAGCAATCCTCGTACAATTGGAAAAATGGCGTACAGTTTGATTCAACTATTTAACAACTTTTAAGGTTCATTATGTCTGAAAACGCTAAACTAAGTCTCCCGGACGGTCAATCTTTGGAACTTCCGGTTTTGACAGGTACAAAAAACGAAAAAGCAATCGACATCTCAAATTTGCGTAAGCAAACCGGATACATCACACTTGACCCTGGCTTTGTCAATACAGGTTCCTGTGAAAGTGCGATCACTTTTCTGGATGGCGAACAAGGTATTTTACAGTTCAGGGGTTATCCGATTGAACAATTGGCAGCCAAGTCGACTTTTCTGGAAGTTGCTTATTTGCTGATTCACGGTGAACTGCCGAATAAACTGCAGCAGCAAAGCTTTGTTGATCGTGTCAGCTGGCATGCAATGATTCATGAAGATATGAGACACTTCTTTGATGGCTTTTCTCAAAACGCACATCCTATGGTGATTCTTTCATCCATGATTTCTTCACTTTCTGCTTATTATGTGGAAGCATCCGGAAAAGCGTCAATTGAAAACCTTGAATTAAATTCCGCACGTTTGATTGCTAAAGTTACTACTATTGCTGCATTTGCCTATAAAAAAAGTGTAGGACAGCCTTTTGTTTATCCACGAGATGAACTTTCTTATTGTGCAAATTTTTTAAATATGATGTTTGCTGTACCTGCTGAATCTTATGAACTGGATCCGGAAATTGAACGTACACTGGAACTATTGCTGATCCTGCACGCAGATCATGAACAAAACTGCAGTGCTTCTACTGTGAGGGTTGTAGGGAGCAGTATGGCTAATGTTTATGCGTCTGTGGCTTCAGGTATATTAGCTTTGTGGGGACCGTTGCATGGCGGTGCGAATCAACAAGTTGTGCAGATGCTCCAGCAGATACATGATGACAAAGCAGGAATTTCAAAATATATTGAGATGGCTAAAAACCCGAAATCAGATTTTCGTTTGATGGGTTTTGGTCACCGTGTATACAAAAACTTTGACCCGCGTGCCAGCATCCTCAAAGATGCCTGTGACAGGCTGTTGAACAAATTAGGCACTAACGATCCGTTGCTTGAAATTGCGCTTAAACTTGAAGAAACTGCGTTGTCGGATGATTATTTTATTGAACGCAAACTGTATCCTACTTTAGATTTTTACACAGGAATCATCTATCGGGCAATAGGTATCCCGATTAATATGTTTACTGTCATGTTTGCTTTGGGACGTGTTCCGGGCTGGATTGCACAGTGGAAGGAAATGCACGAAGATCCTAAACAAAAAATCGCCCGCCCGCGTCAATTGTTTACTGGTCAAACTGAGCGTAGCTACAAGCCCATGGACGATCGTCTTTAAGAAAAATGCAAGGATCAGTTTACATTTTATTTAGTTGAACACTACTTGCATTGTTAGCCTGGATAAGTCCCAGGGCAACAATCCCTGGCACTTTTCATCTATAAAACTAAATCTATAAAAAAGGAAAACATGGGTTCTGTTTTGTCACAGGACGAGGTAGATGCGCTCCTGCAGGGGGTAGCAGGTGATGATGTGGTGAGTGATGAAGAAGGAAATGATGACGAGGAGTATGATCCTGAAGAAATTGTCTCCTTTGACCTGACTGCTCAGGACCGCATCATTCGTGGACGAATGCCTACACTGGAAATAATTCACGATCGTTTTGTGCGTCTTTTTCGCTTAACACTTTCAAACGCTCTACGCAGAGTTGTGGACATTAATGTGCGCTCAACGGAATTGATAAAATTCGGAGAGTTTATCAAAACCTTACCTGTCCCTACTTCGATGAATCTTTTCAGGATGACACCGTTGCGTGGAAACGCAATGATGGTCTTTGAAACTAGATTAGTTTTTACCCTGGTCGAAATGTTTTTTGGAGGTTCCGGAGAGATTGACAATAAGGCGGAAGGTCGTGACTTTACCGAAATAGAATCACGGATGATCAAGCGTGTGATCATCAGCGGGCTTGAAGATTTACAAACTTCGTGGCGGCCTGTTTTTCCGGTTCAGGTCAACTATTCACGTACTGAGGTTAATCCGCAGTTTGTCTCAATTGTTCCACACAGTGAAATTGTGATTGTGGTGACTTTTGATATTGAAATCGGACGCGCACCAATGGCAATCACGGTATGTGTGCCTTATTCGATGATTGAACCTATCCGTACTAAACTCAATGCCGGTTTTCAAAGCGAGCAGGACGAGAAAGATAATACCTGGAGCAATCGATTCAAACAAAATTTACAGAAAGTCCATGTAGAAGTAGTTGCAAAACTAGGTGAAATGGATATCTCGGTGCGTGACTTTTTGAATTTACAAAAGGATGATATTTTGTATTTGGAACATGAGGTGCAGGATCCGATTTCGATTGAAGTTAACGGCATACAAAAATTTTCCGGATTTCAGGGAGCTTATAAAGGTAAAAAGGCAATTAACATTGATGAACTGATTTATGCTCCAGTTGCGAGTGATGATATGCTTGTCTGACTTGTTTGATCGTTATTCAAGCTGATGGCTAACAGCATCAGTTCCAGATGATAGAGCTTTTACAACAAGTCTGGGTGGTTCGAGTCCAACCTCATCGATTCTCAGCAGGAGTGGTTCTCCGCTTTCAAACTCAGTTAATCCTGCAGCAGTAACCACGCAGTCCAGTAACAGCAGTTCTATTTCAGTATTATTGTTGGCAAGTTTCTTCCTTACTTTTGCTTCAAAATGATCCCCCAGATGTTGTTGTAAATATTTTAGTTTCCAGAACTTAATAATTTCCCTCTCAGCGCGGTTATATTTTCTGTGACGCAGGCTGATTTCTTCAGACCAGCGCATCATGTCTTCTTCACTGAATATAGGCTCCTGCTTATTGATTAACAGTTTTAAATTCTGCTGAGTAACGAGGTCCACAAATCTTCTAATAGGAGAAGTTGCCTGCATATAAACGTCGCAACCTAAACCTGCGTGTTTTCCGGGAAGAGTACTTAATCTTGCAGGTTCTATCCGGATATTTTCCATTGAAAGCTCTGCACCTTCTGCTACTTCTTTAATTATTTCATACGAAGATTGGGTACGGTATATCCCCGGAAAATCTGCTTGCTGAAAAATCCGCCCCGTTTCACTGTTAACAGAAATTGCCAGTTCCTCAATGATACGGTTGGCAGCACTGTTTCGGTTGAGAGCAGTGATTTTGATGTCTTTTGGATTGCTGATGTCAAAATCAAATTCTTTTCTAGCCAAGTTGAGCGCACCGTTTTCCAAACGCTGCTCAAGCGATCTTTGGCAAAATTTATTGAGTAACCCCCAGAAGTCACGCTCTTCTTCAATTAAAAGGTCAGCTTCTTCGTAACTTAAATTTTTCTGGACTCGTATTATACGCGGTACAACTTCAAGTAAATTCCAGTTCCCATTTGCTGAAAGCTGAAAGTTAAAACTAAGTACATTCCTGGGCTCACCTGCCTTTAATGAAAAAGTGTCACAGGAAAGTTCATCAGGAATCATCGGGATAGTTTCTTCCAGCGAATATACTGAAGACAGCCGAGCTTCTGCTTCTTTGAAGAGTGAGTCTCCTGGATTCACGAAATTACTTAAATCCGTTATATGTACAGCAATCACAAGCCCGCCGTTGCTCCATTCCATGACGGAAAAAGCATCGTCATAATCACGGGTCTTTTTTGCATCTATGGTGAAGGTCGGAACTTCAGGAGAAAGTATTTCCAGCTTTTCCTGCGGAATTTTTCGCACACGTTCAACATCCTGGTAAATTTCATCACTAAAATGCTCACGAACACTTGCACGTAGAAGTGTCAACCTTGACGTTGAAACAGCAGAACCGGCGTTTTCAAGCCAGCGTTTAAGAGCGTTTTCTTCGCCTATTCCAAAGGATGAACCCCAATCCAGCAGAGTAGATATTTCCTTCCAATACTGAGAATCAGTACCTTCTGTCAGTAGATTCAGCAGTTGATCCAGCCATTGCCTCTGCTCAGTTGAAATTTCGGAATCTGCATGCCAATCTCCGGATTCAAGATTTTTAATCCATGTTTGTATATTAAGCGCGCGTTCTTTAAGTTCCTTCTGCCGAGCCAACTGTACTTTCAACAGTTCCAGCTCTTCTTCAGTTCTGGGAGTATAAGTTAAATTGCGGTTATGTTTAAACCAGAAAGAGTCTGCACGCATTGCGAGGAATAAGCCTAGTTTGCAGATTGAGTCTTCTGCATCATCGAGGAAATCAATTGCCAGTTCCTCCAGAGAATATTCCTTAATTTCATCCAGCAAAGAATGCATTGTATCCAGTTCACAGCTTTGTTGGAACTGCTCTGCCTTTTTAGTCTGCACTGCAATTGACTCATGCGCTGCATCAGCGTTTAGCGGTAAGTTGTCATCTTTCCAGCTGAACGCAATTCTGTTGCCTGCTAAAAAGTGTTTTTTACCATGAAGTGGAACTATGATTAATTTGTTCTTTTGTAGACCTTCGATCCAACCATATTCCAGCTTGTTATCACGGAAAAAAACGCAATAGTGAAAGACCAAAGATTCAGACATAATGTGTAATGAGCATGTTAATTTGTTGATAAAATAAATACTGACTCTGTAGTCTACTATTTATGAAAAAATATCTCCATCTCGGTGATGAATTTTGACTGTGTTTTATTGAATTATCATTGTTTTAGCACATGAATTCATTGTGAGCATGATCGTAAAATTACTTATATTGATGAAAAAAATAATGTGTTATATTAAAAGCCTCACATTTACCACAACTGACAGGAGTAATGATGATCATTGGAGTTCTGAAAGAAATACATCCCGGCGAACGTAGAGTGGCAATGGCGCCTTCTGTTGTAAAACAACAGTGTCTAAAAAATGCTCACTCTGTTCTGCTGGAGCAGGGAGCGGGAGTAATCGCAAATTTTACAGATGAGCAATATGAAGATTCTGGTGCGGAAATAGTTGAAACCGCACATCAAATATGGGAGCGTGCGGATTTAATTCTCAAAATTCGTGCACCCGAAGTAAATCATGAAACAGGTGAACATGAGGCGGATTTGCTGCGTAAAGATGTTTGCCTGATTTGTCTGTTGAATCCGGGACGTAACGCTGATTTATTGCAAAAACTCGCAAAAACTGGAGGTACAGCGATTGCTGTGGATCAGATTCCCAGAATTTCACGTGCACAGTCTATGGATGTGTTGAGTTCCATGGCGAATATTTCCGGTTATCGTGCGATAACTGAAGCAGCTCATCATTTTGGCCGTCTATTTACCGGACAAATCACTGCTGCCGGAAGAATTCCCCCAGCTAAAGTTTTAGTGATTGGAGCAGGAGTAGCCGGACTTTCTGCCGTTGGTTCTGCACAGAGCTTAGGTGCCATAGTGCGGGCCTTCGACACACGATCTTCTGTACGTGAAGAAATACAAAGCATGGGTGCAGAATATTTGGAAATGAATTTTGAGGAAGACGGCAGCGGTACTGGAGGTTATGCCAAAACAATGAGCAAAGAATTCATTGACGCAGAAATGAAATTGTTTGCGGAACAGGCTAAAGAAGTAAATATTATCATTACTACCGCCGCAATTCCCGGAAAAAAATCTCCAATTCTGATTACTAAAGAAATGGTAGAGAGCATGATTCCCGGCTCAGTGATTGTAGATTTAGCTGCAGAGGGTGGTGGTAACTGTGAACTTACACAGCCCGGAGAAACTTGTGTTCATAAGCAAGTTACGATAATCGGATTAACTGACCTTCCCAGTCGACTGCCCACTCAAGCAAGTCAACTTTTCAGCAACAATACCGCCAAGTTGATTCAGCATCTGAGTCAGGATGGAAAACTTAAACTTGACCTCGATGATGAAATCACTGGAGCAATTACAGTTGTTCATGATGGAAAAGTAATCTGGGATCCGAATAAAGTGAAAGCTGTTGTTGAAAAACCTGTTCAACCTGTGACTCAGGAACCTCTCAGCAAAGAAGCAGCTGCACCACCAACTGTTAAAGAAACTAAAAACGGAACAGGCTTAAAAGTTCTAGCCTGGACAATGGCGGCAGTTTTCGCAGGATTGATAGGATTTGGAGGCTCATCAGAATTTCTTTCCCACATAACAGTCTTTGTCCTGGCCTGCTTTGTAGGATTTATGGTGGTCTGGAATGTTTCACCTGCTTTACATACACCGTTAATGAGTGTTACTAATGCAATTAGCGGAATCATTGTGATTGGAGGTATGATTCATCTCTCCGGAGAGCAGCTCCTCCTGCCTGCTATTGCAGTCTTAATTGCCACTATTAACATTGTTGGCGGTTTTATGGTTACACACCGTATGCTGGAAATGTTCCGGAAATAAATGTGTGAATTTCTTTTTCCGCAAAGTGGAGTATCCCTTTGCTTAACCTCTAAACATTAAAACATAAAATGCCAGAAGGTTTGATTACTGTCGCCTACATAGTCTCAGGTGTCTTATTTATCTTAAGTTTACGAGGGCTTTCCAATCAAGAAACTGCGAAGCGTGGAAACCTTTATGGTGCTGCTGGAATGATCATCGCGGTTTTAGCAACAATTCTCGGCGGGCGTGTCGGCAGTTTAGGAACCTTAATGCTCGTGATGCTGGTTGGAGGTGGAATAGGCATGTTCGCAGCACGTCGTGTGGCCATGACCGCTATGCCGGAACTGGTTGCTATTCTCCACAGTTTTGTCGGCGCTGCAGCGGTGTTGGTCGGAATTGTAAGCCATCTGGAATCAGCTCATTTATCAGGTACTGAACTGCTTATTCATGAAATAGAAATCGTGCTTGGAGTATTTATCGGCGCCTACACTTTTACAGGTTCAGTAATCGCCTTTCTGAAATTACGAGGAAGTATTGGCGGAAAGCCGTTGACTTTACCTTTTCGGCACTACTTAGACTTATCACTGGTATTGGTCAGTGTATTGTTTGGAGTATGGTTTGTAAACGGTGCCGCGGAAGAGCAACTCATGTTCCTCTTGATTATAATCGCCATAGCAGGACTGCTTGGAATTCATATGATCATGGGGATAGGCGGTGCTGACATGCCTGTTGTTGTTTCAATGCTTAACAGCTATTCTGGATGGGCTGCAGCATCTGCAGGCTTCATGCTCTCTAATGATCTGCTGATAATTACCGGTGCCTTAGTAGGAAGCAGTGGTGCTATTCTGAGTTATATTATGTGCAGGGGGATGAATCGCTCTTTTATCAGTGTGATTGCAGGAGGCTTCGGAGTTGCTGAAGGGACAGTTGCAGTAGTTTCGAAAGAGGATGAAGGTAAAGAGGCTCAAGCTACTTCTGCTGAAGAAACCGCTGATTATTTACGCAGTGCCAAACAAGTTATCGTTGTTCCAGGTTATGGAATGGCGGTGGCGCAGGCACAACACATTGTACATGAAATTACTAAAAATCTACGCAACCGAAATGTGAGTGTTAAATTCGCTATTCATCCTGTTGCAGGTCGATTGCCAGGACACATGAATGTTCTGCTTGCTGAAGCAAACTTGCCTTATGACATAGTTTTTGAAATGGACGAAATTAATTCAGAGTTTAAAGCTACTGATGTGGTGCTGGTCATAGGCGCTAATGATATCGTCAACCCCGGAGCACTGGATGATGAATCAAGTCCAATTTTTGGTATGCCTGTCCTGGAAGTCTGGGACGCCAAAACCGTGATAGTACTCAAACGCACAATGGCCACCGGATATTCAGGGGTAGGAAATCCACTTTATTTCAGGGGAAATACCTGGATGTTATTTGGAGACGCAAAAGAAAGTCTGAACAAGGTGTCCGCTCTCCTGAATTAGTTCCATGCAAAATTATTCCGAAATCTCTCTCAACTCAGAACTATTAGATAATCTCCAGCTAATATGTGCTGCCTGAATTATGTGCTTTTATGAATTAAGTACGGAATACTTTTTGGAATAGCTAGAAAGTTTAATTCAATAGTTGCCTTTAGATTTCAGCACTAATTTTTTTCTATAACAGTAAAAGCATGCACGTAATCCATACGGTGTAGTTCTGGTGATTCCTGCACCTGATCCTGGTAGCTCTGGTAGTAATCGTGAATGATTTGTTGTCTCTCTTCCAATGGTCTTTGAGCATCTAGTGCTCCGAAAAATATACTTTCATTCCAACTCCTGATTGTAGGAATATATTCTTCTGCAAAACGCTTAGCATCCTGGTGTTCCTTAAAGGCTTCTGCGAAGGGACACGGAGTTATATGTGTCTCAATCTTCTTGAGCCTTAAACCCGCCTGATAAACTGGGTTTTCAGTATTTTTCAAGGGAGCGCTAAACTCCTCAACAGTATTATAATATTGAGGTAATGTCATTTTTTGATATTCATGCTCTCTTATCAGTCCTTGATCCATAAAATTCCGCCATAGCTGAGCGAAATTGCTGAACATGTTCACTCCAGTTGTGTTACCCAGATACTTCCCATTTTCATCACGACAAAAATTAAGCAAAACCAATTGACCTCCGGACCTCAATTCACGTGCTCGGTGCAGTAAGATGGATTCCCAGTCTTTTTTTCCTTGTGCAGCAAAATTAAGATACTGTTCACCCTCTGCACCAACCATGTGAACGTGCTCGCTTAGATCACAGGGCTTGCTGCTCAGCCAATGCATTGCGGTTGCAGAGAAACCAAAATCCAAAGTGTTGTCAGGTAGAATCTGTTTGTAGAAGGAGTTAGCAGAAAAAAGAGGGTAAACGTTTTTAGTACGTTCCAGGTAACTGCTAAAATGGCCTAAACCCAAGACAGTGTTTACCAGTCCATTAAAATCGTTTTTTGGTTGATCTGCATAGACGATGTTAATGTTTATTCCAGGTGCAGTTTCTTGAATGGAATGGATGAATTTTTCAACCATCTTAAGCGACGTTCCTCCATCAGCAGTTCCCATGTCTGAGAAAGTGAAACAATCCTGATTCTTGGGTAATTTCATAGAATCAAGTGCTGCCAACAAAAGTGGAGTGGCAGTGTTAATTACATCTTCTGCTCCTCTGGTGATCAGAGAATATTCTCCACCGCCAGACATAGTTATGTTCTGGAGTGCTTCAGTTTGACTGGACATAGGCTAAAATTTAAAAGTTTGATTAAAAACCAATAGTTTTAAAAGAACAAAGAAATATCTTCATGCGAAGATTTACAGGCAGAAACATATTTTCCATGCTCCAAACTTAGTTTTTTCTGCAGTCTCAAACCGATTGAATCCTTGAGCAGGATTTCATAATTTGCCAGTGGTTGGGAGAGTTCTTTGACAGCACGTTGGCGCCATTCAATTTCTTGATAAAAGATAGTCATTCCGAGTTGCCACTGTTTCAAAGCTTTTTCAGGATTGGGTTTCTTTCCTTTTAATGCACGGCGGGCTTTTGAAAATTTTGATTTAATAGGACTCGCGCCGGCGATGCTTCCAAGGTTGGAGCCAATATCCTTGATACGTTTCATGGCAATATCAGGTTGTTCATCTTCAATAATATCTTTAATGGATTTGAGTTGATTTTCCATTTCAAGCAACTTAGGAGTCTGATCCAGAATTGCAATGATTTGAATCAAAGGTTCATACGCACTATCAGAATTGCTACGATATTTCAGTCTTGAAACACGTGCTTCGTTTTTGATTAACTTGAATTTAGCTCTTTCAGTTTCCCACTCCGGTGGAATCGTATTGCGCAGTTCTGTTATCATCTGCTCAAAAGTTTCGATGCTATTGCTGATTTCCTTAAAAACTAAAGGACCTGAATCCTCTCCATTACGTTCAAGTCTCGTTTTTCTCTGTTTGAGTTCAAAGATATCAAATTCTATTTTTCTGATTTCAGCCTGTATTTTTCTCACCTCGTGATGCAGATCTTCATAACTTATGATGAATTGTTCAAATTGGCCGTCATTTTTATTAATATCGTCAATAAGATTAAACGTTGCTAAAACCTGTTGTTGTGAAGTAGACAGTGTTTTTTGGTATTTTTCTGGGAGATAGTCAATATTCACTTTGCTCAAAGAATCAACACCTGCACGAATCTCGTTTTCATGTTCTGCATAATATGGAAATATGATCTCCTCAATACACTGCTGAAGTTTTGGATTGATTGGAGGAGGAGCATTCTCTGAAGTTAGATATGTCCGGTTCGGTAAATAATTGACCAAAGGTGGAAAGTAGCCCGCAATTCCAAGCCCAATTAGTTGCAATATAATGAAGGCCACTACTCCACGATAAATGTGAATGGTTTTCACCTCAGGCGGTGAGACTCCTCTCAAGTAAAATAACGCAAACCCAAACGGAGGTGTGAGAAAGGATGTTTGCAGGTTCATGCCGATCATCACACCCAGCCAGACTGCAGTGATGTTAGCAGATGGGTCAGCAAGTAATATTGGTGCTACAAGCGGCACAACTACTACAGATATTTCAATAAAATCGAGGAAAAATCCTAAAAAGAAAATAACAGCCATGACCACCATAAACTGGGCCCAGAAACCACCTGGTACACTGGTCAGGAATTCCTTAACCAGTTCTTCACCTCCAAATCCTCTGAAGGCCGAAGTCAACATAGCTGCTCCTATAAGGATTATGAAGACCATCGAAGTTGTTTTAGAGGTTTCAAGCATGACCCCTCTTAGTGTATTTTCTATACGGTAAGTTCTCCAGGCACTCCAGAAAACTGAAATTAATAAACCAATAACTGCGATAGTTGCAAAGATCATTGCAATTGCTTCTTCAGAATTACGAATGTTTTTGACATTTAATTCGTACAGACTGAGGATGAAAATGATTGTAGTTGTTGAAACAACTGCGAGAATTGCAGGATAGAAGGAACTTTTTTGGCCTTCAGTCAGCCGGTAACCTCCCATAATCATGGCACCAACTGCACCAATTGCTCCTGCCTGGTTGACAGTAGCAATTCCCATGATGATAGAACCCAAAACCGTAAAAATTAAGGTGAGTGGCGGAACAAGTGCCATCAACACTTTCAATAAGAACTTACTGTCGATTTTTCCTTCATAAGGAACCGGTGGTGCTGATTCTGGTTTTAGCAGAGCGGAAATAAGAATGTATGACATGTACAGACCAACCAGTACCAGTCCCGGCAGGAATGCTCCAACAAACATGTCTCCAGCACTGGCAGAAACCACATCGAATTCTGAGGGCATCATGGTTTCACCAGTGGTTAGTTTATATTCAGCAATACGGGCTGTGTTGGCAATTTCTGCTGCACTGGAAAGCTGATCTGCCAGAATGATCAATACTATGGACGGCGGAATTATTTGACCCAGTGTTCCGGAAGCGCAAATAGTTCCTGTAGCAAGAGGTTTGGAATAATTGTGTTCCAGCATAGCTGGAAGAGAAATGAGACCCATGGCAATCACTGTAGCACCTACAATACCAGTTGTGGCTGCAAGTAAGGCACCGACAAAAACTACTGAAATCCCAAGACCACCTGGAATAGGACCAAATAACTGAGCCATTGAGACGAGTAGGTCTTCTGCAATTTTGGAACGCTGAAGCATTATTCCCATGAAAACGAAGAGTGGTATGGCAATCAGCGTGTCTCGTTCAACATCCCAATAGAGACTACGGAAATTAGTCACTCCTGATGTCAGCCACTCGATAGGTCCATCATGGGTAAAGTAAGCTGAAGGATTGCCTTCAACTATAAAACCTGTCAGTGCAGCCATTCCAATACTAAGAATTGCAGCACCCGGTAAAGAAAAGGCAACAGGGAAACCTGAGGTGAGAGCGAACACCATCAGCAGAACTAGCACTAAAAGAAAAAAAACTTCCATGAAAAATATGTTTGTTAAATCAGGTGTTTATTGAAGGTTGTCGTTCTTGAGGAATACTTTCTCCGATCAATTCTGCAGAATTACGCAGGAAATATCCCATAAACTGAACGAGCATCGATACAGCAAAAACGACAAGATAACCGACCATCAGATATTTTACATACATTCCGAAACCCTGTTGGTATACCTCGAATACAAGTAAAGGTCCATTGAGACTGCTACCTCTAACCCACATTCCGGTTGAAAGAATAACCCAGCAAAGAGGAAGTCCCAAAATGACACAGCCGACTGCATTTGAAAGTGCCTTGGTTTTTGATTTGAATCTTGAATAAAATACATCCACTCGTACATGTCCTTCGGTTATTAATGCATATGAACTGGAAAAAAGGAAAAGTGCTGCATACCACATTCTTACCAAGTCGCCCATGAAAGCCTGCTCATAGGAATATACGAAACGTGAAATAACAATCTGAAACTCTGCAATCACCACCAAAAACGCAAGCCATGTGAAGCCAAGACCTCTGACAAAATATGCAATTACGAAACTTAAGATAATGAGTGGATAGTGTACATAAGTACCTCGAACAACTGGTCGTCCCAGCTCAATCGCCATTGAGTTTCCTAACATTGAATTCAGAAAACCTTCTACACGGAGAAAAGAAATTGTGATGTCAACAAAACCAACTAGCAAAACTGCCCAGAAACAGGCTCTTGTTAGGTAGGCAGCAAATCTTCTTAAGATATCTGCGTCTTCAAGAAGTGTTCGTTTTGGGGTTTTTAAAACAAACAGGCAAACAGCGCTTAACATTGAGACAAGAGCAAAGCTTTGAATCCATCCTAAAGTCAAAGCGTTACTGTCAAGAGGCTTCCTGAGAGGTGATATGCCAAACATCTCATGATGTGCAAAAAAATTCCAGAGACCTGGCCAACCTCTCCAGAAAATTAGATAGTTGTTGAACAAAAAAAGCATTGTCAAGCTTACCATGGACCATGCAAAAACTCTAAGCAGACCAGGAGTCACAAGACTGTTGTGGCTGTTGTCAGTCAATTTTTAGCTATATTCTGAAAGGCTCAAACTAAATGGTTTAACTTGAGCATCAAGTTTCTTAAAAAAACCTCATTTTAAGATAAATATTGAGGAGCTGATAAAGAACCAAACCGGAAGTGGTTTTAATGAAGACGGCGTCCAGTTTGAAACACCGTCTTCAGATTTTGATCAAGTCTAAATTACGAAATACCAAGCACACGGTTACGCTGTGTGAGATATTCCTGATCGGAAATGTTCATCCATTTACCAACATCTTTACGTGTAGCAGCAAAGCTTTCATGGATAGTATTAGCCATAGTGCTGTGTTGTCGTACTTCATCAAAGACCTCTTCTGCTGCTTCGCCGAAACTATCATAAATATCGTCATTGAATCGTTTCAGCTTAACACCCTGCTCACGAATCAGTTTGTCTAAAGCGGAACCATTCTTCGCATTGTATTCAGACATCATGATATCATTTTCTGTGTGAGCTGCTGCTTTGATGGTTATTTGGTCAGAATTTGAAAGACCTTCCCACCATGATTTGTTCATGCCTAGAGATAGCATGGCTGCAGGCTCGTGCATTCCTGGGTAGTAGTAGTACTTGGCAGCTTCATAAAATTTCATATAAGCATCATTCCAAGGACCAACCCATTCGGTAGCATCGATTGCACCAGAAATCAGGTTTTCATAAATTTGACCTCCAGGAAGTGAAACAGGTGATACGCCAAGTTTGGCCATTACGTCTCCACCCAAACCAGGAATTCTCATTTTAAGTCCCTTGAGGTCGTCGACAGAGTTAATTTCTTTGCGAAACCAACCACCCATTTGTACACCTGTGTTTCCACATGGCAGACATTTAAGTCCAAAAGTTCCAGCCAGTTTATCCCAAAGTTCCTGACCTCCACCAAAGTTAATCCAAGCATTAATTTCACTGAAAACAAAACCAAACGGAACTGCGGTGAAATAGGCCCATCCAGGATGTTTACCTTTCCAATAATAATCTGCTGCGTGATACATTTGCGCGTTACCGGAAGCAACTTCACCAAATGAGTCAAATGGCTTCACTCTTTCACCTGCGGCATAGTACTTGACTTGCATCCGTCCGTCCGTCATGTCAGACAGTCTTTTAGCAAATCGCTGGGCTCCAGTACCAAGTCCAGGGAAATCACGTGGCCAAGTAGAGACCATCGCAATCTCAACACGTTTTTGAGCAATTGCCGGTGCTGGGAATGTTGAAGCTGCAACTGCAGTTACACCACCAGCAACGGCGGCGCCTTTAATAAATTTTCTACGATTCATACGGACCTTTACAAATAGTTTTGAAAAATATACCAAGGCAGCAAATTCTTCAATGATCATTGCTGTCATGTTTCGTATTTCTCCTTTATGGAAAAACACTGGAAAACCGTGAAGCTACAGATTGTGTGATTTGATGTCAAGCTATTAAATGATTATTTTAAATAACTGGAGTTTTATTTGCTTATGGTTATCTTAGATTTAGCTAAAAGATATAATGTTTTTCGCTTTTCTTAATAGTCAGTCAAAATAATATTATCTAAAACAATAAAGTGATTGTGAATTTAGTCAAAAAATTAATATTTCGTCTGTTTCCTTTACTTGTTGGTCTTTTAATTCCTTTCTCAGCTTTGGGAGTTTCCAGTTTAGGATGTTTAGGTGCTACTGTAGCGGAATATCTGATTCCTGGACTGGGATATGGAGTTCTAGGTCATTACGACAAAATGCTTGTTTTAGGCGGTTCACGCTGGATGGCGATTAACAAGTATTTGACATATTCAAGCAGTGCAGATTATGAAAAATACTATAATAAAATTTATAAAGAGACTGAATTAACAGATGACGAAAACCAACATGATTATTTTTACTCAAGAGAAACGTATTTTGCAAATGCATATTTAAGCATGTACGGCAACCTTACTTTCGCGACTTTTTATGATCTTTACGAAACAGGTTGTGAAAAAAACACTGAGACTTTTGGAATGATGCTGGCTCCTTTTCAGGTTTGGGAATTTGCAGACGAGTTGACTTTCTGGGGGCCGACAATTTGGGCTTCTACAGTTTCTCTTGATACTAATTTATTGACGTACCATGTGGATTCGGATTTGAGCAAAACAGAAATGATAAACACATCATTTCTGCAGTATCAGTTGGTTGGAGTGGGTGAGGAAATGCTCTTTCGAGGTGTGATACAGCAATCTTTATTTAAACTATATTCAACCGGACTCAGCAAAGGACTCTCACGCTGGGGAAGTATCCTAACTGCAAGTGCAATTTTTGGAGCAGCACATAATGGAGCAGGGTTCAGCGCGTCTCCGGGCATTGCATTTGCGGCCGGAATGTATTTAGGCTGGGTTTACCATCCTGCAGATGGTGATTTTGATCTAACACAACCCATCGCTATCCATGCATGGTGGGATACAATACTTCAGCACCGTAGACTTCAAGGTGCAAATTATGTTGAACGCAAGGATGGTGAAAATGCCTTGAACTATCCTCTTAAAAGCGAACGAATATATCCCTTGTTCGGTTTTAACTACCATTTCTAAATTTACTTAAAAAATTTACTCCTCCTGTGCTTTGCCTCCAATCTAAGCCTGAAAACTACAGTTTAGTGCCTCAAAAAAATATTCCACAAAAAGCATTAAAGTTCCTGATTAAAATGTCGATAAGAAAGACAATGGAAATCCTCTCCTGGGACGAATGTACACAGGATTAGGAGAATATTCGGTTCTCCTAGCTTAAATTGTCCTGGATGAGATTCCGTACTAATTGAACTCCCTCATCGTCAAGATTGACTTTGTAACAGAGCTTTGAAAACCTTTGTTCCGGGAGTATCATTGTTCTTAGAAAATTTAAAAGTGATATGCAGATTTGCATTATTAACTGAAAGTATTATCTTTTCCTTAATTGGAAAGACTGAATTAGCGTGATTAAGTTG
>JABGPG010000144.1:23591-48273 GCA_018645085.1 Deltaproteobacteria bacterium
TTTACGTCTGCTGTGTTTTGAGTCAGTAGATTTTGAGACTGTTTCAAAATAATTAGCTAATTCGCTTACTGGTTCATAAGAATTAAGCCTAAGTTGGTATTACGTGTTATGAAGGGAGTTGTGTGCTCTCTTGATAAAACGTAGCATCGAGTTACGTCAAATATTAGACTTTCTCTTCAGCATTTATTTCTTAATGCTGACAGGGCGAATTGTTGCTTGTAGAGGTTCAGTTTGAATCTGCTGGGTGATTGTTCGTGTGTTGAAGAAAGTGTAACTCTAAACTTATAGAAGACGTTAGTTTGCGAATGCAGTGACGTTTATCTGCGCATTATGTTCCCGTTTCAGCGGAAGAGTGAGGTGCTGTGTCTAATAAACCTGCATTAGTAATTTAGCCTGAAAATAGCGGCTGAAATGTACTTGTAAAATAAAGTAGTTATAAAATTCTTTCATAAAATAAAACAATAAGTTAGTGCAACGTAAAATGTAATAAAAATATTATATTTAGTACAAATAACAATATTAAATTGTTTATAACTTTGGTCAAGTGTTTTTGACCGAATATTAACACTCTAGTTAAGGAGGATGCCATGCGTGTCAACCATAATACTGCCTCAATGAGTTCATTGCGGTATTTGAACAGAACCATAGAAGACACGAATAACAATCTGAAGCGTTTGTCTTCAGGTTTACGAATTAACTCAGCTGCAGACGGCCCAGCTGATCTGATGATTTCGGAGCAGATGCGTACACAGATATCTGGATTGAACCAGGCAGTTAAAAACTCCGAAACCTCCATTTCAATGGTGCAGACCGCAGAAGGGGTATTGAGTGAGGTGAGTTCAATGTTAATCAGTATGCGTCAGTTAGCATTACATGCAGCCAATGATGGAGTTGCAGATGAGCAGATCCTCCAGGCAGACCAGATGGAAGTTGAAAACATTCTTTCAACAATTGATAAGATTGCAGGTTTAACTCAATTTGGCACAAGAGTTCTTTTTGACGGCAGTAATGAAGTCAACGGTGTGGCAATTGGTGACGGATTAACTTTTGTTGGTGCAACTGCACTTACCCAACAGTCACCTACTAAGCAGGGCTATACAATTGATATAGAACAGGTAGCTATGCGCCCTGAAGTTGTGGCAGCCAGGGGAATCTCTTTGGAAGAAATAGAAAACGGTGTTTCATTTGTCTTAAAAGAAAATAACAGAGTCATGAAAATGGACACCGATGAAGAGCAAAACCTGAAAGAAAACATCCAACAAGTACTTGCTAATTACCATCGTAAATCGCCTGCTTTTACGAGAGATACGACAGAAGCAAAGCTGCGGGATATAGTAGCAACTGCCTTACAGATCAAAGCAGATGAAAACGGTCTTGACGTAGAAATATCGATCAATGACCTTGGTATGTTGACGGTCAAACATAAACAGTATGGCAGCAAACCGACTTTTGGAATATCTACAAATATACAGGGACTATTTGGTGAAGAAGTAGGGACTATCAAGCTTTCTGAAAGGGGGCAGGATGTTTCTGGTTATATAGGAGGTGACATTGCTCTGGGAGACGGTCAGTTTTTACATGGTGCAAAAGGAACTCCGACAGAAGGAATTGTCGTTCAATATGACAAGGAACTTGGTCATCGACTGGTGGAAATTAAAGATGAACAGGGCCGTGTAATTGGGCAGAAAATCGTGCAAGAAACTAATGAGGAACTGGTAGGCAAAGATGTAGAAGGATATGTACACATCACACAAAATTCAGTTGTTTATCAAATTGGCGCAAATCACAAGCAAACAGTAGCATTTTCTTTTGGTGATCTGCGTAGTGAACAAATAGCACGGGGAGTAACAAACAAGAGTCAATTTAGAAGTTTGGCGGATATAGACCTCACAAACAATGCGGGAGCACAAGATTCGATTAAACTGATTGACAACGCGATTATGGAAATTGGAGTTCTCAGAGGTAACCTTGGCTCGTTCCAGAAAAATTCGCTGGAATCAAACTTACGTAATTTAAGAGTCTCAAGCGAAAATTTGACAAATGCTGAATCAGTCATCCGTGACTCTGATATGGCTGCGGAAATGAGTGATTTTACGAAAAATCAAATTTTGATTGCTTCCGGAACCGCGATGGCCGCACAGGCAAATCAAATTCCGAAATCGGTCCTGCAGCTTCTCGGCAGCGCGACTAAGTAAAAGATTTAAGGCTCAAGATTCCAGATTTAAGGTTAAAGGTCTTGTTACCTAGCCCTTATCCGGTTTTTTGAGCCTTGCCGACTATAACTATAAAAAAGAATTATTCATCAAGCTGCTGTCATCAGGACGAAAGCTTTGTGAATCATTTTTTTAAATATTTTAATTAATTTTAGTTTTGTCCCTGGGTGGAGAAACGAGGTGTATTTGTATGCTGAGTTTCTCTCCAGAGAACAGTTTAACAAAAGAGGGATTATGTCTATTAATATTGGTGCAAACACAGCTTCGACGATGAGATCGTTGAGCGAGCAAGGTACATTCAGGAATTCAATGTACCAGCAGGGTGAGGAGAAGAAAGAAAGAAAACCAACTCCCGCGCCCTTGACCGTTATCAAGGATGACTTACCGGATCAAGTTATGAAAAATGAAAAGATCAGGGTGCAGTCAGCAGTATTACAAAGTGAGATTTCTCATGTTGAGGAAGATATGTCAATTGTACAAACAATAGCAAGAGCACTATCACATGTCGAAAAGTCTCTGCTTGAAATGAATGAACTGCTTGTTTTAGTAAGCAATGAAACGGAATTCAACAGTGCTGTCAGGTTGGCTGACCAGACAGAGCTTGAACAGTTGATTAATCAAATAAACAAAGTCGCAGTTGAAACAAGTTATGGTCAGCATGCACTCTTGGACGGTAGTCACGGGGTGCGTGGAGTCGCGACTGGGAAATTTCTGGAATTTGTTGGTATGAATGCCGATTCAAAAACATCGCCGCTGAGCGGTTATCAAATATTAGTTACAGAAGTGGCTAGCAGAGCGGAACTACAAGGTGTACGTCCCTTTACTCAAGCAATGGTAGATAATGAAGAATCATTGATCTTTGAAGAAGGTGGGATAGCTAACCGCTTCGTTACTCAGAGAGGCGTAAGTGTTTCAAACACATTTAAACGTCTTTCAAGTTGGTTTTCTGAAAGAGAAATACCGCTTGAAATTATTTTAAATTCGAGTCAACTTCTGCATTTCAGACATCTGCAATATGGAAGCTCACACAGTTTTGGTGCATCAAGTTATACACCAGGGCTTATTTCTCCGGAAAGTCAGCGGATTACTCTTTCAAAACCGGGACTGGATGTTAAAGGTTTTATCAACGCTATCCCAAGTTTTGGGCACGGTCAGTTTTTAAGTGCACCTGCTGATGCAGACGGAATAGGTAAATTGACAGTCAGGTATTCAGGAACAGAGCTGCCTGCTGATAATATTGCCGGCACTGTTTCTGTGTCGCAGAACGGATTTCAATTTCAACTTGGAAATCCTGTACCGCATATAGAACAGCTGAGCCTTGGAAGTATTCACGCTGTTGAACTGGGTAGGGAAACAGAAAATGTTTCCGGTTTTCAGTCATTACAGGAAATCGATATTCGAACTGGACAGAGAGTCAAAGATGCGATGTGTGTGCTCGAAAAAAGCTTTGCAGAAGTCTCTGCCGTAAAAGACAGAGTTGAAAAGGTTTGTGGTAAAACTTTAAAAACAAGTTTGCTGCATCTGCAACAGGAACATAGCAATTTGATCGTTTCCCGGCCTAATCTGGAAAACAGCAGTAAAGCACAGGCTTTTGCAGAAATGACAAAAAAAATAATTACAGAAAATGCAGGACGTTCTTCAATGGCACAGGCACACCAAAATTCGAAAACAGTGCTTACTCTATTGAAGTAACATGCAATAACTGAAAAAGATTTAAATTCTGTCTGAGCAGCAACTGCTTTGTAATTCTTATAAGGATCTTAATAAGAATCAGACATGTGTTTATAAAAAAATGTAATAAAAAGAATATTAAAATTACAAATTGTAAATAACAATCTGACTTCATTCTTCAAACAGTGGGGTCAGGAAAGAGAATAATCATTGGTTGGTGTGGGAACCTGCTGATGAGTCGTTATTTACAACAATCAGCTGAAGTCAAAGCCAGGAAGGCTGCGATCAAGCAGATTTAGTATACGTTCATCAACAATCAAACTGAATAAGAGGAATCATGCCTTTAAGGATAAATCACAATATCGCTGCGATTAATTCGCACAGGAACCTGATAAAGAACACTGAGGTTCAAAACAAAAACTTAGAACGGCTTTCGTCAGGGTTGAAAATCAACCGCGGTGCCGATTCTCCTGCAGGCCTGATCATCTCAGAACGGATGAGGGCACAAATTGCGGGACTTCGACAAGCCATAGACAATTCAGAAACTGGAATTACGATGTTACAAACTGCTGAAGGAGCTTTGGAAGAAGTTAACCGGACTTTGATTAATGCCCGGCAACTTGCGATTAGTTCTGCTAACGAAGCCGTGAATGATGAAGCAATGCTGGCCGCAAATCAACAGGAATTTGATGATTCTCTTCGCGCAATTGACAGAATTGCGAGTATCTCAAATTACGGAACAAAAGCTATTTTGGACGGCAGCATGGGTGCAAACGGAGTTAGCTCAGGAGATAACTTGGAATTTATCAGTGCATCTGAAAAAACAAAATCATCTCCGGTTGGTGGTTATGAGGTGGATATTAAGGTGGCAGCTACCCATTCAACAGTCACAGCTAAAGTCGCTTTGACAAAAGGCGTGATTGACTCCGGAGAACAGTTGACTTTTTCAGAAGGCGGAAAAACATTAAATTTTCAGACAATTGCAGGAGAGAGTGTTGAAACTACGATGAATCGTCTTGAAAAGGCGGTAATTGCTTCAGGTATGAAGATTAAGATGCTCCGGATGCCCGGAAGTGCGTCTACTCCGGATGCACCGCAATTTTTGAAATTCGAGCATCAAGAGTTTGGCAGTCAGCATTCATTTCAAGTCGGCAGCAAAACATCAGGTGTTTTGTCAGCTCAAGCAAATGTTCCGGACACAGTAAAAAATGGTTTAAATGTAGCGGGTTATATCGGTGGAGAACTTGGAATAGGGAAAGGTCAGGTCTTGACAGGAAGTCTGCCTTCTAAAGTTTCCGGATTGAAAATTCGCTATACCGGAGAGCAAGCTCCGCCTTTAGGAAAAAGTGCAGGTTCGGTTACTCTTTCTCAGAACTCACTGGTTTTTCATATAGGGCCAAATGTAGATCAATCAACCAGCTTTGCTCTGCGTAGTATCAACAGTAAAAAACTTGGTAACGGTGTTTCCAATGAATCCGGTTATCGTTCACTGAATGATGTTGACCTGACTGAAGCGTCAAAAGCACAGGATGCGATTCTGATCATAGATAAAGCGATTAATGAGATAACCGCTTTCCGTGGAAAAATGGGCGCATTTCAGAAAAATGATCTGGAAAGCAATCTCAATTATTTGAGAAACGCTCACGAAAATGTAACTAATGCGGAATCAATTATTCGAGATGCGGATATGGCGGAAGAAATGACTGCTTTTGCCCGTAATCAGATCTTGGTTCAGTCCAGCACAGCGATGCTGGCGCAGGCAAATCAGACTCCAATGTCGGTGATGAAATTAATCAACGGTTAAAGGAGCTGACCCCAATTCGCCTGACCCACAGGCGGGTTTGATGATGACGTAGCATTTCGCTGGTTTCATGGAAGAATTCAGCGAAAAGCACTTAGTGAAAAAAGTAATGCGAAAGCGCCGTTATGGTGAACGCAGCCGGTGCATCCGACTGCGCTCAAGGTGACGGAACTTATGTTCTTGATTAAATAATAATCAGCAATTATTTCACAGCTGATCTTAAAACCTGGAACGGAAACCAGGTGCGCTGATTTTGATAATGACGCTTGGTTTTGCTCCATTTTGGAGCTGAAGCTGATTGTCTTTTGCAAATCACGCAGGTACGGAGTACCAGCAATAGTTTCATGGATGAAACCGTCTGCTTAACGACAGCTTAAAGACTGTTAAACAGTACAGACGCAGGAACGGATGCTGATAAACGAAGACTATAAACCGCAATGCTGCCGGTGGTGGTAATTGCAAGATGTTTAGTCAATAAAATATGAATCAACTTTCAGCAGCATTGACGCACTGGAAGCTAATATTTTTGAAAATGATAATGCTCTTTTCTGCAGCAGAGAACAATCCAAGGATGAATTGTTTTATCTGCAGGACGGGATGCGAATTCCGGAAATGAGCAATGACAAGTAACTCCACATGCAGGGATGCCGGGGAGAAATCTCCCTGAAACACAGGGGTTGCAGTCAAAATAATTCCTACAAAGGAGAATGTTATGAGAATCAATACAAATGCGTCCGCAATATTTGCGCACCGCAATCTATTAAGAAACACCGCTACTCAAACCAAGACACTGGAAAGACTGTCTTCCGGATTAAAAATTAACCGTGGTGCAGATGCACCGGCACAACTGCAGATTTCAGAGAATTTACGTGCGCAGACAGTTGGTTTAAAGCAGTCAATTGACAACTCTGAGATGGCGATTTCATTGATGCAGACAGGTGAAGCTGCTCTTGATGAAGTAAGCCGTTCCTTGGTTAAAGCACGTCAACTGGCAATTCACGCAGCAAACGAAGCTGTTAATGACGATACGATGCTGGAGGCAGATCAGCAGGAATTAGATCAAATTATAGGATCAATTAACCGTATAGCCAAGAATACACAGTATGGAAAAAACTATTTACTTGATGGTAGCGGTTCCGGAAACGGAGTTACTACCGGTGCAAATCTGACCTTTGTAGGTGCGGAAACTACTGGCGTAAGTTCAGGTGTTAACGGTTATGACATAGATATTACTAGAGCTGCTGCACGCTCGAAGGTTTCAGGAACTGTTGCCCTGACTCAAGAGATTATTAATGCAGGAGAACAAATCACGATTGTAGAAAGCGGACGTGCAGTGGACTTCAGAACGGTTGCCGGAACATCAGTAGAGCAAACATTAAATCAGTTGTCAAATGCCATCAATGCAGCAGGAATTAACGTTGAATTAGTCCGGCCGGATTCTTCGGTTACCTCAAATAATGCACCGCAAATGCTGACTATCAGACATACAAAATATGGAAGTGAGCCAATGTTTCAGGTTTCAAGCAACACCGGTGGATTGCTCTCAAAAGTGGCCAATGTTGCGGAGAGAGTGAAAAATGGAGCTGATATTGTTGGTGAAATTGCCGGCGAAGAAGCCGTTGGCAAAGGACAGCTTCTTACCGGGGCTGGTGGTTTTGGCAGTAAAGCGGAAGGGATTTCTGTTCGTTACAGTGGTGAAAATACTCCGCCTATGGGACAGCGTGCCGGTACGATAACTTTTACACAGAATTCACTGACCTTTCAGATTGGTGGAAATGCGAATCAAACCGCGAGGGTTTCTTTTAAGAGCGTTAAATCAAATAAATTAGGTAATGGCGTGACTAATGGTTCCGGATTTCGTTCATTTGCTGATATTCAACTGCTAGACGCAAAAGGAGCTCAGGATTCTCTTCAAATTATTGATAAAGCAATTAAAGAAGTAGCAGCAAACCGTGGTTATATGGGAGCTTTCCAGAGAAATACACTCGAGAGCAACCTGAACTATTTGAGAATTGCGCATGAGAATGTAATGAATTCTGAATCAGTCATCAGAGATGCAGATATGGCACAGGAGATGACAAAATTCACTAGAAATCAAATTATGATGGAATCCAGCACAGCAATGTTAGCCCAGGCAAATCAAATGCCTAAGTCTATTTTAAAACTCTTGGGTTAATTAGTTATTTATTAGTACTTAAGCGATAAATGACGGGACGGCTGCAAAAGCAGTTTGTCTCGTCAATTGTTGAGCCTGTAAATGATTTTAGCTTTAAATTGTACGGACACAGACAATTGCCGTAAATATTTGAGACAGAGAACACAGATGAAGTTGTGTTCTGTTTCTTGAGTATTTGTTGTTCAGAAAAATAACAGTGAGATTCAAGTTTAAGTTCCGATTGGAAATGTCGGCTTTGCTAAAAAAATAGCTAACTAAATAAATATTAAGAGAAATTAACATAAATTCTTTTATTAGAAAGTTTGTATGAAGCTTCTAAAGCTTTTTACTCTGCCGGATGGAGAATGGTCTCCATCGGCTTAAAACTCCTCGTAATTATAGACGGGGTTTCCTTAGAGAAAGTACATGGAAGTATGGTTTCTAAGGTATAAATTGATTTTCACTACTGAAAATCATTAAACATGTATCAAGGAGGACACTATGTCTTTAAGAGTAAATACTAATATGAGTGCGATGAACACTCATCGTAACGTTATTAACAATGCCAACGCTCAAGCAAAAACTATGGAGAAACTTTCTTCAGGTTTAAAAATTAATCGTGCCGCCGACAGTCCTGCTCAATTGCAGATTTCAGAAAATCTTCGTGCGCAATCAGCGGGATTGAGCCAGGCAATTGACAATTCAGAGATGGCTGTTTCGTTACTGCAAACAGCAGAAGGAGCTCTAGAGGAAGTCAGTCGCTCACTTGTTCAGGCACGTCAGTTGGCAGTACATGCTGGTAACGAAGGCGCAAATGATCCAAATATGCTTCAGGCAGATCAAGCAGAATTTGACAATGTTTTACAGCAAATCAATCGTATTGCTTCAAGTACGCAGTATGGTCATAACTTTTTGCTTGATGGAAGTCGTGCCGGAAACGGAGTGACTACCGGAGATAACTTAGAGTTTATAGATGCCGGAGTTACAGCAAACTCATCCGGTCCTGGTGGTTATGCGGTGGATATTCAGCAAGCGGCAACGCGATCTATTCACAGCGGTAGCGTGGCCTTGACTCAGGGAATTATCGATTCCGGAGAGCAAATTACTGTTTCTGAAGGAGGTAAGACTGTTAACTTTTTAACAGAAAAAGGGAAAACAGTTGAACAGACTCTGAATGATCTGGATTCTGCAATTAATGATGCCGGACTGTCGCTGGAATTGATTCGTCCATTTCCTCCACAAACTGATGGGAGTACGCCGCTAAATATTACTTTAAGGCACAAGGAATTTGGAAGTGAACATACCTTCCAGGTTGCCAGCAACACGGCTGGACTTGTTTCAAACGTCGCAAATGTGAGTGTCGCTGTTGAAAACGGACTGGATGTAAAGGGCGTAATCGGTGGTGAAGAAACATACGGCAAGGGTCAAGTACTGACAGGTGCTGAAGGTGCCGGAACAACTGAAGGTATTCGTGTTAGATACACCGGTGAATCAGTTCCATTGGGCGGAAATGCCGGTACTCTAACTTTTTCACAAAATTCGTTGACATTCCAGGTTGGTGCAAATGCTAACCAGTTTTCGGAGATATCTTTACGTAGCATTAAATCATCAGATTTAGGCAAAGGAGAGTTAAACGATTCTAAATTTAGTTCTCTATCAGATGTCAAAATGCTGAGTGCTGAAGAGGCACAAGATGCAATTCGGATCATTGATAAAGCAATTGAAGAGGTAAACGCCAGCCGTGGTGAAATGGGGGCGTTCCAGAAAAACAACCTGGAAAGTAACCTGAATTACTTGAGGATTGCTCATGAAAATACCGTGAGTTCAGAATCAGTAATTCGAGATGCGGACATTGCCTCCGAAATGGCCAGTTTTACACGTGATCAAATCATGATGGAAGCTAGTACAGCTATGCTGGCACAAGCGAATCAGAGTTCGATGAGCGTCATGAAGTTGCTGGGATAATACTTTCGGTGATTAAATTAGAACAGGCTTTCCGGAGAATCTACTGGAAAGCCTTTCTTAACACTGCAGTCTGCTTCTTGACTTAATCAATCTTGGTGCAGCTCAAAGCAGCTAAAAGTAAAGCTAAAAGTAAGCTGCAGGCATTCAGTATTTAAGACAAAGGACAAAAAAAGAAATTGTCCTTTGTTTTAAGTATTAAAGCTGAAGATAGCACTTTGTAAAAAGTCCTTAATTCATAATTTGTTATTTTGAAAGAATAGTAATCTTAAAACATATTCAGTTAAAAAGATTTATAGTACTGCTCGAAATAACATGGTTTAAACTTTTTATGAAACTGTCTAGATCAGCAGAATCAGTATGAAGGGACGATTCAAACTGGGTAAATAAGCGGATTTTAAAGTTAGAAATCGTGAAATATCCGGATTGTACAGTCGTGTTCAAGTTTCAAAAAAGCCAGAAATTATGGACTTCCTTTCAAGAATAGGAAAGGTGATTGGAATTCGTGAAATTTATCACTGGTCCAGTTGATAGAGCTACTGATCTGTCATGAATGGAATTGGAGAAGTACATTAAATTCCGGATATCTGCAAGTGTGAAAAGATGAACTTTCTAAATTGTCTTGCTCAGAAACAACCGAATCAGATGATTTGCAAACGAAAAATTGCTGTTAACAATGAAGGTGGATTAGCACTTAGAAAGTGCCTTCTTTTAATGCTCAAAGCTAAATGTTTTTTATCGAGATAAACATGCAGACAGAATTCTGAAAATTGACTTTAAAAAATTAGGAGCTTGTTTAAAAGCTTTTAATCAGCTGAATGGTGAATATTCATTATCAGCTTATCATCCCTCATTTGTACAGATGAGGGCGCTGGAGATTCGCGCATGGATGCGGTGTTGAAAGCAACAATAAACTCTCACATGCAGTGAGGGTTGTTTAACACTCATAATGGAGGACATTATGTCTTTGCGAGTAAACACTAATATGAGCGCAGTAAACGCTCACAGGAACGTTGTCAAAAATGCCGACGCTCAAGCAAAAACCATGGAGAAATTATCTTCTGGTTTAAAGATAAACCGTGCTGCAGACAGTCCTGCGCAATTACAGATTTCTGAGAATCTGCGTGCGCAGTCTGCAGGACTAAATCAGGCTATTGATAATTCACAGATGGCAGTTTCGCTGATGCAAACAGCGGAAGGTGCACTGGATGAAGTCAGCAGCGCTCTGATTCAGGCACGTCAATTGGCTGTGCATGCAGGCAACGAGGGTGCCAACGATCCAAATATGCTCCAGGCGGATCAAAGTGAAATAAATAATATCCTGGAACAAGTCAACCGTATTGCAACAAGTACGCAGTATGGTCATAACTATTTGCTTGATGGAAGTCGGGCAGGTAATGGAGTAACAACCGGAGATAATCTGGAATTTGTTGATGCTACTACTGAAGCACACAGTTCTGGTGTAGGTGGTTATGCAGTCAAAATCAATAACGCGGCGAGTCGGGCCAATCATACTGGTTCAGTAGCTTTGACTCAAGGTATAATTGATTCCGGTGAGCAAATTACTGTTTCAGAGGGTGGAAGAACTGTTAACTTTTTAACAGAAAAAGGGAAAACAGTTGAACAGACTCTGAATGATCTCAGTACGGCAATTAGTGATGCCGGCTTAGAGCTTGATTTGATCAGACCTTATCCACCTATGACTGACGGGAATGTGCCTCAGGCCGTTTCATTCAGACACAAGGAATTCGGTAGTGAACATACTTTTCAGGTTGCAAGTAATACAGCCGGACTAGTATCTAACGTTTCAAACACTAACGTAGTTGTGACAAATGGTACTGATGTTGCCGGTGAAATAAACGGTGAAGTATCATTCGGAAAAGGTCAGGTTTTGACAGGTTCCGACGGTTCAGGTACTGCGGAAGGAATCAAGGTTCGTTATACCGGTGAGTCAACACCTCTTGGAGGAAATGCGGGAACAGTTACTTTTTCGCAGAACTCATTGACCTTTCAGATTGGAGCTAATGCTGATCAGCATTCTGAAATATCGTTGAGAAGCATCAAAACCAATGATTTGGGCAGAGGTGAGAAAAATAGTTCAAATTTCAAATCTTTATCTGAAATATTGGTGCTGAACGCGGATCAGGCTCAAGATGCTATCCGGGTTATCGACCAGGCAATTGAGGAAGTTAGTGCGACTCGTGGTAAGATGGGTGCGTTCCAGAAGAACAATCTGGAAAGTAATCTGAATTACCTCCGGATTGCACACGAAAATACTGTCAGTTCTGAATCTGTTATTCGTGATGCGGATATGGCTGAAGAAATGGCAACATTTACCCGGAATCAGATCATGATGGAAGCAAGTACTTCCATGATGGCACAGGCAAATCAGAATTCTATGACTGTGTTAAAGCTGATAGGGTAGTTTTTTTGAGCAGTGGACACGAAACACTCATTTGTTTTTCTGTCCACAAGCCTCATGCTTAATATTCAGCGCCCTGTGTTACGAAAGTAATACAGGGTTCCAGCCTCACTCCCAATTATCAAATCCAAATCACCATCATTATCCAGATCAACAAAAACCGGATTAGCTCCAACAGGTAATTTCAGTTCCTTAAAATATTCCGGAGAAGCTTTCCAGTTAATTGAACCTGTAGCATCAGGATCAAGCTCAAAGCTTTTCATCTTTCCCGAATCAGAGCCTATAATCAGTTCCGGCTGTTGATCGTTATTAAGATCTGCAATTATCGGTATTGCTCCGAGACCAACGTCCAAGTTTAAATATTTGCGTATCTCCAGTTGGAAACGGTTGCCTTTGTTGATGCCTGTACGTTGATATTTGTAGAGCTGTCCTAAAAAATTTCCAACAAGAAGATCATTAAGACCATCTCCATTTAAATCAATAACTGCAGGCACAGAGTTTCTTCCTCCAGTGACACCGATAAATGGTGTAGGATTGTAGACGAAATTTGCAAACTCAAAATTCCCCTTATTCTCCCAGTACTGAATGCTGCCCTGCTGATTGCCGACAAGCAGGTCTAAATCCGCATCTCCGTCTAAATCCGTAAAAACAGGTGCTGAATTCTTGCCTCCTCGATAATCAAGAAAATGCTTGCTTTCTAAAGTCCACTCAGCATCTACAGAGTTTTGTTCACGTCGGTAATATCTCAATTCTCCGGCTTTGTTTCCAACAATTAAATCAAGAATGTTGTCTCCATCTATATCTATAAATGCCGGAAAAGCGCGTCGGCCAAGTTCCAAGTTTCCATACTTGGCGCTGACAAATTCGAATTTTGGATCTATCGGTTCCTTTTCCTCCGGATCCTTTTCGCTAACCGATTTTTCAAAAGCAATCTTTGTCTCAGACTGTTGCTCTTTTTCCTCTTCAACTTCAAGCATATTTTCAGTAAGGATTAATGTGCTCTTTTCTTCAGTATCTTCTTTTTTAATCACACCGTTATTTTTCCAAAATAACAGATTTCCTTCTTCATCTCCCAGCATTAAATCTGATTTGTTGTCTCCGTCAAAATCCGCAAAATGTGGGCTGCTGTAACCTATACTACTGATGTTTTGCCAGTGTTCTGCCTCTAGTTTCCACCCACGCAGTGCAGGAGATCTTTCAGGCGGGAGATGGCTAAGCAGACTTAAAAAGCCTGCACGACCGCCAACGACGAGGTCAGGGTGTTCATCTGCGTTCCATTTCCAAAAAGTTGGAGCAGCATTGGCTTTCAACTGAATTCCGGAAATACGTGTATTACGCAAAACAAAATGCGGTGCCGTTTTACTTCCTTGATTTTCGTAGTAAATTATCAAACCTTTACTATTTCCAACAAGCAGATCCAGATCATCATCTCTATCCATATCCTCTAGTAAAGGAGTGCTGAAACTTCCAACATCAATTTGCGAAATATTCACGTCATGGACTATCCATTCAGGTTTTTTTGCAGAACCTCGGTTGAGCAGCAATTCCAATTTACCACGTCGATTTCCGCTGATGATGTCTAAATCTCCATCTCCATCAATATCTGCTAGTATAGGTGAACTGAATTGTCTTTTATTATTTTTCAAGGCAGGAAAATGGATGGGGTACCAGTCAGTTCCTTGCTCAGTTCTGTTTTCAAACGCAAATATTTCTCCGGAGCGACTGCCTAGTAGGATATCGAGGCGTCCGTCTTTGTTCCAGTCACCGCTGGTGATGCTGGAATAGCGTTCACTACCAATTAAACTCTCTATCTTAAAAAAGTTTCTACTGGCTAACCAGAGTTGATTCCTGGTAATAACACCCTGTAATTTAAGTTTTTCAATTTCTTTATTTATGGCTGGAGTTTCAGCCTGATTTTCACCATCTGCAGTTGCAGGATCTGTCTGTACTGCATTCTCTTCAGCTTCCCCCTCATTAGCAGCTTGGGTCTCAGCGTCCGCTGCAGAGTTTTCTTCAACAGCAGAATCTACGCCAGCTACATTCTTGGTTACTCCGGAAGCTGATGCAGGAGAAACTTGATCCGGATTTGTGTCAATACTTAGATCGGGTCGTAAAATATAGGGATGTAATTCTTCCATGCCTGCTATTTTTACTTCTGCAGGTACACCGAAGGCTGCAGCAAGAGTGGCTAGACACTCAGGTAAACCTCTTAATTGCCTGCAGGCCTGCGAAAGAATATTATTAAAAGAAGCGGACTTATCGAGTTTTTTCAATTGAACTGCAGAAATTTTACTCAACTGATCCAGCAGAACTTCGTTATTTTCATAATAGATAACCATGGACGAGGCTGTACCTAAAAATAATTCCGGAAAATTGTCCTGATTCAGGTCTTTAAATGTAGGAGCAACGTTTGCTCCAGTATCAATAAACTGGAAGTGCTTTGATTTTAAAAGCCATTGCGGCGCAAAGCGGTCACCGTTATTAAGATAATAATTTAATTTTCCATTTGATTTGCCTACAACCAGGTCCAAATCTTTATCCTGATCCCAATCTACTAATTCCGGAACTGCATCTATCTGCGGAGCAATGTTCGCAAGCAGTTCAGGCTGATACTTACAGCGTAAATCAGGTGGATCCGCAACCTTAAATGCGGTACAAAAAACTGCTTCATCTGTCATTCCGGAATTAAAAAATATATGAATTTTTCCGGATCTTGTGCCAATTAATAAATCCAAAGCACGGTCACCGTTTAAGTCTGCAAAACGGGGTACACTGTTGCCTCCAAATTTTAAACCCATGTAAATTGGTGTTTTACGGAAAAAAACCGGACTAAGTTGATTTCCTCTATTTTCATAGTGAAAGATATGTCCATCTTTGGAGCCTATAAATAGATCAAAGTCACCGTCATTATCAATGTCCGCAAACTCAGGTGCGGCGTTACTGCCTACATCAAGGACTGTTTTCAACAGGGTTGGATTGTTTTGTTCGTCCAGACCTTCATGGATCACCACAAAATCTTCTGTCTGCAGTTCAAAGAGTGGTGCTGAAAAACTGCCTTGATTAAGGAAAAAAGCAATACGTCCATCTGCTTTTCCTACAAACAGATCATCATCACCATCATTGTCTATATCAACAAAACGTAACTGACTACGTGCAAAACTGCGTGTATAAAGCAGTTTGCGTTCTCCTTTGATCTTTCCGTAAAACTGGGGTGTCCAGTTATATGATGGAGTAAGCACATCTTCTTCAGCATAGACTTGAAGTACTGTACCCGGAAAAGAGAACAGTATCAGCACAAGATGTGAAAAGAGCAGAATTTTGAAAGTTTTTGAGGCCTTGAACATGAATAACAAGGATTTGGAAAAAAGGGTAGGAATTGAGTAAAGTTACTGTAAAACGCGTTAGTCTTTAGTGATTATTTTCATGGATTCTGAACCTTTGAATAACTTGTAAAGTTGATTTTAGGAACCTGATCCTGTATAAGTTTAATGTGTTTCATCAACGAAATTTATAGAATCTTGGTCAACATGTCAACTTAAATTTAAGTAATGACATGTTGATGAAAATAGTTTTGGATCCTTTTTTTAAGTAAAAAAAATGACTCTAGTTTTGCTTTCAGTTTGTTTTAGCGTTGTCATCTGGTCTGCTGCTATGCACATCAGCTTTCTCAATATTAATGCTGAATATGTTCTCTCCAGCAGGCGTAGGACTAAGTCACTCTGGTGATGACTTATTTGCTTTTACACTAAAGTCTTGTCTGTTGATGCACAAGCTCGGTATGTTTATTACTCTTAAAATTTACTCAAAATATTAAAAGCTGCTGGTTTATTTGCCTGCTGCTTAATCATTAAAATTATTACAAGGAATTAAAATGGAATTGAAAATTGAAATAAGTAATATTCCGCTTAAAAATGAAAAATTAGCAGCACTTGTGGTTTTTGTAGCAGAAGACACAGATGCGTCTGGAAGCGGACTTAGGGATCTTCCTGACGAGTTAAAAAAACAACTCAGTACTGCTCTTAAGTTAAGAGTATTTAACGGAAAACAAGGCAGTAGCCAGCACTTTGTCTCAGGCTATACAAAAATTCCACAGATGCTGGCGATTGGTGTAGGCAAAAAAGATGAACTGGATGCGGAAACTCTTCGACGTGCTGCTGGAAAAGCAGGTAAAATGCTGCCTGCGTTAAAAGCAAATACTGTCGGATTCGTGATGACTTCTTTACTCCAAAAAACAACTGAAACTGATGCGGGGCAGGTTCTGGTTGAAGGTTTAACTTTAGGAGCTTATGAGTTCAATACTTATAAAAAACAGGAAAATAAAACATCAACTACTAAATTCATCAAAATTCATTGTTGCGATCCTGAAAAACTTAGTTCATTGAAAGCATTAAAAAATGGAAAAATACTCGCTGATGGAACAAATATGGCGAGAACTTTAGGTAATACTCCGGCAAATGATTTGAAACCTAAAGATTTAGCTGCAGAAGCGCTAAAAATAGCGAAGCAGTACAAAATGGAATGCACTGTCCTCGAAGAAAAAGATATGAAAAAGCTTGGTATGGGCATGTTGCTGGGCGTTTCACGCGGTTCAAGAGAACCGGCAAAATTGATCGTTCTGGAGTACAGTCACCAGAAAGCAAAACAGACAGTTGCTCTTGTCGGCAAAGGAGTAACATTTGATTCAGGTGGGATTTCACTCAAACCTGGAAAAACCATGGATGAAATGAAATTTGATATGTGTGGTGCAGCCGCAGTTTTGGGGGCGATGAAAGTTATTGGTCAGCTTAATCCAAAACTGAATGTGGTTGCAGTTATTCCTACTACAGAAAATATGCCCGGCGGTGATGCACAGCGTCCTGGAGACATCGTAACGGCACATAACGGTAAACGAGTCGAAATCCTCAACACAGATGCGGAAGGCAGGTTGATTCTCGGTGATGCACTGAGTTATGTGGTTAAGGAATTCAAGCCTGATGCGGTTGTAGATCTGGCAACTTTGACAGGTGCATGTGTTACCGCACTGGGACACCTCACAACCGGTGCAATCACGAACAATGATGACTTGATGGAACAGGTTCGGAAGGCCGGAATTAACAGTGGTGACCGCGTTTGGCAACTGCCGAGTTTTCCTGAGTACGGTGAAGCGATAAAAGGGAAATACGCCGATTTGCAAAATATCGGTGTCGGAGATTCCGGAACTATTATTGGAGGTTTGTTTTTAGAACATTTTATTGATGGGACGCCGTGGGTTCATCTTGATATTGCTGGAACATCATGGAATGTAAAACACATCGGTTATCATCCTAACAGTGGTGCAACAGGAGTTGGAGTGAGACTACTTGTTGAGCTGGTGCAGAACTGGAAAACTGTGAAATAAGCGTTAATAGATTAAAGTTGAATCTGTTGAAGACTGAATTATGAATAAAAGTCGCGACACACAATATCACAAACTGGTCAAGAAACTGATCAGCACGGAGCGTACAGAATTGCTGAAAAGCGTTTTTGAACCGCTTAAACCTGTTGAAATTGCCAATATATTGCTGCAGTTGAAACTGCAGCATCAACTGGTTGTGCTGGAAAATCTCGAAAGAGAAATTTCATCAGAAGTGCTCAATAATTTGCAGGACTCTCCATCAATTCTAGGAGACATTGTAAAGCAATTGTCGCCGGACCGCTTGAGTGATGCAATCGAGGATATGCCGCAGGATGACGCGGCGGACTTTGTCGGACTTCTTGATGATGATGATGCAGATGCACTGCTTGAAAGACTGCCGGAAAAAGACCGTGAAGAACTGACCTATCTGCTGCAGTATGACGAAGAAAGCGCGGGTGGATTGATGACCCCTTACGTAGTTGCGATACGTAAAAATCAAACAGTTGCTGCTGCGGTAAAAGAAATTCAAAAATTTATCAAAAAGGAAGGTTTTGAATTATTTTATACGGCTTATGTAGTTGATGAATATGATCACCTGATTGGTACTATTGGTACAACTGAACTCTTATTGGCGGAACGTAACACACTGATCGAAAATTTGATGAATCCTGAAGTAGTAGCAGTTGATCAGGATTTGGATCAGGAAGAAGTAGCACGGATTGCCAAGGAATATGATTTGGTTGTAGTTCCCGTCATAGACAAACATTTACGTTTAATAGGTCGTGTCACACTGGATGATCTAGTGGATGTGATTGTTGAAGAACATAATGAAGATTTGGGCCACATTGCTGGAACAGGTGATGAAGAAGTTACTGAAACATCTGTTTTACGAGCGTCCGGTGACAGGTTGCCCTGGCTGCTTGTTGGATTGTTAGGCGGCTTTTTAACAGCAATTGTGATGAGTTATTATGAAAATGCGCTGGTTTCATTACCTGATGTAACTTATTTTATCCCGCTTGTCGCAGCGCTTGGAGGAAGTATCGGTATACAATCTTCATCAATCGTAGTACGCGGACTTGCTACCGGTGCTATACAAACTACTGATATGCTTGTTCGTCTTTGGAAAGAGTTAAGAGTTGCGTTTTTGAATGGAATTATCTGTTCTGTCATTCTGGCAGGTATGTCTTATTATCTGACACATGATTTGAGTAGAGCCCTTACTTCAGGATTATCATTATTAATAGTTGTTTGTTTTGCAGCAACAGTTGGTTCAACAATTCCAATAATACTCAAACGAATGAATATCGATCCTGCTTTAGCAACAGGTCCATTTATCACGACAACCAGTGACATCATAGGTATCGCAATTTATCTTGGCTTTGCTTTTAATGTCAGCTTTTCTTCACTTTTAAGTACCTGATTTACAAATGCCTTTTCGAGATATTTTCGGACAAGAGCACGCAATTGACCTGCTTAAGCAGGCTGTCCGGAGAGACAGGATGCCTCACGCATGGTTGTTTACCGGTAAAGCAAATATTGGGAAATTTAAAACTGCAGTTGCTCTTGCACAACAACTTAACTGCAGAGAATGTGGAGAGGACGCATGCGGAGAGTGTGATTTTTGTCTGCAGATTGCTGAACAAAATTTTCTCGATTTTCAGGTGCTGATTCCTGATGGTAAATTTATCAAGATTGATCAAATACGCAAATCTCTGAATTGGCTCCAACTCCATCCTGATCAGGCAAAAAAGAGAGTAATGATACTTGATGGTGCAGAACATTTGGGGCGAGAAGCAGCTAATGCTTTTTTGAAAACTCTGGAGGAACCGGCACCAGATACATTATTGATATTAATTGCAGAATCAGCACAACAGTTACCTGAAACCATCGTTTCACGCTGTCAGCAAATTCGTTTTAGACCATTGTCTGATAAAATCTCTGAACGTATCTTGAGGCAAACTACGGAGTTGACAAGCGAACGGATACAGTTGCTGAATGCGTTCAGCATGGGCAGCGTTAACGGAAAGCTGGCCGCGAGGCTTGAACTCATGGAAACAGTTCAGCAAACTGCTATCGGCTGGTTGAGCACTTTTTCCGCGGCAACCCTGGAAGAAATGCTGCGTACCTGTGAAACATGGGGCAAGTCGAAAAATGAAGAATGGAGTTTGCTGCTTGATTTTCTCGAAACTTGGTTTCGTGATTTAACTTGGCTGCATCATGGTTTACCTGAAGAAAAGTTGATTAACCGAACAGTTAATTCTGGGGACAGCCGCATTTCGGCGTTGAAAATTTCTGCAGAGCATTTTAATTTGCAACAAATTCATGAAATATTTAGCCGAATAGCAGAATCAAGAAGGGCAATTGAACTTAACGCAAATAAGTCGCTCGCTATTGAATCACTTTGTCTGCACATGTACCGTAAGGCGGCATGAAACTTAAACTAAAAGATATTAACAGGACTTTAGCTGTGAAACAGAAGTTTTCATCTCTGCTTCTTTTGTTTTTTGCAATAAGCTTTTTTTCTGCTGTTTCAGGTGCAGTTGCCCGTCAACCAACACCGGCGGAACTTGAAGCAATTCAAAATGAAACCAGGCTTGTGTTTCAGGACTTTCTCCAGCTTTGGCAGGAGGAACGCTATTTTGAACTGTACAAATACGGTAAACAACAGTCCACAAATCAAATTACTATTGAGGAATTTGCGACACGTATGGTTGAGCTGGACTGGGTACCTGTGGGCTTGCTTACTGAAAAAAATCCTGAAATATCATATCGCTACCGTACATTGCTTTATGTAAATGCCGCTATCGTTTTTCGGCACAAAAGCAATTTCGATTTGCAGTTCACCAAGCAACAGTCTTTTTTGCTGCTTAAGGAAAGCGGAAAGTGGCGTTTCGATTTACTGCAGATGATCCGCTCTCCTTTTTATTCTCCGTTACAATAGACAAAATATAATTTTTAAACTGCCTCAAAAAAATGGCCGAAGACGATGTTAACTTAGTCGGTACTCTGGAAAAAATAGTGTACAGCAATCCGGAAAACGGATTTTTAATTGGTACATTTCTGACAGAGAATTCCACCAGACCAATTACTGTAAAAGGCATTGTTTTCAACACACGTGAACGTGAAACATTACGCTTAAAAGGTAACTGGGAGAATCATAAAGTTTACGGACGGCAATTTTCGATTCGTGAGTTTATGCCGGTTGAACCAACTTCTGCAGAAGGAATGGTACGTTATCTTTCTTCTGAAGTTTTTAAAGGAATTGGTGAAAAAACGGCTCAGCATATCGTCAATAAATTTGGCAAAGACACCTTCAAAATTATTGACAGTTCACCTGAATTATTGTCAAAAGTAAAAGGTGTACGCAAAAAACAGCAAAAATCACTGCTCGCAGCCTGGGATGAGCAGAGAGGTTTGCGTGATGTGATGACTTTTTTGCGTGGTGTCGGAATATCACACGCATATGCACAACGCATTTTTGCAAAAAACGGTTTGAACAGTATTCCACTGATCAAAGCCAATCCGTATCAATTGACGGATATTCCCGGAATAGGTTTCCTCACCGCGGATGGTATTGCACGTAATCTTGGATTCGATAAAAATTCTCCACATCGTGCTGCTGCCGGTTTACTCTATATGCTGGAACAACAAGCACTCAATGGCCACAGCTGTTTCCCGCGTCAAACTCTGCTCGAAAAAACATCGCAGGAGCTTGATATCGAAGCGGAAATGCTTGAGTCATCAATCCGGCAACTGCTGGATGATAGTTTGCTGCATAGTGAGAAAATCCGGAATAAAAATGCTGATGAAGAAGAATTGATTTCCAGACCGCGTTTTTATAAAGCAGAACAGAGGGTTGCAGAAAATATTTACCGTATCCTTAACAGCGAAGCTTATACCGTGTTTGAAGGTGAGTCCTCGCTGATTGATGAACAGGAGCGAAAGGTCGGTTTGCAGCTCGATCCTGCTCAGAGAGAGGCAGTTGAAGCTGCTCTTCAGCATAAAGTTTTAATCATCACCGGTGGTCCCGGAACAGGCAAAACGACCATTGTGCGCTTTATACTTGGACTGATGCGTCCCAGAATTCCCTCAATCGGACTTGCCGCGCCGACTGGACGTGCAGCTAAGCGTATTACAGAAACAACCGGTTCCGCAGCTTCTACAATTCACCGTCTTCTGGAAGCAAGCAACATTGGGTTTCAGCGTGACCGGGAAAAGCCGCTTGAGCAGGAATTGCTGATCCTTGATGAAACCTCAATGATCGATACTCTGCTGATGGACAGTTTTCTGGAAGCCGTACCTTCGGCATCACGGCTGATCCTGGTTGGAGATGTGGATCAGTTGCCCTCAGTAGGAGCAGGAGCTGTGCTTTTGGATTTGATTGAGTCCGGAACAATTCCTGTTGTACGACTCGATCACATATTTAGACAGGCGGCAGACAGTTTCATAACCGTCAATGCTCATAAGGTACGTCAAGGGAAAGTGCCTGATTTTAGTGCGTTAAGTCAGAAAGCGGATGCGGGAAAAGAACTGCTGGATTTCTACTTTATTAAAGAGTCCAATCCAGAAAAAATAGTAGAAAAAATTCTGTTAATGAGTACTGAAAGGATTCCCCAACGTTTTGAGTTGGATCCGATGATGGATATTCAGGTACTGACGCCGATGCACAGGGGAGTTACCGGATCTATACACCTTAACCGGAAACTGCAGGAAAAGATGAATCCTGATGCAAAAGGTCTGGAACATCGTGAACAGTGGTTCCGGATTGGAGACAAGGTCATGCAACAGCAAAATGATTATGAAAAGCAGGTTTTCAACGGTGATCTCGGACGAATTGTTAATTGTGATCCGAAAACCAAAGAACTGCATGTTAAATTTGAACAGGGAATTGTGCACTATCAGGGGAAAGAATTAGATCAGCTTTCGCTGGCCTATGCGATTACAGTTCATAAATCTCAAGGCAGCGAGTATTCAGCAGTGATTTTACCTTTGACCACACATCATTACATGATGCTGCAGCGGAATTTGCTCTATACCGCAATTACACGCGGGAAACAACTCGTTGTTTTGATAGGAACAGAAGCAGCAATTAGTAAAGCAGTTGAAAATGAAGGCACAATGCGGCGTTTCACGGGGTTGCAGCATCAATTGTCAGAACTTGGGCTTAGTCCATTATTTTGATCAGAAAACAAAAAAAGTATGAACAAAATATTTGCAGGAAAAAAAGTTAAACTGGTTGGCTTGGCCGCTATACTATTGCTGTTGTTGTTAGATACTTCTTTCTGTTTTGCAGAAACCGGAGTAACAGCAAGAAGTATTGTTCTGGCAACTCATCAGCCTTTAAGCGGTCCGGCAATGGAATATTCTGCTATTGGCAAAAGCGCTCTTGCATATTTCAACTATGTGAACGATCAGGGAGGAATACACGGACGCTTCATTGATTTGAAAATAGTAGATGATCAGTTGAAACCGGAAATGGCTGCTCAGAGTTTGACTGAACTGACAGTTAAAAATGATATATTTGCGATTTTTAGCGGTATCGGTGGTAAAACTCATCAAGCAGTTTATCCTTTGTTAAAACAGCAAAGAATTCCAAGTTTTTTTGTAGGCTCAGATCTTCCGGAGTGGACTCAGCCTGTACGTGCGAATGTGTTTGGTTTTATGCCTACCGCAGATACTGAAGCACGTGTGATAGGAAAATATCTGACTCAAAATCATGCTGGTGCGGAACTGATCATCTGGTATGCGGAAAAACCAGTTTATTTAAGAGCAGTTAAAGCTTTGACAAATGAATTATATGGAGTTACCGCCAAGTTGCTGCCGGGAAAAACCGGAAGACTGGTTGCAGAATGGGAGCTTATCAGTGAGCGACAGCCTGATTTACTGGTAGTTTTGGGTAATTTTAGTGATCAACTGGATTTTTTAAAAGCCTCATTAGACTTAAATATTCCAATTTTTACAGGTCACGCTCTTGCTGACAGTCGACTTCCGGAGTGGCTGAACAGTAAACTGGCAGCACGTGTACGTGTTTTAACTGCATATCCGCTGATTGTTGAAACTGAACATCCCGGTAATAAATTACATCAGCAGATACTGAAAGAGTATGCACCTCAACTGTCTGCCAACCGCTGGACGCTCTACGGTCAGGGCGTGGCCGAATTAATGGTAGAAGTTTTGCAGCGCACTGGACGCTCACTGAGCAGACAAAAAGCCGTTCTGGCCGCAGAGAAGATAAATCAATGGCAGGGAAAATTACTCCCTCCGGTATTTCTTGATTCACGTAATCATCTCGCACTCAGTTCTTTCCGAGTTTCACAAATATCATCCGGCAGGGTTAATCACCTTTCTGAATGGATTGACGGACGATGAACAGGAAATGTGCCACAGAGGTGCCACAAGGCATCAGGACTGCTGAAAAAGAGGGAGTTGACAACATCACCAATAAAACAGTTTTAGTTGAAGAGAAGGCCCGTTTGATTGGTTTTCCGTTTACTAAAGCAGCAGCAAGTCTGGTTGCAAGCGCACTGAGCAATCAGCAGGTGCTGGCATTTCCCACGGAAACCTTTTACGGTCTCGGTGGAAACGCCTTTTCTACAAGCGTGGTGGATCGTGTTTACAGAATTAAGGAGCGCCCCCGAACAAAACCATTACTTGTACTGATTACCCCGCAATGGTTGCCGAGTCTTTGTCAGTGGAACGATTCACGGATAAATGACTTAATGACTGAGTTTTGGCCGGGGCCGCTGACCTTGATTTTAGCTGCGAATCCTGAACTTCCTGAGCATCTTCAAAATGCCGATGGAACATTGGCAGTACGTTACACCAGTTCTCCGGCTGCTCAACAGTTGATTGAACTGGGTAATTGTCCGCTCATAGGAACCAGCGCCAACTTAACGGGTATGCCGGAATGTTCTACTGTAAAACAAGTTGCAGATCAGTTGAAAAATCAGCTTGAGTTGATAATTGACGGAGGTGAGTTGACAGCAAATCAGCCTTCAACAATCGTAAATTGTTCCAGCAAAAAATTTAAAATACTGCGTCACGGAGCAATTACATTGACGGAACTGAATCGAATCTGTGAGGT
>JABGPG010000150.1:0-2069 GCA_018645085.1 Deltaproteobacteria bacterium
TAAATTCAGTATAATTTCAGGATTGAAGATTCACCTAAAAAATTGTTCAAACAGAAAATGGCAGGCACAAATCCTTATATAGAAAAAGCTGAATTTGAGTTGCCTCAGCAAGACTATAATGTAACCTTTCTGCCAATGGGAAAACAGGTGGAAATATTAGCTGAAAAAGTTACAACAGAAAACGATGGCCTACCTGGTTCAATTCTGAATGCTGCCTTAGCTGCAGGAATTGATTTGGATCATTCCTGCGGAGGTGTCTGTGCTTGTTCCACTTGTCATATCATTGTCCGGCAGGGGTTGGAAAGCTGTAATGAAGCAACTGATGATGAAGAAGATATGCTGGATTTAGCGCCCGGACTGCAACCACAATCGCGTTTGGCCTGCCAGTGCGTACCGAACGGAACAGAAACCATCATTGTTGAAATACCGGAATGGAATCGAAACTTGGTCAGCGAAGATCACTGATAAAGGAGACCTTATGATAACACTGACAGAAAACGCAGCTAAGGAAATTCACAAAATAATGCAGGAAAACGAAGTGACTGATGATGTCTGCCTGCGTGTAGGAATCAAAGGTGGTGGCTGCTCCGGTTTTACTTATACTTTGGATTTTGATTCAAAAAAAACGAAATTTGATTTGGAGTTTGAATCACAGGATTTGAAGATTCTGGTTGATAAAAAAAGTCATCTCTACATCAAGGACACAGAAATAGACTGGAGTTATGGTTTGATGGACCGCGGGCTTAAATTCAACAATCCATCGGCCAAAGGTTCATGCGGTTGTAAAACATCTTTTATGTTTGAACCACCGGAACAGGAAGAAAGTTTTCAACCAAGTTGGATGTAATTAAAATACAGGAGGATTTATGAATGAAACAGCAAGTCAACTAACTATCGAAGAACAAATCAAGCAGGCCATTGAAACATCAGTCCCGGATTCAACCGCAGAAGTAGGTGGTGACGGCAGGCATTTTGAAATTCAAGTTGTGTCTCCGGTGTTTGAGGGAAAACGTACACTTGAAAAACAGCGCTTGGTCTATGCTGCTCTTGGTGACTTGATGGCCGGAAGTAATGCACCGGTTCATGCGATTGCACGTTTAGAAACGTTGACACCGGCTTAACAAAAGATTAGCCGTTAAATTCACCATTATGTCCGCACAGGAAAACCACAGTGATCTTAGCGGCTGGAAATGGTCGTTTATAAGCGCTAATAATATACTGGATAATTATGAAAATTGAAGAAAAACGAGTAACTTTTCCTAAAAACTTAACTGTCAAATATGCAGGTAAAATTGTTGAAGAGACAGAAACAGAAATAACAATTGAGGGAGAGGATGAGGAATCATATCTTAAAATTTTTAATCCTTTCCGTGGAGTAGCTAAACTGCTCATGTTTGAAAATGATCAATGGGTTGATGCAGAGACATCTGCATCTGCAGCTAACTTCGATTTTTCCTCCCTTGGGCTGGGTGATCTTTCAGCTTTATCTGCCGGTGATCAAGCTGACTCTCCGGAATCTAAATCATAATTTAATAAACTTAAACACACAAATAATTAAAGACTATGAGCGAAACACAAATTTCAGATGGACTTCCACAAATTCAAATCCAGACCGATCGTGGAAATATGACAATCGAAATGTTTGAAGACGACGCACCTAACACTGTAGCCAACATGATTTCTCTCATTGAGAAAGGTTATTATGATGGACTGAACTTTCATCGTGTAATTCCCGATTTTATGATCCAGGGTGGATGTCCTGAAGGCTCAGGCACAGGCGGTCCAGGTTATAATTTTGATGATGAATGTACGCCGGCACGACGACATGACAGTGCAGGAGTGCTCTCAATGGCAAATGCAGGTCCGCGCACAAACGGCAGCCAGTTTTTTATCACACACGGTCCTACTCCTCATTTGGACGGTAAACACACTGTTTTCGGAAAAGTCACTGACGGCCTGGAAGTTGTCAATGAAATCCAGCAGGGTGACTTTATGGATAAAGTTGTGGTACTGCAAAAACGTGATCATGTTTATGAAGTTGAAACTATTTGAGTACTGATGAAGGTCAA
>JABGPG010000150.1:2169-7505 GCA_018645085.1 Deltaproteobacteria bacterium
GTCAATCCCAGCACCTCATACTTATTCCAATTATCTTGAAGTACAGGCAGTGTCCTGAAAATCAAACAAAAATTTAACTATTATTGAACCATGAGCGAAACTATTATTGAAGCAGACATTGTCCACGAAATGCGTGATTCCTATTTGGAATATGCAATGAGCGTCATTGTCGGTCGTGCTCTGCCGGATGTCCGGGACGGCTTGAAACCTGTGCATCGGCGTGTATTGTTTTCGATGAGTGAGCAGGGTAACGATTTCAATAAACCTTACCGCAAATCAGCAACTGTGGTAGGTGACGTGATGGGAAAATATCATCCTCATGGTGACCAGGCAATTTACGATACTGTGGTACGTTTGACCCAGCCTTTTTCGATGCGTTATCAGTTGATTGACGGTCAGGGAAATTTCGGTTCAGTTGATGGAGATTCTCCTGCCGCGATGCGTTACACAGAAGTCCGGATGCGGAAAATCGCTCATGAATTGCTGGCAGATTTAGAAAAAGATACGGTTAATTTTGTACCGACATATGATGACTCGCTGATTGAGCCTTCTGTTTTACCTTCCAGAATTCCGAATTTACTCACCAATGGTTCGACCGGAATTGCAGTGGGAATGGCAAGTAACATTCCTCCTCACAATTTAACTGAGGTCATGAATGCCCTGCTTTATTATCTGGATAATCGTGAAAATGCTACAGTTCAGGATTTGATGGAGTTTATTCCTGGACCGGACTTTCCAACCGGCGGAACAATCATCGGAAAAAGTGGAATCTATGACGCATATACAACAGGCCGCGGGATAATCCGGATACGCGCAAAAAGTCATTTTGAACAAACCAAAGATGGGCGTGAACTGATTATTGTGACAGAACTACCGTTCATGGTTAATAAGGCGTCTCTGCTGGAGAAAATCGCCGATTTGGTACGTCATAAAAAAATGGATGGTATTTCTGATTTGCGTGATGAATCTGACCGCAAAGGTATGCGCATCTTCATCCAACTGAAACGTGGAGAAAATCCGGAAGTTGTTTTGAGTAATCTTTACAAACATACTTCTCTGCAGTCAAGTTTCGGAATTATTATGCTTTCCATTGTGGACAAGCAACCCAAAATACTAGCATTACCGCAGATGCTGGAGTACTTTCTGCAGCACCGCATAGAAGTAGTTGTCCGCCGTACAAGTTATGAATTGAGACAAGCGGAAAACAGGATGCACCTGTTGGAAGGCCTGATGATTGCGCTCGAAAATCTGGATGCGGTGCTTGAAATTATTCGCAAAGCAGAAAGCGGAGTTGCTGCAGAAGCAGTGCTGATGGAAGATTATGGACTGTCAAAACGTCAGGCACATGGAATTTTAGACATGAAACTGCAACGTTTGACAGGTATGGAGCAGGATAAAATACGTGTTGAACACGAAGAAGTCGGCAAAGCGATTGCGGATTACAAAGATATTCTGGACAAAGATGAACGTGTCATCGAAATTATCCGGAACGAGAGTATTGAAATCAGGGATAAATATGGTGATGAACGTCGAACAGAAATTATTGAAGGCGACAGTTCAATTCTCATTGAAGAACTGATTAATGAAGAAGACATGGTGGTCACCCTTTCACGGGAAGGTTACATCAAACGCAGCTCAGTCAGTGAATACAGATTGCAGCGTCGTGGAGGGAAAGGACGTCTGGGCATGGGCACCAAAGATGAAGATTTTGTAGAACAGCTCTTCGTCGCATCAACGCATGATTACTTGCTCTTTTTCACTAACAAAGGTCAGGTTTTCCGCAAGAAAGTTTTTGAACTGCCACAAGCCGGTCCGACCGGACGTGGAAAAGCGGCAATCAATCTGCTGCCTTTACGTGAAGGTGAAACGATTTGCTCCTGTTTGAATGTTCCGAAGGAAGCTGAGAACAAATATATTTTCCTCTGCACTGAACGCGGTGTTGCCAAAAAAACACCCATGCTCGATTGCGCAAAGATTCGCGTGACTGGTCTGCGTGTAATTACTCTTGATGAGGGTGATTCAGTCATTTCAGTACAGCTGACAGACGGTGATCAGGAGTTGTTTTTTGCGACACGTGACGGAATGGGTCTGCGAGTTAACGAGTCTACTTTGCGGCCAATGGGACGTCAGGCACGTGGAGTTAGAGGTGTAAGACTTCGTGAAGGTGACAGGGTGGTTTCCGCGTTGGCGCTCACAGGTACAGGCGAAGTATTGACTGTTACTGAAGGCGGATTTGGCAAAAAGACACCGATCGCAGATTATACACTGGCGAAAAACAGGGGTAACTACGGAATGCGTACCATCCGGATTACTGAAGCAAATGGACCGGTTGTGAATGTGTTAGAAGTTGAAGAGCATTTCCAGCTTTTCCTGATCACGCAGTTTGGCAAATTGATCCGGATTCCGGTAGAAAATATCCGTACAATAGGCAGGGTCACTCAGGGTAACCGGTTGATACGCCTTGAGAAGGATGAACAGGTGATCGGTATTGCGCCTGTGATCGAAGAAGAGAATGGTGAAGAAACTGCGGAAGACGGTGAAAATCCACCTGCTGGAGAAAACGCTTCTGCAGTGGAAAATTCAACTGACGAATCTGCGGACTCAGCGCTTGAAAATCCAGCTGAAGACACTGATCAGGAAGACGCTCCAGAGGAACCTCAAGACCCGGAGAACTCTGACGATTCTTCAGATTCATGATTGCTTTGTTCTAGTGGCTCATTTTCTGCATTTATGAGTGGGTGTCTCCACGGGTGATGTACCGTCAGGAGGCCCCCAATCATGCACCTTAGCCACTGCAGTTTTATGAAGCAGTTTTCATATATTTTAGCTCTCAGTCTGCTGTTTTTATTTTTTTCAGCAACTTTGTCGTTGTCCGCAAATTCAGGTCATATGCTTGACCGCTTCGAATTGCTTGCAGACAAAAACAGTCCATATTTGACTTTCAAGGGTTTTTTTGATCCGGGGCAATTCCCTCATATCAAGATTACTCCGGGAAATTCCAAGACTGAAACCACAGTTATTCTCCCCAATACATTCATCAATAATATCCTGCTGCCTGAACGCGAAATTACAGCCTTTACTATTGATGGTATTTTGGAGAAAATGAGCCTCGCGGAAAAAATTACTAAAACAGAAAACGGTGAAATAGATTTCCTGGTGACACTTACTGTTTCAAGCATAGAAAACCACATCCTCGTGCTGGATACGAATAGATCCGATTCACGCCAGTTAACCTTTGCTTTACAAAAACCGCAAAAAAAGGCTGTATCCACAGTTTCCTCAGATGGCTTGCGTATTACCCAAACAGTCAAAGCCGAGTTGGGACCAAGTAAAATAAACCCGCGTGAACAACTCTTACTGCATCCTGTCACAGCGCTGATGTCATTCCGACACTTCGATCAACTGAATGTAGCGGTGCTTAACGCGTCCCCGAATCAAGGAGCAGCGCAGAGTTTTGCTGTAATGCTTGACCGCAAACAGAAAAGGACAATAGAAAAGCGGATGGGCATGAAGTTGAATATCGTCAATATCTCTTCGGTACGTGAACAGACGATTCTGCCTAAAACCAAAATATATTTTCATGCAAACTTGTTGAAGGCAGCCTTGATTCTGGCAGAGGTTCTGCCGGGAGAACAGGTGCTTGAACCTGTACCGGACAGCAGAACCAGTAAACTGTCAACCGATATTGAAATTTATGTGGGGAAGAATTTTGAATAAAAGAATCTACTCAATCACTCTGGCCTTCAGTCTTTTGTTAATTTGCTTAAGCCAGCCCGCATTTGCCTTTCCGGAATATACTTCCCGGCAAAAAGCCCTCAAACTGGCTGCCGTGCTGGATCATGGATATTTCAAATCCATAAAAATATCTTCTGTCTTTGTGAAAAACAGAGGTAAAGACGACTTTTATTTACAGGCGATTCTTGATGACGGTTCCAGTCGAAAGTGGTTGTTAAATCGTATTCGCGAATGGACACAGACGGATGAACTGATCCTCAGTGACAACCGGGCGCTTGTTTTTCCTTCTGCGGAAAGTACGGATTTTGGTGTACTGGAGAAGAATGATTTTTACCGCAGCGTTCTTAACGCGACTGCTTTTGTTAAAACTTACGACAGGCATGATATTCTTGAAGCAAAAAGCCTGGTTTTAGGTGTACGGCGTTTTCGGATTCTGGAGCCTGAAGACAGAAAATTTTTATCTACCGATAAATTAGGTGAACGTTACCGTTATGTTTTAGAACTGGAAAACGGTACCCGCGAATTCTTCACTTATAATGATGCTTTCGCTTTGTTGCAGCGCTCCGCCTTTTTAGCGGAGGTTCCGGAAAACGTTAAAGTATTACGGAAGACCTTTAAAGTCATAGAATTGAAAAAAATTCCTCTGCAGATAGAAGATGAGTTACGTGAGATCTGGCGCTTTGGAATTGAGGTTGTTTTTGACGGACCGATTGAGACAAGTCCGGACCGCTTCCCTTATCAAGTGGTTGAATTAAAATTAAAGGATCCGGAAACAGGAAGATCAAAAGCACAATTTTTCCTGCAGATTATTTTCCCAAATTCAGAAAAAATTGGTGAAATTGCGGGTTTCAAAAATCATGAATACTTGCGTTTTGTAGAACTTGATACAGACGTAGAGCACCAGAAACGAGTTATCCTGCGTGCAATGGTTAATCCGGACGCTTTGAATTTACCACCATTTATTGAAATAACAGGACGTAATTCTATCGTAGTTAATTTTTACAGTTCAACGGATCAGAGTTTGACTCAACCGCCGGACCTGCTGGCATCACGATCAGTTGGAGAATTGCCGCGCTCGGTTTTTACACCGGATTTGCAGGCGACGGAATTTGAGAAAAATTACCTCGAAGCCGTTGCAAAGATCCGTGAGGCACAGGCACAGTTGAACACTGACGACAAGATCGAAACTTATTTTAAGGCGCTGAAGTCTTTGAAACAGGCAGCCTTGACTTCAGAAAATGATATGCAAATCGCGCAGGCATTGAAGCAGAGAGACCTCCTGCTGCGTACGATGCCGAAACTGATTATTCGTAATGTGCAAATGACCATTCTGGCACTGAATCTTGAAAACACAGGCGTAACAGCTGATCCGCAAGTCAGCAAGAAACTGCTCAAACAATTGATACACGCGGAACGCTACGCTACGACGCAGGAGCAACAGCAGAAAATTGCTTCTCTACAAAGCATTTTACGCTGAGTTAGCAGAGCCCGTTCCTCCATTGCCATTTCCACTATGCTGTGTTAAACTGCCCTGACAGTCGAGGTGTGGCGCAGTCCGGTAGCGTGCTTCGTTCGGGACGAAGAGGCCGGAGGTTCAAATC
>JABGPG010000224.1 GCA_018645085.1 Deltaproteobacteria bacterium
AGTTGCCGGAAGCTGTCCCTGCAAAGTTTTTGCTAAAGTCCGATTTTCATGCAATTGCAGTAAGTGAAACACAATTACCGCTCCAACATGTGCCAGTACAATCCCTGAAATCTGCAGATACCAGATCAAAACAGCAGAATCATAATTCGCCAGATAGGATGAAGAGACAACCCAGTCGGCTGTACCGAACAGGTTCCAGCCAATTCCAAAAGGATCCGCAAGCGCAATAAAAGCATACTGAATATCAACAATAAATGTCGGCAAATAATGCGCAAAGTGATAGCCGAAAGCAATCGGAATCATCGAGTAGATAAAACTGCTTGTCTGCTTAGCTTCAGGATTCAGCCATGATGCAAGTCTCTGCACTGCATAAAACGCACTGAAAAACACCAGGAATGTAATGCAAAGTCCTAAAGTGTTGGGTAGCATCATTTCCGTACGTCCGGGAAATTCCAGCGGATTCTTTTCCACTAAGGACAACCACCAAAATGTTTTCGCTAATCCGTCAAAAGAAACCGTGGCAAGCACCAGCAAAACAAAGGCAACTCCGCCTGTAGGCAAACTCTCTGATCTGAGCAGTCCGCTACAGGGCCAACGTATTCCTATGCTCAGCAAACTTTTTTGAGCAGAATTTCTTTTCCGGTAAAACGGAGCAAGCCAACCGACCATCCTGAAAAAAACTGAAAAAGGTTCTGCCTTTTTTAGCCAGAATTCTGCACCAAAGCTTATTATCCCTAAAGTTGTCAATAACACATAGAGCAAAATAAATCCTGCCAGTGTTTCCGGATCCATCGGTGAAGGATGTACCAGCTCGAGCCAGGCAAAGCCAAAAAACAGGATTACTGCCGGCCAATAAGCCCAGCGTTCCGCTGCTTCGAATGATCTTTTTTTATTTGTCTGAACACCAGTGAAAAGCTGTACCAGTTTCTGCAAAATCGGCCACGGACTGATTACTGCCCAAAAGTTGCCAAAAAGCGCGGTAAACATTGTAAACCCAATCCACCAGAACACCCAGACAGACAACGGCAGCAAATTCTGTATCGGATCCCGATTCCCGGTGAAACCTATCCAGATTAGTAACAGCAGTGTCAGCAATGAGAGCAAACTCAAGCAGTAATTCGGCTCAGCTTCTTTTTCAGCATTTTGCGAAATTTGATACTGTCCGGATAAAGGCTGGCGAACCACAAATATCATCACCGCAAAAGTAAGAGCCACAACTGCGGCGCCGCCTACGATGTATAATTGTGTGGGCAGAAGCAGCACATGTCCTCTGGAACCGGCATGCGCAAAGGCGAGTTGTGGAAAAAAGGAAGCAAAACCTGCTGACAATAAAAGAGTGCTGCCTTTTTTAAGTCTCATTATTGATGAACCATTAAAAAGTCATAAAAACGTGTCATTGCTTACAATGCGAGAAGTCTATTTTATGTTAAGTACTGATGTTAGTAAGATCTCACTCTTCGTTCGAGATGACAAATAAATAGTTTAGGAGTTTTGACGAAGCCATCATTATTATTTAGTTGGAAATAGAACTACAATCATGAGGCATGTGCTTTCACACCAACATACTTCGCTAAAGGTTCGGGATTTTCGGCAAGTGCCTGAGGGTCGGATTCCTCTCTCATAAAACCATTTTCCATAAATACTATCCGGTCAGAAACCCGCAAAGTTCCTTCTATTTTCTGTTCCACCAGTAGCACGCCAACATTTTCATTCTTTAGTTTTTCGATTGTTTCAAAGATTGTTTCAATCATACTTGGCATCAAGCCTTCACTTGGTTCATCCATCAGCAGGAATTTAGGTTGAATACACAAAGCCCTGGCAGTGGCGACCATTTGTTGTTCACCGCCGCTTAAAGTTCCGGATTTTTGTGACATGCGGGTTTTCAACACAGGAAAAAGTGAAAGTGCCCACTCCAAAACATCCTTGGAACTGTCACGCACCAAAAGCCCCATTTTCAGATTTTCTTCGACAGTCAGTTCGGAGAACAGGCGGCGGCCCTGTGGAACATAACCGATTCCGTTTTTTGGAATTTGATGAGCCTGCAGTTCACTTAAAATGACATCATCCATTGAAATGCTGCCAGCATTAACTTCAACCAGTCCCATGATACTTTTTAACAAAGTTGATTTTCCGGCACCGTTACGTCCCAAAAGCCCTAAAACTTCGCCTTCCCTGACTTCCAGAGAAACGTCTTTCAGCACCTGTACCTGAGCATAGCGGCTTGAAATTTTATCAATTTTGAGCATCAGTTTCCTAAATATGAAGCTTGTACTGCATGGTTATTTTCAATCTCTGTCGGTGTCCCTTCAGCCAGAATTGAACCGTTATCCATGACAGTAACGTGATCTGCCAAATTGAAGACTACTTCCATATTATGTTCAATCAGCAGTACATTGACAGATTTTGAAATTTCTTGAATCAGTTGAGTCAGATTTTCAATTTCTGCTTCAGCCAAACCCTGTGTTGGTTCGTCCAATATCAACAACTTTGGACCAGCAGCCAAACTCATGGCGACCTCCAGCAGCTTTTGATGTCCGTATGGTAAGGTTCCAGCGATTTGCGCTTCTACACCTTCCAACCCTACTTCAAGGAGATATTTTGAAACCGCCTGTTCAATATCTGCTTCGCTGACCATACTCCATTTTCCGAGCAGTGAAGTTCCTTTTTGCTGTGCTCTCAAATTTCTTTGTACAGACAGAGCAACATTTTCATAACAACTCAAATTACTAAAAACACTGGTAACCTGAAATGTATAAACAATGCCGGCCTGCACACGTTTTGCGGAGGAAAGTCCTGTAATGTCATTACCTTTGAAACTGATTCTACCGGAAGAAGGAGCAGTACGTCCGCAGATCAGACTGACGAGAGTAGTTTTTCCGGCACCGTTTGGACCGATGATGGCGTGAATCCTGTCCGGATAGAGCTTAAAATCCACCTCATTAACCGCGATCAGTCCACCATACTGCCGAGTCAATCCGTGTGTACTGAGTAATTCTACGGCAGCCATTTCATCCATTTTTGTCTAAGCGTTCCCATGATTCCCATTGGAAACCAGATGATCATTAAAATCAATACCGCACCTACAACAAGTTGGTAGTTACTGGTAATTCCGCTGATAATATCAACAAGATAATACATTATGCCTGTGCCAAATAATGGACCGATAACCGTGCCTGCACCGCCGAGTAGAGTCCAGAGAATTGGTGATATTGAGTGGTGAATTTCCGCAAATGTCGTACCGACGTAAGTAAAGAGCAAAGCATGCATCGCTCCTGCTATTCCGGAAAAAGTGCCTGAAAGCACGAGTGCAAATAATTTATAGTAATAGACGTTGTAACCTAAAAGTTGCGTCCGTGACTCATTTTCACGAATTGCGATTAATATCCGTCCCACTGGTGAAAACATGATCAAGGTCGAAATCAACAAGTAGGCAGTCAATAAAATCAATGCAAAATTGTAGCGAACGTCAGGATTGCTATAGAGATATTCCTTGTTAAAAATAACTAATTTTCCTAAATGTTTTGCTAGTGAAAAACCATCCTGACCGAAAGTGAATTCATTGAAATACAGAATTGACAAATAGAATGTTTGACCAAACATCAGGGTTACTATCAGAAATGAGACACCACTGGTTCTGAGGGCAAACAGACCGAACAACAATGAAATCACCAGCGTAAATGCTGCACCAAAAAGTAATGCGCCGAGGGCGGAAAGTTCCAGATAATAAATTCCTAAACCTGCCGCATACATTCCGGCGGCAAAAAACATGGCATGTCCGAGACTCATTAAACCGGTGTAGCCCAGTAAAAAATTATAGGCGACTGCATAAGACGCCAGTACCATTATTTTGGAAACACTGCTGTGGTGATAAGTCGGTAGAATAAATTGCAGAATAAAAAGCAGCAGCAAAATTCCGCCCTGAAAAAGCAGTGAGTATATTAAGGATTTTTTCCTCATGCCACTTCCTCACCGTAGAGTCCGCTCGGCTTCAGGACGAGCACCATTGCTACGAACAAAGTGGCCAGCATTTTGGCCAAAGTCGGTTCATAAAAAACCGAAATAATACCGTCGCTGATGCCGATAATGAAAGCCGCAACAATAGTTCCGCGGATACTTCCGAGACCACCGATGATTACCACAATGAATGAAAGCAGAAGCGGTTCCAATCCCATTAGATGATCTGCCTGACGAATTGGCACTACGAGCACTCCGGCCAGTGCGGCTAATCCACCACCGAGGGCAAATACAGCTGCATAAATTTTCTTGGTTGGTACACCATAGGTTTTTGCAATTTCAAGATCCTGCTGAGTTGCACGCATATACAGTCCGAGTTTGCTGCGAATCATCAACAGCCAGACACCAAGCAGACCCAGCGCTGACATTCCGGCTACAATCAGTTTATATCCTGAATAACCGAACCAGGGAAACTGAATTCGGAAATACAAAGGAGCTTCAACTGCCCGTGCTTCCGGACCAAAAACAATTAGCGTTAGCGACTGAATCACATAGAGTAAACCAATGGTTGCCACAATCGTACTTTCCGGATGGTACTTGATTTTACGCAGGATGAAGCGGTCAGAAAAAACTGCAATGCCGCCGACTAAAGCCGGGGCCAAGACAAGAGCTAGTAAAAAACCCCAGAGAGGATCATCTGTTAAATCAAATGCAAACCAGGAAAAAACCGCGCCCAGCATGAAAAACTCACCATGCGCGATATTGACGATTCGCATAACACCAAAAACAAGTGACAGACCTAAAGCAATCAATGCTAAAACAAAGGCCGTAACTGTTCCATCTAACAAAGCCAAAAACAATAAAGGCCCGTTTTCATTAATCCAAGAAGACACGATCCGGTAGGGAAAGAGACAGGTTATCCGGAGGTAAGAATTTCCTCCGGAAGATTTGAGTTATTATAGAGACTGTTTGGTGTAGTCGGTTTCCGGTTCGTACATACCGTCTGCAATCGACGTTTTGTGAACCACGTTTAATTTACCGTTACCCACTTTTGAAACAAATTGCTGACCGTAACATTGATGTGTTTTTCCGCTGAAAGCCTTTGCGCCCTGCGGATGAGCAATTCCTTCATTGAAACCGGTGAAACCTTCCATTGTTTCAATCAAAGTAGCATAATCTTTTTTGCTCTTGTATCCACTTTGCTCAACAGCTTCTTTGATGGCAAAGAGGGTTTCCCAGCAACCGAACATATGTGAATAGGCGGCAATATCTTTCGAATCGGATTTGCTTGCTCCGGAATTATCGACACCTACCGCATTACGATAGAATCTTGATCCAGCAGAGTCAGCAGCACTTGCATAACGCGGCATTGCTTCCCAGAAATGAGAACCATCCAGAAAATCAAGTCCAGGACTGCTGATATTAACACCTTCCAGTGAATCAATGAATCCGAACAGTTGAGGATGATTTGGACCAAAATGTTCACCAAGTTCCCGTACAAAAGTCAACACACCGGGACCAACCATGACATGATAAATCACATCAGTGTTTTTTGGAATTTTAACAAAGTAACGTGTATAGGAGCTTTCTGTAGGCGGAATCGCGATTTTCGCGACAATCTTTCCACCATGCTTTTCTGCAGCAGCACTGGCATAATCACGGTGATTATAACCGAAAGCGTAGTCTGGATAAATGATAGTTACATTTTTTCCAAGGTTATTAAACATCCAGCCGGAAACCGCGGAAATTTGGGCACGCACATCTGTAATACAAGGTTGGAAAACGTAACGGTTCAGTGCGCCGCTTGCTACATGGTAACCTTCGCTGACCACAAAATATGGAATTTTCAGTTCACCGGCACGAGGTGCGGAACCCATCACGACATGCGAAAACAGTGTGCCAAAAACAAAATCGACTTTGTGCTGTGTAGCGAGTTTTTCTACTACATCTGCCCCGCGTTTAGGGTCAGTACCGTCGTCTTCTGTAATAATTTCAACCGGACGTCCGGCGATTCCACCGATACTGTTAATGTGCTTAACGGCGGCATTTGTAGTACGTTCATACCATCTGCCGTAAAGCGCGCCAATTCCAGTGCGGTGGGCTTGAAAGCCGATTTTTATTGGTGCATCACTTCCTGCTGCATGAGCAATCCCGGCAATTGGATCAATCATTTGGCTGCCGATAATTCCGGCCCCCGCAACCAGAGCACCCGCGCCTAATACATTGCGGCGGCTCAAATTCAATTCACTTGCTTGATCAACTTTTTCTAAATCTTTTTTAACCATGTTTGTCTCCCCCATCAGGATTAAGAATTAATTAGCGAAACGTGGATATTATAGTTTCCTTTTAATGAGGTCAAGTTAAAATTTTGCAAATTGAAAATTATTTTTCTCCTGTAAAACCAAAACTATTATCTACAGCAAACGTGAAAAGTTTTAAATCCGCAAAGTATCTAATCGGCAATCCGGCAATGAAAAAGAACTCTAGAGGCTATCTAGGTGTTGGGTTTAAAACTTTTAACTTGATTGAGTTGCAGTGCATCAATTAGCATTCTATTTACAATTGATGTAGCCGTAAAAACTTGTCATTCCCGCGAAAGCGGGAATCCAGGAACTTGTAAGTATCTGAAATGCTTGTCCTCGGCCTGATCGGGGAATGGATCCCCGCTTTCGCGGGAATGACAAACACAGGTTTCATTATGACTTTTTACGGGACCATCACAATTAATCCAAGAATAAAGTTCTATCCATTTCAGCAAGCTATGAGGTAAATAATGTCTGCAGAAAAAATTATCCAAGAAATAACTGAATCAATGCCGCTTTCAAAATCAGGACTTGATTTGCGTGAAAACGGCCAAGGTTTTGGTCTGATCATCGTGGATGAGGTCAACGGTTTTGCCACAGTCGGCGCAGGAAATCTTGCACCCCAAACACCCAATGAACAAGTTTCGGTGATGGTTTCAGAAACAGATCGGCTGGCCCGGGCTTTCAGCAAACAGGAAATGCCCGTACTTGCATTTCTGGACACACATGATCCCGGAAAACCGGAACCGCCTTATCCGCCGCATTGTGAACGCGGAACTGGTGAAGAGGATTTAGTTCCGGAATTGAAATGGCTGGAAAATGATCCGCAGGCAACCTTAGTTCGTAAAGACTGCATTAACGGTTTCATCGGTGCGTTTCAGCCGGATGGATCAAATTCTATTGTTGACTGGGGCAAGGAAAATAAGCTGAAAAATGTTTTAGTAGTTGGCATCTGTACTGACATCTGCGTGATGGATTTTGTGTTGACGTTGCTTTCCGCCAGAAATCACGGGATGCTTCCCGGTCTGAAAGAAGTCTTCGTTTATGACAAGGGTTGCTCAACCTATGATCTACCAAGGAGTGTGGTTGAAGAGATCGGACTTCCCGTCAGCGCCAGCCATCCGCAGGAAATCACCCACTATATGGGACTCTACTTCATGGCTTCACG
>JABGPG010000239.1:0-2802 GCA_018645085.1 Deltaproteobacteria bacterium
AAAGACCAGGATAGAGGCCCTAGAAAGGAACAACCGCTGGAAGAGGGCATGGAACGTTTCCGTCTTGAAGTCGGTCATAATCATGAAGTACAACCAAACAACATTGTTGGTGCAATTGCAAATGAGGCCGGACTTGACAGTCAGCACATAGGACGCATCAATATTTATGATGACTACAGCGTAATTGATTTACCTGAAGGTATGCCAAAAGACGTTTTCAGTGATTTGAAAAAAGTTTGGGTGGCAGGTAAGCAGTTAAATATTTCGCTGTTAAAAAATGATAGGAAGTCAAGAAGCTCCAGTCCGCGTGAAAGAGATGACAGTCGAGGGAAAGATGACAGAAAAAGTTTTTCAGCTCCTAAAGCCGGCCGTAAAAAGAAGATGAGTAGAAAATGAGTTTGGCCGGAAGTTGTTTTGTTATTTTTAAAAACGACGCCGCTTCCGGTATTTTCTAAAAGTAATTTTCATCATTCTGTACTATTTGCCAACTGACCCAAAGTAATCGGTTTGAGAGGAGGACGGCCCCGAAAAGAGCCGACTTCCTTGGGCGATTTACCCTGAGTCTTTGCGGCAATTTCTGCAACAGTCAGTGCGCACATCCGTCCCTGGCACGGTCCCATTCCGCAACGCGTAAAAGCTTTCAGCTGACTTAGATCATGCGCACCCAATTCCACCGCCTTAATAATTTGCCCTGCAGTGACTTCTTCGCAGCGGCAAACTAAAGTGGAATCCACCGGCGGAACGAGTATTTCCGGATTTGGCGGAAATAGCTGTTCCAGAAAAGGACGCACCGCTTGATGATGCCGGATAATTTTACGGTAAGTTTTGGCTGCCTTATCTCTATGATCTTTTGAAATAGCTCCAAGTTGAAAAGCCGCCTCCAGCGCGGAAAGATGTCCGGAAGCTTCTGCGATTAAAGCTCCGGCAACGATTCCTCCATCACCTGCCACTGCTACTCCATCCACGCTGCTGTTTCCCCATTCATCAAGCAGAGGATGCCAGTAACGTTGTCTTTCGTACCAGCGGTGTTCACAACCCAACAGCCGTGTGAGTTGAGTATTGGGCACGATACCTTCGTGTATTAAAAGAGTTTCTACTTCAAATATTTTGCTTTGTCCACGGTGATCGAAATGCACTGCCTCGAGCTTTTGTGCTCCTTCTGCACGGAGTTGACGGATGCCGGAAAAGACTGGAATTCCCGCTCTCCGAATCTGCCGTTTGAGTCGTAGGCCTTTGAGCAGATATTCGGCGGCACGCAGAGCTTGCGGAAGATACGGTAGTGCCTGCAGGTAATAAGCATACTTTGTTGATTCCAGCACAGCCAAAATTTCCACTTCGGCAGAAACAAGCCGTGAAGCAGCTAACCACAATAAAGGACCACTCCCGGCCAGCACCACTTTTCCGGAAGGTACTGCACCCGAAGACTTGAGCAACACATCCGCCGCCGCCGCTCCCATTACTCCGGGAAGAGTCCAGCCAGGAATTGGAACAGGACGTTCCAGCGCTCCTGTTGCCACCAGTAAACGTCTGTAACTGACTTTTTGCGATTTTCCATTCCGCAAAAAATGCAACGCTCGATCCGGCTCCACTTGCCAAACTGAAGCTCCGGCTAAAAATTCGATTCCTGCTTCGCGAAAAGTCTTTTCCAGATTTTCTCCGTGTTGATAATCAGGTCCTAGCAAAGCATAAGTTTCAGGACGTAAACTTTGTGTTGTACGGATTGAACGGTAAATTTGTCCTCCCGCTTCACTTTGTTCGTCCAGCACAAGCACCGAGATTTTATGCTTTGCTGCTTCGATTGCAGCAGCGAGTCCTGCCGGTCCTGCACCGATAATCAGCAGATCGTATATTTCTTTCATGCGGATTCTCCAAAGTTCAAAGCAGGTCGACGGATTCGCATGCCTTCCTGAACAGGAATCAGGCAGCTTTGCCGGTTTGGCTGACCGTCTATTTCGAGCAGACATTCAAAGCAGACGCCCATCCAGCAATAGGGTGCACGTGAAGCACCGCTTAACGGAGCAGTGCGCAAATCCTCCACGCCCGCACACAATAGTGCGGAAGCTACGCTTTCTCCTTCCTGAGCGGAAATCGGCTTTTCCTCAAACCAGATGGTAATGTTTTTACCCTTTGAGTTCCGCAAACGTTTAAGCATCAAACCTCCTGGAATGGAACTGTTCAAAACCTACCGGAGTTTTTCCTTCAACAATCCAGCGGGGAATTATCCCTGCATGAAGCGGAGCTAAAGTGATTCCGCTGTGAGAAGTCACCACAAAGGCGCCTGGACAACTTGCGGATTCAGCATAAACAGGCTTTGTGTCCGGAGTGAGAATACGCAAAGCACCCCAGCAACGTACTAGTTGTAAGCTGGACAATTGCGGAAAAACATTAACCGCATGCTGCGCAAGACGTCGCATTTCCTGAGTTGTGGTGCCGCTGTCAAGGCCCACTTCTTCGTGAGACGCACCGATCATGAATGAACCTTCTCCTGTTTGTCTGATGGTTACAAAAGGCTGCACTAGCATGGGCCGTGTACGTTCAGTCACCAGGATTTGTCCACGTTGCGGACGGAGCGGAACTTCCAGTCCTACTTGAAGCGCCAATTTGCTGATTCCAAGTCCACAGGCCAGCACCACTTTTTTTGCTGAAAAGCGCTCAGATTTTGTCTGCACTTCAAAACAGTTATTACGGAAAATAATCGTTTCAACCTGCTGTTCCGGAAAATGGAGATTTCCACTTTTTTTAAAAGAATCCAGCAATGAACTCAACAATAACAGAGGATTCAGGTGACCGTCCAGTGGAGAA
>JABGPG010000239.1:2902-7344 GCA_018645085.1 Deltaproteobacteria bacterium
GTCCATTCCGCATAACGCGGCATACCAAGTCCTTTGCCCTGCACCCAGACAAGTCCAAAATTTCCGCGTGAAGCATTCGGCGTACTTCCGCCCTGATCCAGCAGGTTGACTTGCGCCCCCAGTTCAGCAAGACCATAGGCCACTGCCGTGCCAATAACTCCTCCGCCAATCACCAGAATATCTGAAGTCTTCATGCTTAATCAGCTTTGATTGTTTAGTAAATAGTCTGAAATCTTAATGATATTATTGTAGTAGCCTGACTGTGTCTGAAATATCAATAAAATGAAACTTCATTCTTCGCCAATTTTACTATAAGATAGAGATTCATCACACAAAAATTCTGCAGTCTATTTTATATTTTAAATATCTGACTACTATCATGAACCCACTTTCTTATTTAAACAACGCTGATATTGGCGCATTTGAGGGGCTTTATCAACAATATCTGCAAGACCCTCAATCTGTGGATCCTGAGTGGCGTAATTTTTTTGAAGGTTTTGAATTTTCAAAGACAGATTATACACAGTCTGCCACAAAAAAAACCTCAGAAAATCAAGCGGAAGATTTCGCACCGGAACAATTCCAAAAAGAACTCTCGGTCAGTAACCTGATCGGCGCTTATCGTCAGCGTGGGCACATGTTCGCAAAAACCAATCCTGTACGTCCACGTCGAAAACATGACGGACCAATTGATTTGGAGAACTTTGGTTTGAGCGAAGCAGATATGGATACGGAATTTCATGCAGGTTCCAGAATTGGATTAGGCACCGCGACTCTAAGGGAAATTCACCAATTGTTGGAACAGACTTATTGCGGTTCAATCGGAGTTGAATATAAATTTGTACGGACATTGGAGATTATCAACTGGCTGGAGCAAAAAATGGAAGCCTGCCGTAATACTCCAGATTTTTCTTATGAAGAAAAAATTGAACTTTTACGCAAAACGAATGAAGCAGTGGCTTTTGAAAGTTTTCTACATACAAAATTTGTCGGGCAGAAAAGGTTTTCGCTGGAAGGCGGTGAATCAATCATTCCTGCACTGGACACAGTTGTTGAATATGGAGCAGAATTAGGGGTTGAGGAATTTGTCATCGGGATGGCACATCGCGGAAGGCTGAATGTTTTAGCCAATGTACTGGGAAAAACCTACAACGATATTTTTGCAGAATTTGAGGGAAAAGCATTTGGTTCAGACGGATTTGCGGGTGATGTAAAATATCACATGGGATATTCCAGTGATAAAACAGTACGCAGCGGAAAAAAAGTACACTTGAGTTTGACGCCTAATCCCTCGCATCTGGAAGCGGTAAATCCAGTGGTGGAAGGAATTTCAAGGGCGAAAATTGACCAGTATCACGAAGGTAATGTAAAGAAACTGGTACCGATCCTGATTCATGGAGATCATTCTTTGGCAGGTCAGGGTATCGTTTATGAAGTTTTGCAAATGTCACAACTGCAGGGATATGGTACAGGAGGTACACTGCATCTGGTGATAAATAATCAGGTTGGTTTTACCGCGGATTATGGAGAGGGACGTTCAAGTACATATTGTACTGATGTGGCAAAAACTACACTATCTCCAGTATTTCACGTAAATGCCGATGATATTGAAGCTGTGGTCTATGTGATCAAACTGGCGCTTGAATTCAGGCAAAAATTTCACCGCGATGTGTTTGTAGATATTTTAGGTTATCGACGTCACGGTCACAATGAAGCGGATGAACCCAGATTTACACAACCTGATTTGTACCGGCGTATTGCCAAGCATCCGAAGGTGCGTGAGGTTTACAGTAAGAAGCTCGTTGATTCTGGTAGTTTGACTGAAAAAGATACTACACAAATGGAGGATGAATTTAAGCAGTATCTCAACAATCGACTCGAGGAATCGAAACAGCAGGAAACCGCTTCTGTGACTTCTTTTCTGGAAGGAGTCTGGTCCGGTGTACGGCGGGCGGAAAATAAGGATTTTGAGAAATCTCCTGAGACAGGTGTTGCTCAAAAGAAATTTGTGGAAATCAGCGAGCAGTTGACAGATTTGTCAAGAAACGGAGCTTCTGACTCAAATTTGAAATTCTTTGCAAAAATCCAAAAGCTTTATGAAAACCGCCGCAAAATGGTTGCAGAGAAAAAACAGCTTGACTGGGGGATGGCGGAAACGATGGCTTATGCGGTTTTAGTGACAAACGGTACTCAGGTGCGGCTCAGTGGACAAGACAGCGGGCGTGGAACATTTGCGCACCGGCATGCGATTATCACTGCGGAGGACAACACCAAACACGTACCTTTGAATCACCTTTCCGCGGAACAGGCGCCTTTTGAAGTATACAACTCGTTTCTTTCAGAATATGGAGTTCTAGGATTTGAATACGGATATGCTTATGCGGCTCCTACCAGCTTAACAATTTGGGAAGCCCAGTTTGGGGATTTCGCCAACGGCGCGCAAATAATAATCGATCAGTTTATTGCCTCCTCTGAAACAAAATGGCACAGGATGAACGGCGTGGTGCTTTTGCTTCCGCACGGACATGAAGGTCAGGGTCCGGAACATTCATCTGCGCGTATCGAACGTTTTCTTACACTTTGCGCTGGTAACAATATGCAGGTTATCAACTGCACTACTCCTGCGAATATCTTTCATATTATGCTGCGTCAAATGGCATTTCCGTTTCGTAAACCTCTGATTATTTTTACCCCAAAAAGCTTGCTGCGTCATCCCAAGTGTGTGAGTCCGCTGGCTGATTTTCTGGAAGGAACCCGTTTTCTTGAAGTAATTGATGATGATTTCGTGGAAGCAAAAGCTGTGCGTAAGGTTTTGTTTTGCAGCGGTAAAGTATATTATGACTTACTTGAAAGACAGCAGACAAAGGATATTAAGGACATTGCAATTGTAAGGCTGGAACAGCTTTATCCTTTTCCGGAAAAACAACTGCTGGCGCTACTAAAACGTTATCCAAATGCCGGGCAATGGTGCTGGGTTCAGGAAGAACCGGAAAATATGGGAGCGTGGGGTTTTGTGTTACGCACATTTTCAAAAACCGGAAAAAGTCTTGAACTGGTTGCACGTGACGCTGACAGTTCACCTGCAGTCGGCTTTCCGCAAGTTCATGCAGTTCAGCAGGAAAATCTGGTGCACAGGGCTTTTGAAGAATAATAAAATAGCTTTCTCGTTACGCTCGCAATGATTTGTTTTTGTAAATTTTTTTCGAATATCTCATAATCTAACTAACCCATTTAAAGGTGCCTTTCATGTCTATTGTGGAAATTAAAATTCCGAGTCCCGGAGAATCGATCACAGAAGTTGAAATTGGCAGTTGGCTCAAGGCGGATGGTGATTATGTTCAGCTTGATGAAACGATATGTGAAATTGAAACAGATAAAGCAACTTTGCCTTTGATTGCGGAAAGTGCCGGTGCACTGAAAATTATTCTGCAGGAAGGCGAAACAGCGGGGATTGGTGATGTAGCCTGTTCGATTGATACAGAAGCAGCACAACCGGAAACCTCTTCGGCTGAAATATCCTCAGTAACTTCCGAAACCGCAGATTCTCCGGAACAGTCAGTTTCAACCACGGATTCTTATGCAGCAGGGCATCCTTCACCCGCTGCACGAAAAATGATGGCAGAACAGGGAATCGCCAATGTTTCCGGAGGAGGTCCGGGCGGACGTATTACTAAAGAGGATGTGCAACAGCACGGGCGACAAGTTCCGGCAGCGGTTGTTGCCGCGGAATCAGCACAACAGGCGGAGGCACCTGAAGTTTCCGGTTCCAGAAATAAAAAAAGGGAACGTTTGTCACGTTTACGTAGAAAACTCGCGGAACGTCTGGTAGCAGTAAAAAACGAAACTGCGATGTTGACGACTTTTAATGAAGTTGATATGCAGGCCATTTTTGATTTACGCAGTCAGAGCAAAGACGTGTTTCTGGAAAAATACAAAGTAAAACTTGGTTTCATGGGACTCTTCACAAAAGCCTGTACGGAAGCATTAAAAGACTTTCCGGCAGTCAACGCACAGCTTGATGGTGACGAAATAGTTTTTCACGATTATGTAGACATGGGCATCGCTGTTAGTGCGCCCAAGGGCTTGATGGTTCCGGTTGTCAGGAATGCGGAATCACTGACTCTGCCGCAAATTGAAACTGAAATCGGCAGACTTGCTAAACGCGCCCGTGACAACAAACTCAGCATTGACGAAATGGAAGGCGGCACCTTTTCCATCACAAACGGTGGAGTTTTCGGTTCGATGCTTTCAACGCCTATTTTGAATCCACCGCAAAGTGCAATTCTGGGAATGCACAATATTGTTGAACGACCAATGGCAGTCAACGGAAAAGTTGTGATCCGTCCCGTAATGTATTTAGCTTTGTCCTACGATCATCGGATCGTCGATGGTCAGCAATCAGTGAGTTTCCTCGTACGTGTAAGAGAAAATCTGGAAAATCC
>JABGPG010000226.1 GCA_018645085.1 Deltaproteobacteria bacterium
GTATAGAGATAAACCTTACTGATGGCCCATGCGGCCTTATCTGCATCTACGCAGTTATCGATTGTGCCATTATCCAGATGAGAAGGTCCGGAAATGGCGCTATTGTTGTCACTCACACTATTGCAAGTAAACGCAAACACCGTTAATGGTATCATCCACATTAACGCTGAGATGAGTATTATTTTTTTCATAAATGATATTAGATTAAAGGTTAAAATAAATTATAAATTTAACTGGTCTGTAGTTTATAGATTTTCCTTCCTAGAAAATGTTTTATCTTCATACAGGCAGAACCGTTTTCACATATCCGTATGTCCGCACCCTGCCCAAGCCCCCACTATGATTGCTCAAGAAAAATTGCCGATTTAGCAAACCGGCAATAATTGTTCGCAAAAAACTCATTCGAAGTTTATACCGAAATTGAAATTTAGCAACAGCCATGTAATAATATGTCATCTTTATGTAACAAGCAGTCTCGAATCCTCAACGAAACGTCCGTTGCATAAATTAACCGTCCTGGCGGCATGGCTTTAACTTTTCTAAAAAAACGTGAGCGAAGGTCCATTGAATTTTAATCTTCCAAAAACAGGTTTGTTTCACTTTGGCTACCTTTGGGGACTGACACCTTCAGTAACTCTCATTCTGATTCATACTACCTTGAGGTGGGACAAAATAGCTGACGACAACCTGACGCTCTACTTTCTGGACTTATTCAGAGTCCTTTTCCCTTTTCAACTACTCTACTTCCTGCTCCATTATTTTCTCCGGCCGCGGCTGAAATTTGCAAACACTATCAAAGGCAGTTTCATCATCAATTTACTAGCTATCCTGGCGGCGCGGCGTTTTATGCAGCCGGATGATATCTTCAGCTGGTGGAAAGATTGGTTCCTGCATTTACAGGATATGCTTCAGCTCCTGCCTTCCTGGTTTGTGGTCTCTATTCTTCTGACTCTCCTGGAAGTTGTCTTGTATATGAGGAGCAGGCAGGATTTCGAAAATACGGCGATTGTCTCAACAACCGAAAGTCCTGTACTTAATGAAAAGCAGACCGTGCTGGATTCTGCTCCAGTTGAACCCAGGATTGTGATGATAGATTCAACACAACAATATAAAACGATCTACAGGCTAACTTCTGAAGGAATTAGTGAAGAGATTGTCCGACAATCATTTAAAGAATTAGCTGAGGGCATTGCTAATAATCTGCTTAAAGTCCACAAATCATACATGGTGGCAGCCGATTTAATTGAAAGGATTGAGCGTGATGGCAGAGACTATTGCCTTATTTTGCAGCACATAGCAAAGCCTATACCGGTCGGTCGAAACAAGCTGGAAGAAGTAAGAGCGGTACTTCGAAGTTGACAAGTGGAACCGCTTCGGTTACACTTGGGTTATGATACAATCTTTCAAACATAGAGGTCTGGAAGAATTTTTTTATTCAGGTAGTAAAAAAGGGATCAAAGCTGAACACGTTAAACGCCTGGAACTTATTCTGGATCGTCTGAATGCGACTAAGGAAATTCGTGACATGAACTATCCAGGCTCTGCGCTTCATAAATTATCCGGAGATAATAAAGTGCAATATTCCGTGAAAGTTTCCGGAAATTGGAGAGTGTTTTTCCAGTTTGTTAACGGAGATGCTTCCGTTGTAGATTATGATGATTACCATTGAAGAAAGAGTTTGACATGAGAAATATGAAACGGAAACCAACCCATCCTGGAAAAATAATTAAGGAAGATTATTTGCTGCCACTTGCAATCAGCATTACAGAAATGGCCGCAATTCTTGGTGTTTCCAGAAAGACCGTTTCCAAGATAACCAATGAGCGAGGCGTCATTACGCCGGAAATGGCATTACGTCTCTCCAGTGCATTGGATACCTCACCTGAGCTTTGGTTAAATTTACAGAAGACATATGATCTTTGGCAAGCAGAACATGCCTCCAATGCCTGGCGAATTGTCAAACCTCTCTCCCCGAAATTATTACACGCAAGTGCTTAAGGCTATTACCTTACAAGTTCCTGGATTCCCGCTTTCGCGGGAATGACAACTACATTACGAATGCAGCAAATATGATGGCGTCGTAAAATTTCTAAAGGACACCTCTAAAAACCGTTCCCTGAGCGTAGTCGAAGGGGGTTTTTCGGACTTGCATCTGGTTTCGACTCCGCTCAACCGGCGGATTGCCTAAGGTTAACTTATTTTATAAGAACCAGTAAAACGAGTTTTTAGAGGTTCCCTAAACTAACTATTTGTCATCTCGAACGAAGAGAGAGATCTTATGACAGATGATCGATTCCATTTACAGCATGGGCCAATAGACCTTATTCTTCATGTTGAAGCGTCAGAACAGATCCGAAAACGTTTATATTCCGTTGCGGAAAAAAGATTCGATACAGTCCTCGAGGAACTTGTTGCGGAAATGGACTTGCTGAAGCTACCTTGGAACGCAGACCAATCGGGGCCAAAAGGAAGTATTGCGCAAAAAATGTTCGGTGCGGTAGCTGATTCCGAAGTTTTTGTCACGCCGATGGCCGCAGTGGCGGGAGCGGTTGCGGATGAGATGCTTGAAACAATGCTGGTTGAGGCAAAAAAACCAGATTCTTGTATTGACCATCTCCGTAAAATATATGTCAATAACGGAGGTGACATTGCCTTCTGGTTAAATGAAGGAGAGTCATTTTCAATCGGAGTTGTCGATAATCCGCAAATTCCGGAACTGAACGCGAAAGTTAGTTTAGCACACGAAAGTCAGGTACGGGGAATTGCGACTTCCGGATGGCGTGGACGTTCTCTTAGTTTAGGAATTGCGGATGCTGTCACGGTTTTGGCCAAGTCCGCGGCAGTCGCGGATGTGGCCGCCACACTGATCGCAAATGAGGTAATTGTGGATTTTCCGGGTATTGAGAAACGTCCGGCTTCCGAAGTAAAAGACGACAGTGATTTAGGAATGATTCCGGTCACAGTAGTAGTCCCGGACTTAGCGGAGGATAAGATTTACATTGCGTTGGAACAGGGTGCAAAATCCGCAAGAAAATTCATCAAAGACGGGAAAATAACTGCCGCTTATCTTTCACTGCAAAAACAGACTCTTGTTATTGAAAATGATGATAAGATTGAAAGAGCGATAATCAACAATTAACTTAACACAAAGACCACGGAGGAAATATTCCATGAATGATTTAATAAAAGTTCGTAAAATTGTAACACACGTCGAAAATATTTTTCATGAAGGAGGTCCAGCTCACACGGAACCAATCAAAAAGGGTGCGGTACTGATTGTGCTGGAAAATCCGTATGCCGGAAGTTATGTTGAAGACATAACTCCGATGATGGAAGCTCTGAAACCAGTTGGACTGGACGCGGCAAACCAACTCATCGAATTACTCGGTGGGGTCGATAAAATTCAAAGCTACGGCAAAGGTTCAATTGTCGGCGAAGCAGGAGAACTGGAACACGGCGCGCTCTGGCACGTTCCAGGAGGATACGCCATGCGGGAAGCTCTGGGTGGCGCTCTGTCCATTGTACCTTCTGCAAAGAAAGTCGGCGGTATCGGCTGCTGTTTGGACATTCCAATCGGACATATAAACGCATCCTATGTACGCAGTCATTTCGACGCAATGGAAGTTTATGTTCAGGACGCACCAAGAGCAAATGAAATTGTTTTTGGACTGGTCATGACAACCGGAGGACGAACTCACGCACGTGTCGGCGGATTGGAAGCAGAGCAAATCTCCGCAATGGATGGTTTACGCTAAGACAGAAAAGATTTTCTCAAATGAATAAAATTACCGCTCCACCAATGATCAAGCCCAGCCGGAAAATGAAAGTACGGGCTGCAATGATTCCGTAGGAAATAAGCGCAAGGCTTAAGGCTATTTTCAGGAACACCATAATCGCGGCCAGCGGATTTGTGGACAATTCAATCAAGGCAGGATTTGCCACCATTCCCAAAGGGACTAAATAAAGTCCCACTCCCAGAGCCATCGATTTTCCGGCAACTTTCAACCAATTCTTTTCTTCCACCATTCCTGCGGCAATGAAGACTGTGCCGCAGACAGGTGGTGTAATTGTGGAGAGCAAAGCGTACCAGAAGACAAAGAGGTGCGTGATCAGCAAAGGTAATCCCAGTGACTGCAGTGCCGGACCTGCGACAGAAACACAAATCAGATATGCTGCCGTGGTCGGAACTTCCATTCCCAACAACAAACAGGCAAACGCAGTCAACAAAAGCGCCGGCCAAAGCATTCCTCCGGATGCAGAAATCACGGTTGACGAAATTTTAACGCCGAGTCCTGTTTGTCCAAGTACACCGATAATAATTCCCGCACAAATGATAATCGACGCAATCATCGCAATCTGCCGTCCGGAGTTAAGACAAACTGCCTGCAGTCGCTGAAGTGCCCGCTTAAGCGAAATTTCCATTTTGGCATTCAGAATCAGCAACAATGATGCGGCAAGGATAGCAACACAGGCAGCAAATTGTGGAGTGTATCTCCCCAGAAACATTCGTTCGAGCAAAATAAGAAAAGGGACGAAAAAAAACATGGCTGTGATCCAGACTGTCTTTGCGGAAGGACGGTCTACTTCATCAACTGCTTTCAGTTCCATCCTGCTTGAAAAAGCATTGATTCCAATCCAGACTGTGAAGAAAAATAGTAGCGCTGGAAGCACCGAAGCGCTCATAATTTCAGTGTAGGGGATACCTGTCAACTCAACCATAACGAAGGCTCCCGCACCCATCAGCGGCGGCATGATCTGGCCGCCTGACGATGCCACTGCCTCTACTGCCGCAGCAAAATCACGTGGATATCCCTGACGTATCATTGCCGGAAGTGTGAAGGATCCGGTCGAAGCAACGTTTGCGGATGCAGAACCTGAAATGGAACCAAAAAGTGCGGAAGAGAGTACTGATACTTTAGCCACTCCTGCTTTGAGATGACCGGCAGCTGCGGTAGCGAGATTCATAAATCCCTGACCGGCTTCTCCTGCATTTAGGACTGCTCCAAAAATCACAAAGATCGCAACGACATTAACCGAAACACCTGTTAACTTGCCCCAGATACCGCCTTCAGCAATGGTCATTGTGCCAAGAAAACTATTGAGAGGAAGTCCCGGATGTCCGAATTCACCCGGAATATATTGCCCAAATAAACCATAGCAGAGTGCTATCAAGGCAACGCATGGAAGCGGCCAGCCAATTGAGCGGCGGGCCATTTCCAGTACAATTGTCAGCAGAAGGATGGCAACACCGGTTTGCCACATACTTGATATGTAACCGTATTGCTCAGAAAGGAGTTCCTGATTGAACACGATGTAGGCACAACAAAAGATGCCTGCAGCTGTCAGCAAAGTTCCAAACTTTAATGAACTGCCGTGCCTGCCATACATCAAACACCACGGCAGTGCCAATGCCATGTGAAGCGGACGACTCACCAGATTCGGAATCAATCCAGAAAAGATCAGCCAAATGTGAAAAACAATGCTGACCCCGCCCAGAACCGTCCAGTAAAATGGCTGATTAATTCGCACTAAACGATTCCGATCCTCTTCTTTATTTATTAGCGGTTTGCAGCAGGAACGGTGATTCCTGCTTCGTCATAATAACGCAGCGCTCCTGCATGTATTTTACCATAAACGTTTGTCAGCATTTTAGCTGATACTCCGTTCCACCATGGAAATGCTTTGCCCATACTGGAGATCTGTTCCCAGTATGTTTTTGTAAGCTGGTATGCAGTTTCATCATTCATGCTGGTAATTGTATAGGCAATCACCGGCAATGAAGTAGTAACAGTATCCTGATTAATTCCGGGATATGTTCCTGCAGGAATAACCAGACGGGTGCGTTTGGTCTTTTTAACCTGCGCATCTGATAGGGAAATTAAGCTGACTCCTACTCCGGCTGCAGCTTCAAGCACATTAGGAGCCGGATATGAACCTGCTGTAACAAATCCGTCAATCTGTCTGTTTTTGATTGCAGGCACAGCATTATTGAGTTCAACATTGGCCAGTTTGACCTTGTCTTTCAAGCCGAAGAGTTTCAAATATTTTGCGCCTTCCTTTGCGCCAAAAGAACCTTTACCAAGCAGAATTGTCTTTCCTTTAAGGTCAGAAAATTTTGAAACACCGCTGTCTTTGCTCATTACGAAATGCATAGTCAGCGAAGGAATAGGAAACAACGCTCTTATCTCGTTGAACTTAGGATTGGATTTACCCTTGAACATGACTTTTCCGGCCTGTGCAAGCTTCACCAGCACAGGAGGAGTTGTAAAAACATAATTATTATTTCGTACTGCTGCTTCCATCACGTTTTGAACAGAACCCTGACTTTCTTCAACAGTCACGATGATATCCCCACCGGAACCTTTTTTCATATTTTCGGCAATTTGCACAGCCATCTGGTAGTACGAAGATGTCGATTTGGCTGATTTGTAGGTTACCCTTGTTTCTGCATTGACAGCGATAATTCCACTGAGACTCAAGCCCATTAGTAAGACGATTGTTGAACTGAAAAACTTAAACATTATTACTCCATTGTTAAATTAAATAAAACGACATTTGCTTCAGAAATGCCGATAAAGGTTTAAAAAACCAATTGAACACAGTTTAGAATGTTATAGGGCAAAATGTCCCCAGTCAAGAAAAAGCTGGAAAAAGGGACTTAAATACTGTTTTTATTTTATAAGCCTGAAAAACTGTATAAAGTCCTAAAACCGTGTCATTTCCAGCGAAGCGAGAAATCTTTGCTAAGCAGCTATACTGATAATCAAGATTTCTCAATACGGTCGAAATGACAATTTATTGCGCTTCCCTGAGTTTTTCGGTAGCCTTTGAATCAACTTCCTCGAGCGAGTTCAGTACAACCCCGAAGAGTTCCTGCGCCTGTTTTTCGGAGTAGTATCCTCTTTTGAGATCATGCAGAACAAGCTCCGGATTACGGAGAAATGGATCTTCGTAACCACCGCCGCCCGGAGTTGAAACATGAATCGTATTTCCAACCTCAACGAGGATATTTTGATCTTTTGAAAGATGCGGCGGGATGTAAGTTTCGGCGTCTCTTTCGACATGCACCCGATTCACTCCACCGTCACTTCCGCCTAAAACACCCTGGGGTCCGAAACGTCCGTGATCCATCACCATCGAAACTTTCGCGGTACCTCTACGGAGTTTTATTTTATAATTTACGCCAAATCCACCACGTTGTTTTCCCGCGCCTCCGGAACCTTCGTGCAAAGAATATTCTTCAAACAGTACCGGATAAAACTGTTCCATGACTTCAACCGGAGTTGTCTTGGAAATGCCGATTGTTG
>JABGPG010000227.1 GCA_018645085.1 Deltaproteobacteria bacterium
AGGAACTGGAAGCATTTGTCGCAAAACGGAAGGAGAATCCCGGAATTTCGATTCACTGAAAATGAATTCTCCAATCGCCACACTTCCACTCTATGACCTTCCGGAAGCCCGGATTCAAACCGATGCTTTATGGAAAGGTCTCGCTGATTCATTCCGCAAATTCGGTTTGAACAGCGAACCTGACAGTATGTCTTTCAAGGTGCCGGATGCTTTATTTCGCGCTGACAACTGTTACGCGGAAACAGTTTTTTTCGCACAAATTTGCGGTTATCCGTTAACGCATGAATTTTCCGGACGTTTTCAGGTTATAGCTACACCTGTTTACAAAACCCCTTTTTTTTCAGGAGCAGAATACAGAAGCGCGATTGTCGTGCATCAGCAATGCGAATGGGAAACACTTGCGCAAGCAGAGGGTAGCCGAGCAGTAATTAATTCAAAAAATTCGCATTCCGGATTCAACATTTTGCGCTTTATGGTAACTCAGTTGACTGGAGTGGCTCATGCAGAAGAAAAACTTAACAAAGCATTTTTCCGGGAAGTCTTAATAAGCGGCGGTCATCGTGAAAGTTTATTGCGGATTTCGCAAAAGCAGGCTGATGTGGCCACAATTGACTGTTTAACCTGGAGCATGCTGGAAAGATACGCACCGGAAAATTTGCAAGCTTGCCGTATCTTAGAGTTGTCACCTCCGGCCCCCGCACCAGCGTTTGTGACTGAGCGGGATACCTCACCGGCAAAGCTCGAACTTTTCCGGAAGGCTTTGCAATTTGCCTGCAACGATCCTGTACTAAAATCGGTGTGTGAACAATTGTTTTTGGAAAATGTAGAGGTTCTTGAGGATAATTCTTATAATTCCTTTTTGAAAATGGAAAAAGAGTCGATTGAAGATTTATAATTTAAAAGTTCAGCTGAAAATGATTATTTTCAGATCGATTAATTGACCTATTCACATTTATGAGTAAAAATAATGATTATCCCTTGACATACTTGTTAGCTAGTTATAGTGTTCTGTGCTGGCGGTATTTCCGTCGCTCATCGTCGCACTTGCGACATATTGTATAAAATTACTTGGAGGATTATGAAAAAGTCTGATAACCCAGAAATAAATACCCCTGTTCGCCGTTTAGTCCAACAGCTTGTTGGAACAGCTAACGAAAGTGAAGTCAGCCGACGCGAATTTCTCGCAACTGCAAGTGCATTAGGATTCAGCGCGACTGCAGCGTATGGACTGCTTGGACTGCCTTTCCCAAAAACCGCAAAAGCCGCTGGTAAAAAAGGTGGAGTATTTAAAGTGTCGATGAATATCAAAGACATTAAAGATCCACGCATTTATGACTGGTCGGAAATGGGTAATGTGACCCGTCAGTTTTGTGAACCATTGGTACGCTACACTCCGGATTTCACTTTCAAAGGTATGTTGCTGGAAAGTTGGGACGTCAACGGAGATGCGACTCAATACACTCTGCATGTACGCAAAGGAGCTACCTGGAACAACGGTGACACCTTCGACGCGGATGATGTGGTCTTCAACTTAAATCGCTGGTGCGATGGCACAGTTGAAGGAAACTCAATGGCGAGCCGTATGGAAGCGCTAGTGGATTCCGCAACCAAAAAAGCCCGCTCCGGAGCCATTGTGAAGGTTAACAACTTTACTGTTCAACTGAATTTAAAACAACCTGACATCAGCATAATTCCGGGAATTGCAGACTATCCAGGTTTAATTGTCCATCGCGATTTTGAAAAAGATGGCGGGGACCTCAAGAAAGCACCAATCGGCACAGGACCATTTGAACTGAAATCTTTCGAGGTTGGAGTAGGCGCGAAACTCAGTCGACGCAAATCCGGCTGGTGGGGCGGTGAAGTCTATCTGGACGGTATCGAATACACCGATTACGGAACTGATCCGGCAGCAGAAATAGCGGCTTTTGAATCGGGTGAAATTCACGCCAATTACGGAACCACCGGTGATAATGTGGAAATTTTGGATGCTTTTGGTCTTAACAAAAACGAAGTGGTGACTGCGGCAACTGTGGTAGCACGGATGAATGTCAGTGCCTTCCCTTATAACAACCAGAAGGTGCGTAACGCATTTCAGCTGGCAGTGGACAATTCAGTTGTGCTGGAGTTGGGTTATAACGGATTAGGCAAACCTGCGGAAAATCATCATGTAGGTCCAATGCATCCGGAATACTACAAACTTTCGGCTGTCAAACGTAATGCGGAAAAGGCGCAGGCGCTGCTCAAAGAAGCAGGCGTTGCAGACCGCGAATTTGAATTGATTTCGATTGACGACGATTGGCGGCGGAACACCACCGATGCCATTGCAGGTCAACTCCGCAAGGCCGGAATCAAAGTTAAACGTACTGTCATTCCAGGGTCATCGTTCTGGAACAACTGGGTTCAATACCAGTTCTCCACCACCAACTGGAATATGCGGCCGCTCGGTGTTCAGGTTTTAAAGCTGGCTTATCATTCTTCCGCAATCGGAAAATGGAACGAGACCGCTTTCTCCAATGCAGAATTTGACAAAAAACTCGATGCTGCACTGGGTGTCGCAGATATTGAAAAACGTCGTGAGTTGATGAAGGATATTGAGCAGATTCTGCAGGATTCCGGAATCCTCATCCAACCTTATTGGCGTTCGCTTTTCAATCACTCTGTTGCTGGTGTTCATGGACTGCGCATGCATCAGACCTTCGAGCATCAATACGAAGAAGTTTGGCTCGACTGAGAAGTTGAGAACCAATTGATGTCGGCGGGCAGTAATGTCCGCCCTTCTTCTTTGAAACAAAGGTCGGTCTCCCAACCTGTCCGGCATGCGTAATTATACGCTCTTTCCTTTTTTGCTGATCCGAACTGTTCATGCTTGGTTTTATAATCAAACGTACCCTGATCATGATGCTGACCATGTTGGCGTTGTCGCTGGTAGTATTTACGTTGGTCAATCTGGAGCCGAACCTGCGTAAACTGGCACTTGAACAAAACAACAACCGTATGGGGCAGGAGGCAGTGGACAGCTGGCTTGATAAAAACGGCTACCGCCGCCCCTTTGTTGTACGATATGGTGAATGGCTGACTGGAGTCATCAGTGGAGATCTTGGCTATTCAACGCGTTTCCGTATGCCGGTCAATGAAGCCCTGCCCAAGCGTTTAGGCTATACAGGCATACTCGCATTCTGGGTGTTGATGACAATGGTTCCCTCAGCACTGTTGATTGGCATTTTAAGCGGAATGAAGGAGGGTTCTGTGGTGGACCGCATTCTCTCCATAGTCTCTGTTACCACTACCGCAACACCTGAATATGTCAGCGGTATTCTTTTTACTGTCATCTTTGCCTCACTGCTTGGTTGGTTCAAAGGAGTTGCTAATGTAAATAACATTACTTTTGAAAATTTTACACTACCCGTGTTGACCATGTCAATTTACGGAATGGGTTACATTGCTCGGATGACTCGTGCTTCAATGAGCGAGGTCATGACTTCACAATATATTCGCACAGCACACCTCAAAGGACTTCCTTTCAGAACGGTTGTTCTCAAACATGCTTTACGTAACGCGTTGATTGCACCTTTCACCGTTATTTTGCTGCAATTTCCGTGGCTGCTCACAGGAGTTGTGATCGTAGAAAAAATATTCAATTACAAAGGCTTCGGCTGGGTCTTGGTAGAAGCAGCAGAAAATAATGATATAAATTTACTGCTCGCCTGTTCGCTGGTTTCTGTAGTTGTGGTCATCGGCACACAACTGATCTCTGACGTTGGTTATGCCTACCTTAATCCCCGTATCCGTGTGGAGCCCTGATTATGATGGAAACACTTAATTTGTGGGAAATGTGGGCAGGAGTGGCGCTCCGCTTTTGGCCGGTATGGCTGTCAATGGCAGGCAGTTATCTGCTGATGCGTTCTAAGCGTAAACAGCTTGGTGTATTCGGGCATTTACTGGACAGTAGAGTTGGAATAACAGGATTATTGATCGTTTTTTTCTGGTTCTATTCCGCAGTTTTTGCAGATCTGGTAGCAACCTTTGATCCGCTCGAACAATTTTACCGCTATCGTCGTAAACCCCCTGGAATTATAGAAGCCGAAAGTATGATACCGATGTTTTTCGGCACTGACAATCTTGGCCGGGATCTCTTCAGCCGGATGGTACACGGCAGCCGGTTTGTCCTGTTAATTGCTCCTTCTGCTACACTGGTTGCCTTCATTGTCGGTATCACACTTGGACTGCCTGCGGGTTATAAAGGTGGCCGAACGGATTCTATACTCTCTTTCATTGCAAACATGATTTTGTCATTTCCGGTGATTGTACTTTTTTATCTGCTGGTAACACCGGGAATCCGTGAAACAATTCTGCCAAATGTAATGGCCAGTGTCTTTTTTATCTTTCCAATCATTTTTGCATTGACGGTAGTACGGAGCCGTTATTCCGAACGTCCCGGATTAATGTATCCATGGATTGTGATAATTCTTATCCTTGGAGCATGGCTTTATTCGGGTGTTGTCTTTAATGCTGATCCGCTGGGTTGGATTTCGATGGATCCAAATGAATTAAATATCTTCGCCGCAGTTGTTTTTGCCAGTTCTCCCGGAGTTTTCAGAATCGTACGTGGATTGACTATGGATATTAAAACACGTGACTATGTTGCTGCTGCACAAACGCGTGGTGAAACTCAGTGGTACATTATGCTCTGGGAAATTTTGCCTAACGCCAGAGGTCCTCTGATTGTGGACGCCTGCCTGCGTATCGGCTACACCACGATACTGTTGGGCACACTCGGTTTTTTCGGCTTGGGCTTAGCACCGGAAAGTCCGGATTGGGGTTCGATGATTAATCAAACCCGCGGATTAATCCGTCTGGCACCTACAATTGTTCTGCCGCAAACCATCGCACTTGCCAGTTTTGTTCTCGGACTAAATTTGCTGGCAGACGGACTGCGTGAAGAATCGTTGAAAGACTAATACTTTCAGCTGCTGGTTTTCACGTAAATGTGCGGATAATTATCTTTGTGAATGATCCGTTAAATAAAATATTTTTAGCAGTTTTCAGCCACGATAAGCTGTGGCTAAAAACCTGAAATCTGAACTAAATCATGTCTGAACCTATTCTGGAAATCGATAATCTCTCGGTCTCATTCTTCACACGTCACGGAGAAATTCCTGCAGTCATGGATTTTTCGATGACAGTACATGCCGGAGAAGCAATGGGTCTAGTGGGTGAATCCGGATGCGGAAAGTCCACAGTAGCACTTGCTATTATGCGTTATCTGGGAGTAAATGGAAAAATAACTGCCGGCAGCATACGTTTTCGTGGACGTGAAATGACAGAAATTTCATCTGCGGAGTTGCGTGAACTCCGAGGATCACAGATTTCGATGATCTACCAGGAACCTATGGCTTCGCTGAATCCTGCCATGCGTGTCGGTCAGCAACTGATGGAAGTCCCTCTTTCACATGAATTCATCAGTAAAGCTAAAGCCAAAAAGAATTCGCTGGAAATGTTAGAGGCAGTTCGGCTGTCTGACCCTGAACGCATTTTCAGTTCCTACCCGCACCAAATTTCCGGAGGCCAGCAGCAGCGCATCGTGATTGCCATGGCCTTGTTGTCAAGACCGGCTTTGCTTCTGCTGGATGAACCGACAACAGCACTGGACGTAACGGTTGAAGCTGGCATCATCGAACTCGTACGTGATCTTGGCCAAGAATTTGGCACTTCAATGCTTTTCGTTTCACATAATCTCGGCTTGATTTTGGAAACCTGTGACCGTATCACCGTCATGTATTCCGGCGAAACTGTTGAAAACGGTCCTATCAAAGATGTATTCCGGAAAATGCGTCACCCTTACACTCAAGGCTTGCTCCGATCCATTCCACTTCCCGGAACAGACAAAACAGCACGTCCACTGATTTCAATTCCTGGACAACTGCCGCTACCGCATGAACGTCCTTCCGGCTGCAACTTCGGTCCCCGTTGTTCTCATTTTGAGTCGGGACTCTGTGATTCTGAGGATGTTCCGATGGTCTCTGTTAATGATAGTGGACATTACAGCCGTTGTCTGCGGGTTGAAAAAATCGACTGGAACGCAGTTCCGAATGCAGCAGAGCATGTGGAAAAAATTGAAATGGGTGAGACAATCTTGTCTGTAAACAACCTCAGTAAACGTTACTCTGTTTCAGCAAATTCCTGGTTTTCAAATAAAAATTCAGGAACAGTGAAAGCCAACGAAAAAATTAACTTCGAAGCAAAAAAAGGCCAAATAATCGCCATTGTTGGAGAATCAGGTTGCGGAAAATCGACACTGGCAAAAGTTCTGTTAGGACTTGAACAGGCTTCAGAAGGTGACGCTGATTTTGAAGGTGTGAACCTCGCTCATACACCTGTTGAGGATCGTACAGTCAAAACCGTCGGACACCTGCAGATCATCTTCCAAAATCCGTTTGATACTCTTAATCCGAGCCATACTATCGGTAAGCAAATTATCCGTGCACTTGAAAAATTTAATATCGGTAAAACTCCGGAAAATCGCCGTGAAAAAATGTTTGAGCTGCTAGATATGGTTAATCTCCCTCGTGAATTTGAACGACGAGTGCCGCGTCAACTTTCCGGAGGACAAAAACAAAGAGTTGGAATCGCACGCGCATTTGCAGGCAAGCCGTCTCTAGTGGTTGCCGATGAACCTGTTTCTGCGTTGGATGTTTCTGTACAGGCGGCGATTACGGAACTCTTAACCGACATTCAACGCGAAGAGCAGACAACACTGCTGTTTATCAGTCACGACCTCAGCATGGTACGCTATCTGGCGGATCAAGTAATCGTCATGTATCTCGGAAAAATTGTTGAGCAGGGAAGCGCGGACGAAGTTTTTTCACCGCCCTATCACCCTTATACTGAGGCATTGCTTTCAGCCGTTCCAATTGCTGATCCGGACATCGAGAAAAGACACATCATTCTGGAAGGTGAAATACCGAGTGCCCTCAATCCACCTTCAGGATGTTCTTTCCATACACGTTGCCACCGTAAAATAGACGGACTCTGCGAACTGGAAACTCCTCCTTTAAAAAAACTTTCTTCAGGACATGAAATTGTTTGTCATCTGGCTGAAGAAGATCTTCAGTCCATGACCTCAGTTTTCCGCATTGAGAAAAATGAAGATACATCCACTGTCAATCCTGCCCAATAACTGAGAACATTCGCTCATCAAAGCACGTCTGTATTGCTTT
>JABGPG010000230.1:0-2554 GCA_018645085.1 Deltaproteobacteria bacterium
ATGTGTCCTACTACAATAGATGGTATCAGTAGTGGTAAAGAAATTAACACAATATATAAATTTGACAAAAATCCTTTTTGTGGAAGTCGAAGAGCAATATAAATTCCCAATGGGATTTCTATAGATATAATTAGAGCTGAGAATCCTATACTCCGAAAAAAAGCTCCATAAAATTCCGCAGAACTTAATACTTGTTGAAACCAACTCATGCCTACCCAGATAAAATTATTTCCATAAAAAGAATCATGAACTGAATAATAAAGAATCATGGACATTGGAATTACCCCACTAATCAACATCACCAGTAATGCTGGTGATAGTAATAAATAGGCAATTTTATCTTTTGACTTACGCATCATGTGGATAATATTACAAATTTAACAGGACAGTAATTACAGACACTATTTACTTAGCTGCACGTTCAAAAACTCAACCCGCTTTGTTCGCCAGTGCATTTTATTGAACCATAAGAACAAAACACGCAACAGTCACCGGGTTTTGCTGTAATATCTTTACCGCAGAACTTGCAGTTGTGCAGACGGATTCACATATCAGGAGGGATAATTTCTTCCGAAGCTTGTCCGCAATGCGGGCAGGTGAGAACTGAGGTCAGAGTATTAATTTTACTCTCTAAAGTCTGTGTGTTTTCGGTCATATCAGCTCTTTTTAAGGTGTTGAAGTTTGGAGTTGCAAAAAGACTTCAAGCTGGATAAATCCAAACCAGACCAGTAAAGGAACCGGAGAAGTAGCTATAACAACGGTCAACAGGAATCCCGGCCAGCGGAATTGTCGTGTAATCCCACAGAATAATGCTATACCTCCTCCACCTCCAAGAAGATAGTTGCCAGGCAGATTTAAGAGTAGCGCCAGGACGACATGACTGCTGTTTTTCAAATAACCGCCGATTCGCGAGTCTTCACCTATGAATCGCCCGATTGCTGACTTTTCTATAATTTGCAAGAATCCTAATTTAGCATTATCTAGCTTGAAAGCTACACCAAACCGTTCCATCCAGGCATTGATACGCTCCTGCGGCAGAAGTCGTCCCACCATGAACGCCAGCATCAATCCACCCACAGTTGCAAAGTAAATCGGCAGGATTCCTTTTTGACCAAAGACACACATGAGCAACAGACCAAGTTCAACTCCCGGTACGAAAGGGAGGCTCAACAGCAACAGATAGATCAAACTTCCTACCAACAGTACGTCTCCGTCCCATTGACTGTCCCACCAACTCAAAAAATCTTTTAGTTCATTATACTCACCCTGTACCCAAAAATGGCCAAGAGCCCCCAATGCCATTAACATGAGCACAATCAGGAGCAGCCGGGGTAAATTACGTATTTTTAATGGTTGGGAAAACAGCATCTTAAACTATTCACTTTTAAAGTATCCTCGCAGATGACGACTATCGAAAAGGTCAGCTTCAATAATTATTTACCGATAAAATCACTGCCTTATGAGTTTAGCTCATATTTTTTTGCTTAGCAATCATCCCCTGAAACTGCTTCAGCAAATGAAAAATTTATTCCTGAGTTTAAAATTAAAATTTTCTAAATAACTTCAGCTAGGTAGTTTAAGTATTTAAGCATATTATTAAATAAAGTCAAAGCTTATTATTTTACGTGCAACAGTAACTGAAATTTTGAACATCAACAGGACTAGTTCATTGTCAAGATCATGCTGACATAATGCTTTGCAAATCACAGTTTGAGTTGAGTCGAAACCGATAAGCCGTCTTAAATTTCCCTTCGACCCTGTTTAAGTCGCGTTTTATCGTCACACTCTGAAAGTGACGCTGTTAGTGGATCGTTTGTTGAAATTATTGGCTGGACTGAAAAGAGAGGCAATCAGGAATCACAGGGGTCTTTTAGTAGCGGATTCCTGATTACCGGTTTTTCAACCTCCCGAGGTGGGGATACGGGAAATTGAAAGCTAACAATTGAAGAGCATCACTGCATGGGATAGCGGTTATGCCGGAAGACAAAGTCCTTTCCGGGAGCTCCAATATGGCAACCGATACAGCCGCCCACTCCAGGAGCACCTACACGTCCTGCCAGTGAAACGCCTTTTGGATTTTTGAGAACATTACCCTGCGGACTGTATTTCACATAGAACCAATCTCCATTTGCCGAATCATAGCCTGCAGGTTTGCGGAACATGATGGTCACAGCTTTGAGGTATTTTGCAGGATTTTCCATCACCTGCGCAGGTTCCTTTTCACCACCGTAATTACGTTTAATGATCAGGATATTTTTCTCATTTCCTACCGTGAACTCACCTTCGACGGTGTCAAGCACTATTCCGTGCGGAGGAAATCCTTTATAGGGTTGGGAAACAAAAGCATTATCTCCCACAAGTGACGCTTTTGTCATCGCCTGCCATACCGTGCGTGCGAATTCAACATCATCCGGATTTCCAAATTTTCCAGCGTATAGCGGGAAACTGCCAAGGACCAGAACGGTACCGAGGATAAACAATTTTTTGAGCATATTCACTCCCTCATTTAGGTTAAGAAACGGGAAACCATTCAACGATGAATGGCCACACGAAA
>JABGPG010000230.1:2654-7188 GCA_018645085.1 Deltaproteobacteria bacterium
GCCGGTTTTAAATCTGCGAATAACATGCTGCTCTCCTTTATTTCTCAGGTCTTTACTGTAAAGGAATTAGTGACAGAAATGGATGTTCTGTCAGAGAATAAAAGACTGTCTGTCCCTGCTTGACGGACTTTGCAATACGGTGTGCCTTCAATTTAGCTAAGTGCTGAGAAACCGCAGCGGCAGTTACTCCGAAAATATCTTTCAGATCACAGACACAAACCGCTTCCTTTTCTCTCAAAAGGTGAATGATTTTCAGGCGTATCGGATTTGAAATTAAATTATAGAATTCCGCACGCTCCTCAATTTCCGGATTGAAGGAATATTGATCCTGTAAATCCCGTAGTTCTTTATCAGACAAAGTAGGTCCCACACAACGCATGTTTAAAGCTCCGCTTTTGTTGATTCAATATTTTCACAAATCTGCTTATCCTTTTGATTACGGTAAATTCCGTAAGCAGTCAGTACTACAAAAAAAGCGAGCAAAGGCAGCAGGACATAATCCAGATAACTGATAACGGCTACTGTTCCGAGGCCTGTTAAAGCAATTACCAGGATTGGCGTAAAACAGCAAACTGCTGTCACCGCTGTGCCAATTCCGCCATACAAAGATATTTTGTTTTTCATAGTTAGCATTTGACTTATAAGTATTTAAGCAAGTTCTAAAGTAATTGAATAAAGAAAATATATCAACAAGTATTTAAGCAAGTTCAATTAAAACTTATGAAAGTTGGGAATAAGGAATGAAGTCCTGTAAAGATCAATCAGCTGAAAAATATTTTAAGACAGCATCAAGAGATTTTATTTCAAGAACCGGATTTCCAGGCAAGCGTTCCGGAGCCTGTCCAAAACGATTGACCCATACGGCTTGAAAACCAAAAGTGGCAGATCCTGAAACGTCCCAGGCATTTGAGGAAAAGAATAATATCTCTTGAGGATCACAGCCGAGTTGATCGACAGCCAGTTGATAAACCTGCGGATCCGGTTTGAAGATCCTAATTGTCTCAACCGAAAATACTCCATCCAAAAGTTCTTTCAAACCACTGTTACGTACTCCGGCTTCGAGCATTTCAAAAGTACCGTTGGAAAGGATGGCGGTACCCAGTCCTTGCTGCTTCAGCTTCTGTAGCGTTTCCGGAACTTCTGGATAACATGACAATTGCTGATATGCATTCAGCAGATCCTGTCGCAAACTTTCATCCGCTATTCCATGAGACTCAAGAGCATAGTCCAGCGCGTCTCGAGTCACTTGCGCAAAATTTACATAGCGCTGCATCAAACTGCGTAACCAAGTGTATTCCAATTGTTTTGTACGCCACAATGCTGAGACAGCCTGTGCTTTATCACCTAACTTTTTCTGGTGTTGTGCAGCCGCAGAGTGTACATCAAAGAGGGTGCCGTAGGCGTCAAACACCGCATGTTTAACGTCTTTCAAAGCGAGTGTAGACATGTTTACCTTTTAAAGAGAGATAATCATTAGCAATGAAAGGGTCATTTTACGGGACATACACGGATGGTGCAACCCTTAATTTTTACCAGAAAATATTTCAGTTTCCGGATGAAAAGTATACCACGCGAACCAAAATGCGTTTACGCTGTGCAGAACTTTTCCTTGAGGATCACGGATAATACCGTTCCGTGTTTCATTATTAAAGTCGAGGGTGAATTTTTGTCCGGCAAAAGTGTCTTCAAGAGGAGATTTTACTTGAGACAATTCCGCAAAAGGATAGGCTTTAAACTTGCCATTGAACTCTACGCCAATCACTCTTTCTTTAGGATGATACTGACTGCTGCGGAATGACAGGGGGAAATATATATCGCCGTTTTCATCATAGTCACCATAAGGCGAACGGCCATATGCACGACTGAATCCGGTGTCCTTTGAGAGCACTTCTGTTTGAGGATGCTGCTTTTTCCAGTCTTCCCAGGTGGTGTGTTCTATCGGTACTGGAATCAGCCTTTCGCCTTTGCGGGGACCGCTGACAGCTTGTCCCATGACTTGAGACCAGAGTGATTCGCTCTTTCTGTCATAAAGCAGGAGATCACTGTTATAAAGCAATCCGGAGACACCGAGGGTTGTGACTGTACCGCCGAAATCCCTGCGGAAAGCCATGCCGGTACCGCAGAGAGGACAAAAGGTTACCGCTACCGGAACTCCGCCGGCAGTGTCATTGACAATTTCATGCCAGTTGAGAATGGCCAGTGGATAAGCACGTATTACTCCGTTTATTTCCAACCCCAAAATACGACTACCGGGCAATAGCCAGTCTACCTCTGAGGCAGAAATAAATTTTGGGGAATCAATAGAAGGAATCCCGTCACGTGGCGGTCCGCCGCTCAAGATGTCTTCCAGAGGAATTATTGGATCTTCGATTGAAAATCCGTTGCGTTGGGCTGATTCTGCCTGTCCTGGATTGACGGAAAAGAGCAGCGTTCCCGCCAAGATTATCGACAACATACGGATTTTCATAAGCCTCCTTCAGCTTCAAGCTTCTTTGTGTACTGTTTGTACCTCTTGCTGGAGAATATTACCGACTTCACCTAATCCGTTACGGGCGGGATTTGCGGCATGCGGATCGATATAGTTCATTTCCTCATTGCCCATATCCTGTTTGAGCAATATTTCCTGGCAAGGGTTTTCGATTTTGGTGATTTTACCACCGTGACCAAAGTACCGTTCCATTGCCGACTTGATATCTTCATGGCTTAGGCAGGATGCCATTATTTTGGTTTTGCTTTTCATCTGCATCTCCTAAAATAAGTTGAGAAGTGAAAGCGAAATGCAACGGTCTTACATAGTTTGACGAGCCACAACAGGAAATCTTACAGCCTTTCCAAAAAAATTCTGGCCGATCCTAAGTTGACCGCTGCTGTACATGCATAAGTGGTAATGCAAGAATCGTAAAAATATTGCTCTTATAGGCTACTCTCCAAAATATTCCTTCCAGCGTTCCGGTGCGTCTTCTCCGAATAAAATCTCGCAGGCGTCTTTTATACCCTGCGATTGTTTGAGGTCTTCGTGTCTTGCTACCAAGGCAAGTTTCGAACGTCGGCGCAAAAAATCTTCCAGGGTTACTATCATTTCGCGCCTGGCGGCTTGCGTAAGTTCACAGCGGATGTAATCTGTGTTTTCAATCAGTGGTTCGGCCATTTTCGGATCTTCGCGGATATTTTCCAACAGACCGATAGCCTGTGCGCCATAGCGTCTCCAAAGACGTGTGGATAAAGCCTCCGAAGCTCCTCCGGAGGTTAGCTCATCGAGTCCCATTAAATTTACTTGATGAAAATACTCATCCTTGATGGCTTCATGTGGCTCTCCGTACCATTTTCTTTTTGCATCCGGAAGATGGGTTCCTAATTCTTGGACAGCTTCGCAAATTTCTTCACCAACATTGAGGCAGTCCGTAAGTTTTCCTCCAAAAATACTAATGTGTTTTTTCTCACGGTCCACATCAACTGCGTGTTTTCGTGACAATTTCATCCATTCGGTATTTTTATTATTTTTATCACCGGTCTTGATCACCAACGGACGTACCCCGCAGCGTTCCGAAATAATATCTGCTTCAGTCAGTGGTTTTTCCAGATTCAAGCGCTTGTTAATATTGTCCAGCACAAACTGTCGATCTTCCGGAGTGACCTCAGTTTCCGGAGAAGAAACACGGGTATCGGTTGTCCCGACCATTGTGCGTTGCCCCATCGGAATGGCAAAAAACAAACGCCCGTCATCCGCAAAAAAAGTCAGTACCCTTTCATTATTTGTAATTTGCGGAACGATTAAATGAATACCTTTGGAATAAACATGTCGGTGTGCCGTAGTCTGTGTTGAAACCTGATTTTGTTGATCAACGTAAGGGCCGCACGCGTTGATGATGACTGCGCTGCGGATTTCAAAAGTTTCGCCGTTTATAGTATTCCGGAGTTGAGTCTGCCATTCGCCCTGAGCATTCCGGACGCTTCCCAAAGATTCCATGTAATTGACCGCGGTGCAGTTATAATTAATGGCGGAGCGTATAAAATTAAAAACAAAGCGTGCGTCATTGTCATAGAGAAACGCATCTGAATATTCAAAACCTCCGATGCTGTGATCTGTGTTGATCACGGATTCGTCGCTATTAATTTGCCGTGGGGTCAAAAAACGGGGGGAGCGTGTAAAAAAATTGCCAATGGTCCAATACAGTAAAGCACCGCAATAGAGCAGAAATGGTGAAAAGCGGAAGCCTTTATCCAGATTGGTAAAAAAACGAATTTCCTTGATGGCAGAAGGATAAGAGCGTAGCAGGTGGTTGCGGGACATACAGAGTTGCCGCACCAAAGGAAACTCGTATGTTTCCATGTATTTGATTCCTCCCCAAACTAAGTTAGAGGAATTTTGGCTGGTGAAGCCTGCAAAATCACCCTTGTCCACCAATGCCACTTTAGCGCCTCGCGCGGCAAGAGCAGTTGCTGCAACAGCACCATTGATGCCTGCACCAATGATCAGTACATCAAATGTTTTATCAGCTAATCTTTTAATATTGTTATCTCTGAGGTTCATAAA
>JABGPG010000129.1 GCA_018645085.1 Deltaproteobacteria bacterium
GCACTCACATCCCATTTTATGAAACCCAGAAGAAGTACCAAGTCACACTGAATCCAACTTCCATGGTTACGCAGATTTTGCCCCGTGATCCTGACATCTACTCTGTTCTATTCCTTTCTTTCTCTTTAACTATTACCTGAAACTTTCAGCTACTAATCAAATGGTTTTTCATTTTTTGGCCAGTAAGGTTTCCGAAATTTTCGGTATGGAATGTTGCTGAAATCAGGAGAAAGGGCACCGGGAGTTTTGACGTAAATAATCTTTTTAGCCAACGGTGAAAAACCTGCGAAAAAATGTTGAGTCGATTTGACAATGACAATGTGGTAATTCTCCAGTTGAATTCCAAGTCCTGTAAAAACCTGTGGATGAAAAACTTGGCAACGTAAAGTGTTAAGCACAAGATCAATACCATCAGCTTCAATCCAGACTGCGTCACCAATTTTAGATATTGCATTACCAAAAGGTTGTGTGGCGTTTGTTTGTATTCCCCGAACAGTGATACGTAAATCGATCGGATTTCCGGAAAACGGACCACATTTTCCGCCAACACGCAAATCCATTGTGGCTCCTATCCCGGCTTCAATACAAAAATGTACCGCCATCGGATCCCAATAACAACCGGAAAGCACACGGGCTGATCCATTAATTTTTCTCTCCAATACTTTTTCCAGCAAAAAAGTTGAATCGCTTGGCGCACCTCCTCCGGCATTATCTGCGACATCAGCTAAAACTACCGGGCCATGAGGTTCAGACATCGCTATATCAAAAGCTTCGTCCATTTCCGGAATATGAACCTGCGATTTGCGACGAATATCCCACAATTGACGCCCTAATTTCTCCGCTAAGATATTTCCGTATTCACTTCTGTTATTGGTAATTACGATAATTTTTCCGCCAAGATCAGACACATCTCCCCAAGGGAAACCATGTACAAAAGAAATCGAAAGCACTTCATTTTCACCTTCTAACTCCTGCATGTGTCTAACAAAACTTTTCATCGGTTCAAGCGGGGTTCTCCACATTTGTATAATGTGAGTATCATAAACGGAAGTAACCGGGAGCACTTTGTTATTACAGGTATCCAGACAAATTCGAAACAGTTCACTAGCTCGTTCCATTGTGTCTATATGCGGATATTCCTTGAAAGTGATTAAAGCGTTTGAATTTTCCAGCATGCGTTCGCTGATGTGGCAATGCAAATCTAATTCTGCACCGATGACTGTTTTGTTGCCGACAAGTTCTCTGGTTCTTTCAAGGATATCGCCCTCACAGTCATTACATTTTTGCGAGACCATTGCGCCATGCATCGAGAGCAAAACCATGTCAACTGGTAGTGCCTCCTGCAAATCCTGCAAGAGACAGTCACGAAGTTCTTCGTATACTTTTTGGACTACAGGCCCTGCGGGCTGGGCATCTGCTGAAATACTTTCGACAATTTCAAAGCCTGCATCGGTTGCCATTTTCTTCCAGACGTGTAAGGGTGCACTCAAAAAAGCCGGAGGATGCGACGTTCCGTCTCCATAAAATAAAGTCGATTCATGGAAAGAGTTCATGCTGGTTGGAATAGAAGAAAAAGTATTTGTTTCAGTTCCGTAAGAGGCAATAAATATTTTCATTAAGTTTAAAACTGCAAAAGTTTTCCGGCAGCATCACGGTCATAACCTTTGCTGGCGGCAAGCAATTGTTGCGTGTACCGTTCTGTTGCATTGGACTTCATGATTTGATCTTTGCTCAAATTTTCCACAATTTGACCTTGATTCATCACTGCAATCTGTTCGCACATATATGCCACTACTGCTAAATCATGACTGACCAGGATATAGGTTAAATTGTATTCAATTCTCAATTCTGTCAACAAATTTAAAACTTCAGCTTGCACAGAAACATCAAGCGCCGAAGTAGGCTCATCCAGTAACAAAATTCTTGGTTCCAGAATCATGGCCCGAGCAATGGCAACTCTTTGACGTTGGCCTCCTGAAAGTTGATGCGGATAGCGAAAACGGAAATTTAGTCCTAAACCAACTCTTTCAAGTGCTGTGCGGATTCGTTTTTCTACTTGATCCAATTTGTGAATTTGTAACGGTTCAGACAAAGTTTGATCTACCGTGTGCCTAGGATGCAGAGATGCATAAGGGTCTTGAAATACCATTTGGAGATTTTTATAAAAATCTACACCTTTATGTTGATTCTGGACTTTTCCGTCTATATTTATTTTTCCGGTAAAATTTTTATACAGACCTGAAATAGCTCTTAAAACAGTAGACTTGCCTGAACCGGATTCACCGACCAAGCCAAAACTTTCGCCTTTTTTTACTGAAAATGAAACATTTCGGACAGCGTGTACTGCGTCTTTCCCACGGCCAAGATGGACATCAAGATTATGAATGTCAATTATTCCAGCCAAGCCGGATCTCTGTTCAGTGTTGTCAATTTTTGATCGCTATTTTCTACAGTTGGTAAACAAGCCAGCAAGCCTTTTGTATATGGATGTTTTGCTTGAGAAAGTTCTGATGCCCTGCATTCTTCTACTATTCTTCCTGCATACATAATCAAAATGCGATCACAAAATGAAGCCATCAAATTCAAGTCATGGCTGATAAAAATCAACCCCATTCCTTTATCTCTGACTAAATCATCAATGATGGCTAAAATTTGCATTTGCACAGTCACATCCAAAGCTGAAGTCGGTTCATCCGCTATCAACAGGTCCGGACCCGGAATCAACATCATGGCTATCATGACACGTTGCCCCATCCCGCCTGATAATTCATGCGGATAAGCCCGAAAAACTCTCTCCGGATCACGAATCTGAACATCATTCAATATATCTAGAACTTTCTGCTTTGCTTTAGCACGACCAATCCTGTTATGAAGACGAAAAGCTTCTGCAATTTGATCACCGACACGCATAACCGGATTTAAGGCGTGTTTGGGATCCTGCATAATCATCGAAATTTTATTTCCACGAAATTGACGCATTTCAAGTTCTGACAACTTTAGTAAGTCTACCCCGTTGAGCGCGATTTTATTGGCTTTAATTTTTGCGGAAGTTGGAATCAAACTTAAAATTGAACGGCCAACAGTTGACTTTCCAGAACCGGATTCTCCCACAATTCCAAGCCTTTCCTGGCCTAAACTAAAACTCACGTCTCGCACAGCATGGATGGACTTTCCGGCATGATTCCGAAATTCAACATTCAGGTTTTCAACATTAAGGAGAGGAGTGTACATTTCAGTTATTTGTTGGATCAAGGACATCCCTCAGTCCGTCTCCTAAAAGATTAAACCCAAGACTGACAATAAAAATAGCAATACCCGGGATAGTGGAAACCCACCATTGATCAAGTAGATATTGACGGCCTTGCGAAATCATCAGGCCCCATTCCGGTGACGGCGGTTGAGCACCCAAACCGAGAAAACCGAGCCCGGCTGCTATTAAAATCACTCCTGCCATATCCAATGTCAGCCGGACTATTACAGATGATGTACACATCGGAACAATGTGTTTTAATAAAATACGCCATGCAGAAGCACCTTGTTGCTGCACGGCTAAAATAAATTCTGAATGACGGATAGTAATGGTTTCTGCACGAGCTATTCTGGCATAAGGCGGCCAGGAAGTGATGGTTATTGCTATGACTGCATTTTCGATGGAAGGCCCCATAACTGCTACAAAAGCCAATGCTAAAATTAGTCTGGGAAAAGCCATGAATACATCGGTAATCCGCATTAATATTTTGTCAGTGATGCCGCCAAAATAACCGGCTGTTGTACCAACAAATAATCCTAAAGGAACCACAATAATAGCTACTAAAAAAACGATGTAAAGTGTGATTTTAGAACCGTGAATTACTCTTGAAAAAATGTCGCGTCCTAATTCATCCGTACCTAACCAGTACTTTGAACTAGGTGGCTGTAAACGGTCTGCCAAATTTTGATCTGTTGGTAAATGATTAGAAAGCCATGGTGCAAAGATGGCGATCAGTACCAGAAAAACAACAATCAACAAACCTATAACCGCAAGTGGGTTGCGTTTGAAGGAAAGCCAGCTTAAATATATTCTTGATAATCTGGCTTGTAGAGCAGATTCAGGAGTTTCTGCCAGCAGCCAATCGCGCCATCCAGACAAAGTTTTTTCTGTCTTCATGAGCGTGCACGTGGGTCAACGAGGATATAAATCAAATCCGAAAGAAGATTGAAACTAACAAAGACGCAGCCAACAACAATTGTTCCTCCTAATACAGCATTCATGTCTGCATTAAATAATGAATTTGTGATGTAAAGTCCAATTCCTGGCCAGGCAAAAATAGTTTCTGTTAAGACCGATCCTTCTAAGAGGTAAGCGTAGCTTAGAACGATCACTGTGACTAAGGGAATGAGTGTGTTTCCGAGAGCATGCTTCCATACCACTCTTCTTTCCGACATGCCTTTCACACGTGCAGTAATGATATATTCTTTGCTTAACTGCTCCAGCATGAAACTACGTGTCATACGTGCGATGTAGGCCAGAGAATAATATCCCAACAAAGAAGCTGGTAAAATGATATGCGAAAAAGCATTACGCAAGACTTCCCATTCCCGGGCCAAGGTTGCATCAATCAAAATAAATCCAGTACGATTTTCAACGATGCCGTCATAAAAAAAATCTACTCGTCCGGGACCGGAAACCCAATCCAATTTTGCGTAAAAAATAAGCAAACCAACCATTCCAAGCCAAAATATAGGAATCGAATAACCAATCAAACCGATGAAACGAATCAAATGATCCGGCCAACGACCTTGATGAGTTGCCGCTATAACTCCCATCGGAACTCCGAATGCAACGCCGATAATTGTGGCGATTGTCGCTAACTCCCAAGTTGCCGGGAAGAAACGCAAAATATCCTGCAATACAGGTTGAGATGTGGTCACTGAAATACCAAGATCTCCTTGTAAAATATCTGTCAGAAATTTCCAGTATTGCTCATATAGCGGTTTGTCAAGCCCCAGTTCAAGCTTTACTCGTTCGTAAGTGACTGAAGAGGCACGGTCCCCGACAATCGCCACAACTGGATCTATCGGCATCACACGGCCAATAAAAAAAGTGACTGCAGTAAGTCCAAGAAAAGTGAGGAGAATGGAACTAATGAATTGTAGGGCTTGATAAAGAAAAAGCGGCACGGCTAATCTGTTTTTCACCACCGTACCGCTGGAAAGGGTCTTTTTTTTTAAATTCCAAAAAGACATGAAGGTTTTTTATTTTGTTACATTCCGAAAGAAAACGGTGTCAAATGTAGGGCCGGATACAAAGTTGCTAATGTTTGCACGGACTGCGGTTTGTGACACATTCTGGAACATAAATATAAAAGGTGAATCCATTTGCACACTTCTTTGTAGCGCCAAATACATTCCTTCGCGTTTGCCTAAATCAAGTTCAGTTTTGGCATCTGCAGTTACACCAGTAGTAGCTGAGGCTTCCCATGCACCACGCCAGGCAATGACTCCGGTCAGTTTGGCTTCATCGCTATTATCAGGATTTGAAGCAAATGCATCTGCATTTGAATGCGGATCCAGATAATCCGGTCCCCAATGAGTAAGGATCATTTGGAATTGTCGGGCTCGATGCTTGGTATAAACGGCCTTTTTCTCAGCTTGCAGAATTTTTATCCGAATTCCTGCTTTGGCCATCGTAGCTTGTACTGATTGAGCCATTTCGGGATGAGGAGAACTGTTAAAAACATCTAACTCCACATCCAAACCGTTCGGATAACCTGCTTCAGCCAAAAGCTTTTTAGCTTTTGCGATGTTCAAACTAAAAGGTTTGTCATTCAGTGCAGCAAAAAATCCTGACGGCCAAAAAGCCTGATGTACAATATATCCGCCTTTCAAGAATGAGTTTGCCATCCCGTCATAATCTACCAAATAACGTAACGCCTCGCGAACTTTAGGTTTGCTGAGGTCCGGATCTTTCATGTTCACTTGCAGATATTTAAGTAAGCCTTTTGGATCAACCTGAATTCTGACATCATTATTCCCAGCCATACCTGCAGCCTGGTCCGGAGTTAAATCACGGGCAATGTCAACATCACCTTTTTCAATCAGCAAACGCTGTGTTGCTGCTTCAGGGACATGTCGAATTACGATACGTTCCATCTTCGGAGCACCGTGGCGGTCATTGGGATTGGCCTTCATAATGATACCTTCGTTTGGCTTCCAGGAGACCAACTCATACGGCCCTGACCCTGCAGTATGAGTGTTCAACCACTCATGACCGAGGTCACCGTCTTTCTCGTGTGACATTGCGGTTTTCATGTCAACTACTGAACCGACTCCTGCAGAGAGCACATTGAGAACCAGAGTTGGAGCAAGGTTTTCCGGTATTTCCAGTTTGAGAGTCATCTTACCTGTTGCTGTAACCAGCCTGTCAACATTGTCTGGTTTCCAGCCAAATTGATTAAGCAAAAAAACTGGAGTCTGTTCCAACTTGACCACACGAGTCAAAGAAAAGACTACATCTGCAGCAGTCACGGGATTCCCAGAATGGAATTTTTGATTAGGCCGTATTTTTAAATTGATGGTATGTCCATTATTCGAGACTTCCCAACTTTCTGCCACACCACCGACCAGTGCGGTCAAGTCTTCTGCTTCGTGCATCGTTACACGATCATAAATATTTGCAATCATTTCACCGCCGACCAGTTCAAAAACCTGAGCCGGATCAAATGAAATAATATCATCAGCATTCATTGCCATCACCATCGTATTACTTGGTGTTTTGGCCAATGCAGTTCCTGCTATCGTAAAGACTGCGCCTGCGATCAAAGCCGCTAATAAACGTTTCATATAATTCTCCTAATGAAATTAAATTATGATTTTAAAATGAATGAACATTTGCCTCGAATTTATCCGACCTCCTTTCTTTGGAAAAGTTAGTAAAACACTTAAGAACACTACTGTCATCCTTGATGGTCACGAATGTTGGTGAAAAAATTCCAATTATGTGGAAATTAATTTATCTTGGGTATCAAAAAAAAGTGTTTTTTCAGGATTAATCCCGATCTTTAATTGATCACCGCAAGAATAGTTTTTTTCGGGGTCTGCATAGGCAAACACTTCATGCTCTTTCATGCTGAGTAATAAAATTGAGTCAGCTCCTAAGTTCTCAATTCCGGTTACTGTACAATCCAATCCGGAAGAGCCAAGA
>JABGPG010000278.1:0-1426 GCA_018645085.1 Deltaproteobacteria bacterium
ACCAACCTGTTTTCAGCAAAACGGTTATAGCGGAAAGGTTCAATCATTTCCGGAGTTTTTCCGTTTGCAACCATCAGTGCAGTATTATAACCGCTTGCGGGGGACGCTTTAAAGCCATAAGTTCCCCAACCTCCATTTACATAAAATCCTCTAATTTCGTCGATCGGAGAAATAATAGGACTATAGTCCGGAGTCATATCACACAATCCGGCCCACTGCCTTTGCACTGCAACGTTGTGCAGCACAGGAAAAAGTTCCAGCACATGCGCAGCGTAACTTTCAAGAAAACCCAGTGTTGAGCGCATGCCATAATGCGGATAGGTGTCAATTCCATTTCCGCACACCAGTTCTCCACGGTCAGTCTGACTGAGATAAATGTGCAGGGTACCGCTGACCACCACATGATTCAGCCACGGTTTGTAAGACTGAGTAACCAGAGCTTGCAGCGGATGAGTGACGAAAGGCAGCTTAACGTTTACTTTTTTGCAGACTTCGGAACTCCAGCCTGCTACCACCGAAATTACAGTGTTGCAGGAAACTGTACCACGATTTGTAACAACACCGGTTGCTTTTCCATTATCAACAATAATATCCTGTACTTCCGTCAACTGGTGTATTTCAACACCTTTGCGGTCAGCACCTCTAGCATAAGCCCAAACCACAGCATCATGACGTATTATTCCACCGGGAGGATGATAAAGAGCACCATGAACCGGAAAACGCGGATGATCCGTAATGTCAATTTCCGGCAGCATTTTTTTAATTTCCTGAGGATCAAGCACATAACTATCAACTCCAAGCGCCTTGTTGTTTTCCGCACGTGTGACCAATCCTGAAACAGCCGCAGTTGAGTGACCCAGCGTGAAATGACCCTGACGGCTGAACATCAGGTTGAAATCCAGCTCACCGGCTAAATCATCATAAAGATCGAGGCTTTGATCATAAAACTTAATTCCTTCTTCTGTTCGGTAATTCGAACGGAGAATGGCCGTGTTACGTCCAGAACCGCCATAACCAAGGTATTTCTGTTCCAGAACCGCAACATTCGTAATTCCGAGTTGCGCCAAATAATAAGCAGTTGCTAACCCGTGTGCACCGCCGCCGATGATTACTACATCGTAATTCTTTTTTAGCTCGTGGTTTTTCCACATTCGTTGATTCATTATTTACCCTCCTCAAAAGAAACCGGAACCGTTGAAATCCCAACCGGAACCAAGCCAACTCCTATGCCAACATCCATCAAAGAGTCATAAAGGGATTCAGACAAGTTTCGTGGATGGACCATAATGTCAAAGTTTTTAGTACGATACAAAGTCATACCAACTGTATGAATTGAAGACTGAATCACAGAACCGGCTACTACTCGGTCACGTCGTAAATCCATGGCAGTTGAACGTTGCAGGACTTCATCTCGCCGTGGACCTCC
>JABGPG010000278.1:1526-7149 GCA_018645085.1 Deltaproteobacteria bacterium
AGCGGGCTGGTTTTAATCACTTTATCCTCCAGTAGGTTTTAGCATTCATGTTTGTGTTACATATTTCAGAATCTGCACAACTTGTTCAGTTGTTGTTGTACTTGCCATGGCGGCGGCATCTACTTCTTTAAGCGGATGCACAAGATCTTCTGCGTGTAAAGTCACATAAGGTGTTCCCAAAGCGGCGCAATAACCTGCGTCAAACGCAGCATTCCACTGCTTGTATTTATCTCCAAAGCGAATAACCGCTAAGTCACTTTTTTCGATCAATGTTTTTGTACGGATTGCATTGACCTTTGCTGATTTATGATCGCGCCAGTAAGGGTTAATCTCTGCCCCCAAATGATCACCGGCAGAGTCACTTGCATCATGATCAGTTACTGCTGAAACAAACTCAATATCGAGCCCGTTTTCTTCTGCACCCTGTTGAATTTCCTGCCTCCACTCAGTGTGTATTTCTCCGGACAAATAAACTGTAAATTTCATCAATGTAAATTTTCTCTAATTTGCTGTAAACTTTTTTTCTGCCTGCCTTGAGTATCAAAATTGTCAGGCTTCAGCCAAGTTTGAAATGCTTTTTTTAAAATTGGCCAATCTTTATCAATAATCCCAAACCAGGCTGTATCACGGTTACGATTTTTGTACATCGTAACTTGACGAAAAACACCTTCAAAACTAAAGCCAAAACGCTCTGCTGCTTTTCTGGAAGGTGCATTCAGTGCGTCGCATTTCCACTCATAGCGTCGATAACCAAGTTCATCAAAAACCCTGCTCATCATCAAAAACATGGCTTCAGTCGCGACCGGTGTTTTTTGCAGCAAGGGTGAAAAATGAATGTGCCCTACTTCAATCACACCAACTACGGGCTGAATACGTAAAAAACTTGCTACTCCAACTGCTTTATTTGTTTCTGCCTCGATGATCGTGTGAAAAAGTGGATCATCTCCGCAACAGGCTTTCGTCAGCCAGTTTTGATAATCATCAAAATGTTCGAATGGTCCGTATGGTAAATATGTCCAGTCCTGATCATTCCTTTGCTTTACATAAGCAGAAAAAAGTTCTTCTGCGTGTTCTTCCGGAGAAAAGATTTCAACCCTGCACCATTTACCTGACATGGTAGAGCGTGGCGGAAATGCACATTCTTGCCAATCGCTGACAGGCGAACCGATTGGTTGTCCATATGTGTTTTTATGGTTCATCAATATTTCCTAAAGTATTGTTGCTAATGCTTTTGCTAAACTATCAACCGTGCGTTCGACATTGTGTAATTTGTCCAGACCAAAAAGTCCTAAACGAAAAGTCTGATAATCCTCCGGTTCATCACACTGCAGTGGTACACCTGCGGCAACCTGAAAACCGATCTCCGCAAATTTCTTACCAGTATGAATACCTTTGTCATCGGTATAACTGACCACTACTCCGGGTGCTTCAAAACCTTTTGCGGCAACACTCTTAAAACCTTTCGCAGCGAGCATCTCTCTGACTTTTGCACCCAGTTCCTGCTGTTCTGCACGGACTTTCTCAAAACCGTAATCTTCGGTTTCTTTCATGATGTCTCTGAAACGTTTCAGCGAATCAGTCGGCATAGTAGCATGGTAGGCATGTCCACCGTTTTCGTAGGCTTCCATGATGTTCAGCCACTTGAGTAGATCACAGGCAAAACTGCTGCTTTCCGTGTTTTCAATACGTTCCCTTCCCAAAGTACTGAGCATGACCAAAGCGCAGCAAGGTGAAGCGCTCCAGCCTTTTTGCGGTGCACTGATCAAAATGTCCACTCCGGAAGACTCCATATCAACCCAAACCGTTCCTGAAGCAATGCAGTCCAGAACAAACATTCCGCCAACCGAATGTACTGCGTCTGCCACTGCTTTTATGTAATCGTCAGGAAGTATAATTCCGGAAGCAGTTTCTACATGCGGAGCAAAAACGAGGTCCGGTTTTTCAGTTTTAATAGCTGCTACTACTTCTTCAAGCGGAGCAGGAGCAAAAGGTGCCTGTTTTCCTTCTTCTGTACGCCGGGCTTTCAGCACAGTTGATTGTGAAGGAATTTGGCCTTTGTCGAAAATCTGCGTCCAACGGAAACTGAACCAGCCGTTGCGGATGATCAGACATTTTTTGCCGGCTGCAAATTGTCTCGCCACCGCTTCCATTCCGAACGTTCCACTTCCAGGAACCACCACTACTGCATTCGCGTTATAAACTTTCTTCAGTGTCACAGAAATATCGTTCATTACAGATTGAAACGATTGTGACATGTGATTCAGCGAACGGTCAGTGTAAACCACTGAATATTCTAATAGTCCTTCAGGATCTATTTCTGGGAGTAATCCGGGCATGTATCTCTAATTATAAAAATGTTGATGTGTTTTGCATTTACTTGTTCTTTAACTTTTCAAGCGCAAGCCTTCAGGATCATAAGCAGCGTGATCCAGCACAGTCGCAATCACATCCTGTCCATCAGCCAAACGAATTGTAAAATTATTTCCGCTGTCTGACATGTCGTTACGTACCCAGGCCAAGCCGATACCACGTTTCATGGTTGGACTCATCCTGGAACTGGTGACTCTGCCGGCAATTTTACCATTTTCCAGCACTGCGACACCATCATCCGGAATTGGTGAACTTGGCTCAAGCTGATATGGTACAAGTTTGTTGTCGAGTCCACGATCCTTGAAATGCTTCAAAAAGGCTTTACCGACAAAATCTGCTTTGTCATCCTTGATCGCAAAACCGACACCGGTTTCATATGGACTGCTCAAGGCATCACTGTCTGTTCCAGGAATCAAGTGTCCTTTTTCCAAACGTAAAATGCGCTGAGTTTCCACCCCAAATGGTTTGATTCCAAAGGCTTCTCCTTCGCTCATCAAATGCTTCCACATCGATTCACCATATTCAGCCGGAAAGTGGATTTCATAACCCAATTCTCCGGTGAAGCCGATTCTGTAAAAAGAAACAGGTACACCTGCAATACTAGCCTGACGGCAGTGCATGTAAGGAAATGCTTCATTCGACATGTCAATTTCTACTAGTTTCTGTAAAAATTCACGTGATGTCGCACCGGTTACATTAACTGCAGCATTTGCCAGACTTAGATTTTTAACCTGTACATCAAAATTTTCAACTAATAACCACCACTGAAACAACGCATTGATTGCATCCTGGTTTCCGGTTGTGGTTGTCAGATAATATTTTCCCTGCTCCAGATGTGATATTGTACCGTCTTCAAAGAGGATTCCGTCTTCACCAACCATAATTGAGTAGCGTGTACGTCCCACCTCAAATTTTGCATATTTTGCCGGAAGCATAAAATGTAAAAAAGCAACTGCGTCAGGACCGCTGATTTCGATCTTGCCGAGGGTACTGACGTCAATCATTCCCAGACCATTACGGACAAATCCGACTTCTTCCTGCGGATTTGTGTATGAATCCGGACGTTTCCACTGTCCTGCATCCAGGAATTTAACTCCGTGATCAAGGTGACATTGATGAAAAGGAGTTCTGCGGATAGGCGACAAATGAGGTGCACGTCCGGCAAGTACACCGAAAGAGACTCCTGAAAAAGGAGGCCGCATCGTTGTCGGAACCGCGTCTACTGCTGCAAGTCCGGTGTCAATTGCAGTGAGCCTTGCCACTGCTTCATGACAGGCTTTTCCCTGACAAGGTCCCATGCCCAAGCTTGAATAACGTTTAAGTGATTCAACCTGATCATAACCTTCAGCAATGGATGCTTTTGCTTCTGCACGTGTCACATCCATGCACTTACAAATAAAATGGTGCGATCCTGCCGATTCAATATCAGCAGGTAAGGCCATGATTATTTCATCTGCAGTTCTTTCAGTTTCTGGAGCAGCGGTATTAAGCGCGGCTGCTTTTCCGGATGCCGTACCTTCTGCATACAGACGGGAAAAACCGGCAGCACCGTGAACATCTCCAGTTGAATACATTCCGGCTGGTAAATCATTTACACGTAATACTTGCCGCTGAGAATCCCATTCCGGACGTTTACGTCCCATCGAAAGCAAATTCACTTGAGGCTTAAAACCGACTGCCATTACCAGCAAATCACAATTAAAAGACTGATGTGAATCACCTCCGGTAATTGGTCCTACATCAACGCGGTTGATTCTCTTTTTACCATGAGCAGCATGAACGGTTAAACCTTTGTAAATTGGAATAGCCAGATTACGGACTTGCTCCTCAAACTCTCCGCTGCTTCCGGACTCACGTCCATCAACCACAGCAACTACATTCGCACCGGCTCCTTTGAGCAGCAATGCAGTGTGAAAACCACCGTCGTGAGTTGTTACCACTACTGTATCTTCACCAGGAAGAACAGCATGGCACATGATCAGCTTTTCAACTCCTCTGGCAGTTAAAATTCCAGGTCGATCGTTATTTTCAAAAACCAGATGCCGATCAGTCGCTCCCGGTGCCAGGACTACAGATTCCGCACGGATTTTAAACAAGTCAGCACCACATTGAGCGGCCACCAAATTGTCTTCGTAGAGTCCGAAAACACTGGTGTTGATCATCACTTCCAGGTTTGGGTTTGCAGCGAGTTCCTCAATTAATTTCTGTACAGCCTTGTTTTCCGGAATTCCGTTCAGGGCTGAGTTAGCGCAATTTTCAACTGGCAGAATACTGTGTAATGCGTGTCCGCCGAGTTCCGGATTATCGTCTATCAACAAAACTTGTTTGCCTTCATCGAGTGCGCCTTTTGCTGCTGCAAGTCCGGAAGGACCTCCACCAACCACACAGACATCCGGAAAACGATAATGCTTTTCGTAACGCCGGTTTACATGTTTTCCACTAACATCAATTTTCCCGAGTCCGGCAACTTTACGGATTTGATGTTCTGCAATCGGCCAAATCCATTTTGGTTTGTGAAACATTTTGTAGTAAAAACCATTCGGCAGCATCGGAACTAACACATCGTTTGCAGCAGCAATGTCAAACTCTACTGAAGGCCAGGCATTTTGTGATTCCACAACCATACCGTTCTGCACCTGAATTCGATCTGCTAAAATATTAGGTTCTTTATTGACAGTCAGTAATGATTCATGTCCTTGCCCGAAAACGTCATAAGCACCACGGGGACGGTGATATTTAAAACTTCTTGAAAGCAAAGTACTTCCTGAAGCAATCAACGCCGAGGTGATACTGTCGCTGGCAAAGGCTTTGATGCGTTTGCCGTTAAAGGTAAATGATAGTTCTTCTCCCAATTCAGGGAGTTCACAATTTTGATGTGTGGTGATCCGTTTTGCCATCAGCTTCCTCCGTCACTGTCTTTTGAGTTTTGTTCCAAAACTCCGTACCAAAAACTTCGGTGGTCGGTGTTGTTCAAGGTGTCTCGTTCCGCTAAAAACCAGCTTTGGCAACCGCTGCGGTGATGCCACCATTCGATTTGCCGTCCCATGTTGTTTTCACGGAAATATACATAATCTGTCCACTCCGAAAAATCAGCATCGGCAGCAGGTCGGTTTTTAAGTTCACTTTTGAAAGTAAACTCACTCACGGCACGTTTGCCGCAATTTGGACAATTTAATTGAAAGCTCATGGTGCGTTTTTAGGTTTAGCTGTTTGCTGTGTCATGACTCAATTTAATGAAATTCATGCGTGATTT
>JABGPG010000228.1:0-3997 GCA_018645085.1 Deltaproteobacteria bacterium
CCAAAATTAACTTCTTTGGCCCGGGAACGCATTTCACGGCTCACTTCTTTTTCCGGAACACTAAAAATGGCTGAAGCCGTCAAGGCGTGAATATCAAGGTTGCGGCGATATGCGTCCATGAAAGTTGGATCTTTGGAATAATGTGCCACCACGCGTAATTCGATTTGACTATAATCCGCAGAAACCAGGATATTATCTTTTCCGGAAGAAATGAAGGCACGGCGGATTCGACGTCCCTCGCTGGAGCGGACCGGAATATTTTGCAGGTTAGGATTTTCGGATGAAAGCCGCCCAGTCGCGGTTCCGGTTTGGCGGAATGTAGAATGAATACAGCCGCTTGCTTGATGAACAAAGGTCGGCAGTTGATCAACGTAGGTATTTTTCAGTTTGTTAATGGAACGGTAAACCAGAATGGTACGCGGCAATTCGTCTTCAGCAATTTTTTCCAAAGATTCTTCGTCTGTTGACATACGGTTGCCCAACTTTATTTTTTTTGGTTTAACCTTGTAACGCTCATGCAGACGAAGTTTTTCGTAGAGGATATTCTGCAACTCAATTACGGAATTTGGATTAAATTCTTCACCCGCTAATTCGATAATTTTTCCACGCAATTCGGTTAAACGACTTTCAAATTCAAGCGCAATTTTTGCCATCACGTCAAGATCAAGACGGATACCGGACTGTTCCAGTTTGGCCAAAGTTTCTGCTAAAGGAATTTCGATATTGCGAAAAGCAGCATCCATTCCGGTCTGTTTCAATTGCTCGGAAAGCAAGCGGTGCAAACGTAAAATGATTGATGCGTTTTCACAATGCAGAATATATTCGTTTTGATCCTCAATGTCCTCTTCGTCAAACATTGACAGCTGACTTTCTTTTTCAACAGTCTCAGCAGATTCCAAAATTTTTCTACTTAAATTCAGTTTACGGCCCAGCAAATATTCCAAGTCATAGCGTCTTGCCAGCGGATCTGTCAGGTGAGCGGCAAGCATTACATCTGAGCTAATTCCAGTTAACTCAATAGCAAGATTTGCAAATAACTGCACAGCTGTTTTCAGCCCATGAAAGATCTTTGGATTTGCAGTAGATTCAAACATTTTTTTGACTTCCGCAATCATTTCATTTTGTGGTACAGCGGTTTGACTAAAATCAAGATAGATACTGCGTTCCGTTTGCGAGCACAGCGCGAGTCCCTCAAGTTTTAAATCCAACTGGTGCTCGCCCTTGATATTCAGTGCAATTGCCAGTTCCTCTCCTGCGGAACACTCCCGCAAATAATCACGCAGCTGTTCCGTGGTTTCAACTTTTTCACACTCAATTTCCAAAACTCCGCGCTCGTCTTCCTCATTATACTCCAGCTCTTCCTCCGGTTCTTTAAGCGCTGAAGCCTCCACTTTTTGCACTGAATCTTTAGTTGAATCTGCTGATTTAGTTCCCCTTTTTTTCTGCAGACGATTAAGCAGAGTATTGAATTCAAGTTCTTCCAGCAAAGCAAACAATTCCGGATTATCATATAAATCTGTTTCTCCCAGATGAACTGCGTCAAGTTCAACCGGCAGCGGAACATGGCAATCAATTGTAGCAAGTTCCCTGGAGAGAAGTGCGCTCGCGTGTCCTGATGCTAATTTTTCTTTCAGGCTTTTTCCACTTATTTTTTCGAGATTTTCATAAACAGTTTCAATGTTGCCAAATTCTCCAATCAACTTCATGGCGGTTTTTTCACCAACTCCACGTACCCCTGGAATGTTGTCCGAGGAGTCACCCATTAGTCCGAGCATTTCAATTACTTGTTCCGGAACGCAGCCGAATTTTTCAAGGACTCCCGGAATTCCAATCCGTTCGTTTTTGTGATTGAGCATGACTATTTTTTCAGTTATCAACTGCATGAAATCTTTGTCGCTGGTAACCATCACACCTTCTATTTCTGCTTCATGACAAAGTCTCATCAGTGTTCCGACAATATCGTCCGCCTCAAATCCCGGCATTTTCAAATAAGGCAAATTAAGAGATTCCACCAGTTTAGGCAGATACGGTAGTTGCTCGACCAGATCTTCCGGCATTTTTTCTCGGGTCGCTTTATAGTCAGGATATCTCTTATGCCGGAAAGTCGGTTCAGATGAATCGGTAGCAACTGCTAAATAATCCGGCTTTTCATCTTCAATAATCTTTATCAACTGCATTATAAAAGCTCTAACACCACTGGTGTTTAAACCTTTTGAATTGATAAGAGGTGTGCGGATCATGGCAAAATAACCACGGTAAAGCACTGCCATTGAATCAACTGCGAATAGTCTTGGCATAATTAATTGAAGATTTAAGGATAAATGATTAAACTGTCAGGGACAAAGTACGGTTACAGGAGACTGTTTACTGCCTAAGACATTTTTTGCACAAAGGGTGCATCTATCTAGGGGATGATTTTTAGAAATTGAAATTTGTATTTAGCAACAACAGTAATTTGTCAATATGTCACGCATACGCTACCACATCCGTAATTTTTTTGTCGCAATAATATTGCTGACGTTGGGAGGAGTTTACACGCTCCAAGCCCAGACCGGTGAGTTACGTAGACCCGGACAAGGTGTCCGTAACTTAGGTATGGGCAACACAGGTATTGGGCTAAGCTTTGACGAAAATGCTCTATTTTACAACCCGGCAGGACTGGCAAGCGTAGATTCTATTCTGGTTGGTTTCCCATTTTTATGGGAAGTTTCAAACGATTCAGTCAGTATTATCAAGGAAATCTCGAAACTAAGCGGTGATTCAACAACTGCGGACACAGTTGCCTTACTAATGGGCAAAAATGTTCATTTCCGGAGTTTAATTGATATAAACCTGGTTATGCCTTTTGGCGAGTTGATGACTTTCGGTGCAGCCAGCGGAGTAGAAACACAGTTTGATTTAGGGGTTAGAAATCCTGTTGCTATTGAAATTGATTTTGGCTTTCGTCTGGATAAAATTCAAAACTATGGTTTTGCCATGCCGGTTGCGCGTGGCCGCTGGCTGCTGGGTGCAGGAATTGAAACTATTGAGCGTTGTGATATCCCGTTAACAACCGCTACTTTCGGCACAGTTCTGAGTAGTTCAAACATCAGCAGTTCTTTTGGCAGCTGCTCGCTCACCGAACTGAAACGTGCACAAACTTATAATTTTGGTTTTCAAAAACGACTTGAAACTGCTTCTGCCTTAAAAATGACCTGGGGTATGACGGCCAATAATGTAGGCGGTTTAAAATTCAATCGTTCGGACAATGAAACCAGTCCCGCAGATCAAAATCCGGAATACAGCATGGGTTTTTCATGGCAGCCCTCCTGGGGACCAGTACGTTTACTCTATGCAATAGATATCCGTGACTTAGCGATGAAACATGCGGATGACACCTATTGCCAGTCCAGAAAAGGTACTGATTGTCTTTGGAAACGTTTGCACATAGGAACTGAAATTGGAATTTTTCCAATAGATTCCGGTGCAAGTACATTTGCCGTTCGTGCTGGTTTCAACCAAGGTTATTTTACCTATGGATTTGAGCTGAACCCATTTATATTTTTTCGTGGACTAAATATCCAATATGCGGTTTATAAGACTGAAACCGGAAGTCAAATCGGTGACAATCCTGATGAACGTAAAATTTTTCAACTTAATTTCGGATTTTAACTATGTTAATATATCTCCTGAAAAAGTTGAAATATCTGCAACTGAAAGCACGGTGGCATATTTTTTTAGTAATTTTTGTGGCTCTTTCCGCCTGCGGAGATTTGGTGAAAGAGTCTGACACCGGCGCTTGTAACAGTGCTCTCGACGCCAGAAACTACGATACAGCATTATCAGTTTGTACTTCAAGAAAAGACAAAGCCTCCGCTTATATGGGTAAGGCTGGCTATGATATCGTGAATCTGCTTAAATCATCCGGCACAACCACGTCCGCCTACACTGCGCCTTCAGGAGTTAGTTTAGGTACTGACGATGTTACAGGAGCATCTATTTTAAATATTCTCCAGTT
>JABGPG010000228.1:4097-7129 GCA_018645085.1 Deltaproteobacteria bacterium
GAAGGAATTGAAATAAAACCACTTTATACTGCCGAGGATTTAGAAAAACTAGGTTACAAAGAAACACTCTCCGGATTTTCACCTTTCACCCGTGGACCACGTTCCACGATGTACGCGGGACGTCCCTGGACAATTCGTCAGTATGCAGGATTTTCAACTGCAGAAGAATCAAATGCTTTTTATCGTAAAAATTTGGCTGCCGGCCAAAAGGGACTCAGCGTCGCTTTTGATTTAGCAACTCACCGTGGTTATGATTCCGATCATGAGCGAGTCGTTGGAGATGTTGGAAAAGCAGGTGTAGCAATTGATTCAGTAGAGGATATGAAGATTTTGTTTGATCAAATTCCCCTCGATCAAATGTCAGTTTCAATGACCATGAACGGTGCGGTTTTACCAATTTTAGCAGCATACGTGGTTGCTGCGGAAGAGCAGGGTGTTAAACAGGAGCAGCTCAGCGGAACCATCCAAAACGATATCCTCAAAGAGTTCATGGTACGCAACACATACATCTATCCGCCTGCTGCTTCGATGCGTATCGTTGGAGACATCATTGAACACACCAGCGCACACATGCCGCGTTACAATTCAGTCAGCATCAGCGGTTACCACATTCAGGAAGCCGGTGCGACAGCCGTGCAGGAACTGGCTTTCACAATTGCGAACGGTTTGGAATATGTGCGCACCGCGCTTAATCGAGGAATGACGATTGACAGTTTTGCTCCCCGGCTTTCTTTCTTTTTTGGCATCGGCATGAACTTTTATATGGAAATTGCCAAATTACGTGCCGCGCGTTTTTTATGGGCAAACTTGATTAAGCAGTTTAATCCAAAAAAAGAACAGTCCGCGATGCTGCGTACACATTGTCAAACATCCGGCTGGAGTCTGACAGAGCAAGATCCGTTTAACAATATTGTCCGCACCACAGTCGAAGCTCTTGCTGCAACTCTTGGTGGAACGCAGTCACTTCACACAAACGCTTTTGATGAGGCACTTGGGCTACCCACCGAAACCTCCGCGAGAATTGCCCGCAACACTCAACTTATTTTACAGGAAGAAGCCGGAATCCCGCATGTAGTTGATCCCTTTGGTGGATCATATTTTATGGAATCTCTCACTTCATCCCTGATTGAAGAAGCGACTAAACTGCTCGATGAAATTGAAAATCTCGGCGGAATGACTAAAGCCGTTGAGTCCGGAATTCCGAAACAGCGAATCGAAGCCGCCGCCGCCCGTAGACAGGCCTTGATCGACCAGGGCGAAGAAGTAATAGTCGGTGCCAATAAATATCAGGTTGAAAATGCTGATCCGGTGGAAGTTCGTGAAATAGACAATAGCGCAGTTCGTAAAGCACAAATTCGGCGCTTGCAGAAAATCAAGAAAAGCCGTGATTCAAACAAAGTTGATTCTGCATTAAACGCCATCAGCAATGCCGCAGAAAGCGGAGAAGGGAATTTGCTGGAACTTTCCATTAAAGCAATGCGATTACGTGCGACCGTTGGTGAAGTTTCAAATGCGATGGAAAAAATCTGGGGACGATACAACGCACCTATTCATTCCATTTCCGGAGTTTATGCTAAAGCATTTCCGGATCAAAATGAAATTGCGCAAGTCCGTGATGAGATCAATGACTTTGCTAAAAAAGCGGGAAGACGTCCCAGAATAATGGTCGCCAAAATGGGACAGGATGGTCATGACAGAGGTGCAAAAGTAATTGCAACTGCATTTGCGGATTTGGGTTTTGATGTGGACATTGCGCCTCTTTTTCAGACTCCGGAAGAAGTGGTCAAACAAGCCATTGAAAACGATGTGCATGTGATAGGAATTTCGTCTCAAGCGGCAGGTCACAAAACTCTGATTGATTTGTTGATGAAAGTTTTAAAGAAAGAAAATTCAGAGGACATTGTCGTTGTAGCGGGAGGTGTGATTCCGCCGCAGGATTATGCTTTTTTGAAAGAGCTCGGAGTAGCCTGTATTTTTGGACCGGGAACCGCAATTCCAGGAGCCGCCCGAGAGGTGTTGGCGGCAATCGAAAATAAAATCTGAAATCATTTAAATCCGAAATAATGGTTCAAAATAGCGTTCCAGAACTTGAGCAGATCCTTCAGGGAAACCGCAGAGCAATTGCCAAAGCCATTACTTTGCTGGAAAGCACCCGTCCGGAATCGTTCGAGCAGGGTCAGGAATTACTTGAATCTCTTTTACCGCATGCGGGACAGGCTTTACGCATCGGAATTACCGGAGTTCCGGGTGTTGGTAAAAGTACTTTCATTGAAGCAATAGGGCTGTTTTTAATTGAGCAGGGACATCGTGTTGCCGTACTAGCTGTCGATCCCAGCAGCCAGCTTACCGGCGGAAGCATCATGGGTGACAAAACACGCATGAATGAATTAGCACAGCATCCACACGCGTTTATCCGGCCTTCACCGTCTTCCGGAATTCTTGGAGGAGTTGCCCGTAAAACCCGCGAAACAATGTTGATCTGCGAAGCCGCGGGTTATGACGTTGTAATTGTTGAAACCGTCGGTGTTGGACAGTCCGAAACTATGGTGGCTTCGATGGTGGATTTGTTTTTGCTGTTGATGCTGCCTAATGCCGGAGACGAATTGCAGGGTATAAAAAAAGGTGTGCTCGAATTAGCTGATTTGGTGGTGGTCAACAAGTCTGACGGTGAACAGGAAACTCTGGCAAAAACCGCTCAGTCGGAATACCGTAAAGCCCTGCATTTACTACCCTCCTCAAAAAATTCATGGACACCGCAAATTTTGCGCTGCAGTGCTCTTGAAAAACGGGGGATTGATAAAATTTGGGATTCAGTAAAAAGTTTCCGTGAAGCACTCCAGAACTCCGGAGAGTGGGAAAAACAGCGCCGGTCACAAACAGGAAAATGGATGTGGTCGCTGGTGGAAGAAGGTTTGCTGACAAACTTCCGCAACCATCCTAATCTTCAAAAACAAATTCCGGATCTGGAAAAAGAAGTCGAATCCGGAAACATGCTGCCCACAACTGCTGCCAGAAAACTCCTCGATTCCTGG
>JABGPG010000231.1 GCA_018645085.1 Deltaproteobacteria bacterium
CTGAAGTAGTTGACATGGCATTTGAGCGTGGTTTAATCATTTATTCCCGTCGTACTCGCGGTGGAAGAATCGGTGATCATTTTCTGATTTGCCCGCCGTTAATTATAGAAGAAGCGCAAATTGACGAACTGCTGGAAATGTTCACAGACACCCTCGTAGAATTTGCACAGAAACATAAATTAAGTTGCAACTCATAGGAATGACATAGAGAATGGGAACTATTAAATCTGTGACATTATGGTTAATCTGCTGAGTTCATGAATAATAATATGTAACTAAATATCGAGAAAAGTCATGCAAACAATTACGATCAATATTGATAATGAACAATTGGTTGATAAAGTCACTTGGTTTCTGGATCGTTTAAAAAACGATGGCCTAGAGGTTGTCTCAAGAGAAGACTGGAATGATCTGAAATTATTAAAATCGACCAGAAAAGAAGACTCCATCTCCTTTGACGAATATCTGAATAATGAAAATTAATATTCGAAAAAGTGCCCTCAAAGATCTCAAGAATATTGATACTCAAAACAAAGACAGGATACATACAAAAATAAAAGAGTTAATCAATTTCCCTTCAATATCAAACGTTAAAAAATTGACCAGGTTTGAACCTGCATACCGGCTTAGAATTGGCGATTATAGAGTCCTGTTTGATGTAACAGAGGACACAATTGAGATAGGTCGAATCCTGCATCGAAAAGATAGTTATTGAGTGAGCAGTTTTAGCCGTTTGGCAGATGAACTCATCATCAGTGTGGAACTCGTTTTTTTTCGTAGACTTCGCGTGTGACTATGCCCGCTTCATACTCCCAATTTTTGACAAAGTGAATCAAATTTTTTACGAATCAGAATTTAGGCACGATGAAAAAAGAAACTGCAATTAAGTTATTTGAACAAAAGCAAGTACGAACCCACTGGGACGACGAAAAGGAAAAATGGTATTTTTCGATTATTGATATTGTTGCGATTTTAACGGACCAAGTCAATTTTCAAAAAGCTAGAAAATATTGGAACAAACTTAGAGAGCGTCTTGAAAAAGAGGGAAATGAAACGGTGACAAATTGTCACCGGTTGAAAATGTTAGCGGCTGACGGCAAGATGAGATTGACGGATGTTGCGGATACAGAACAATTATTACGTTTAATTCAAACCATTCCATCACCAAAAGCAGAACCGTTTAAATTGTGGTTGGCAAAAGTCGGCTACGAACGCATCGAAGAAACAGCAGACCCTGAACTTGCTTTTGATCGTGCAATGGAAACCTATTTGAAAAAGGGTTATTCCAAAGCATGGATCAATCAACGTTTAAAAAGCATTGAAGTCCGCAAAGAACTAACAGACGAATGGGACGAAAGAGGAGTGAAAAAAGGTGTGGAATACGCAATTTTAAGCAACCTCGACCAAAGAGCAAACATAGTTTTTATACCCTAAAACACAATATATGAACAAACAACGTGAATTGAGCGAAACCATTGCCCTGATTCCTTCCGGAGCAACAATTATGGTGGGCGGATTTGGTTCCCCGGGAACACCGTTTACGCTGCTTGACGAACTGTTGCGTCAGGGACAGGACAGACTGACGTTGATCAAAAATGACGCGAATGAACCAGGTTACGGAATTGCCAAACTGCTTGAAGCAGACCGTGTGGACACCTTGATCGCTTCTCATATCGGACTCAATCGAGATGCAGTGCAGCGTTTGAATTCCGGAAAGTTGAAAGTTGAATTTCATCCGCAGGGAATTTTAGCGGAAAAAATCAGGGCTGCCGGCGCAGGCATTTTCGGTTTTTTGAGCGACATCGGAATCGAAACTGAAATTACTGATCCAAGTCAAATCATTGAATGGCAAGTCGACAAATCCGGAGCCAAGCGTAAACTGAAAGTTGAAACCGCACTGCACGCGGATTTTGCGTTGATCCACGCAGCGAGGGCAGATCATTTTGGCAACCTGCTTTACACCGACAGCGCAATCAATTTTAATCCGCTGATGGCAATGGCGGCAGAAAATGTGTTTGCGGAAACTTTTGATCTGCAGCCTCCTGGAACATTTCCTCCGGAACATATTCACACATCATGCGCATTTGTTTCAGCAGTGATTGCGGTTGACCGTAAGCGTGCCTTACACAGTGAATACGAATTGATGGAGCATTATGTCGAAGACTGAGCGTCCAGTGCGAACTGAACGTATTCTCCGCAGGGCCGCAAAAGAAATTCAATCCGGGATGATCGTCAATCTCGGCATTGGTCTGCCTACTCTGCTTCCGGATTATCTACCGGAAAATTTTGCAGGTTTGATTCATTCCGAAAACGGTGTGCTCGGTTGCGGAAGTGTCGCAAAACGCGGACAGGCACGTCCATCATTGATTGACTCGGCAGGACATTACATCAGCCTAAAGCCCGGCAGTTCCTGTTTCGACAGTGCGGTTTCTTTCGCCATGATTCGACGCGGCCGTATTGATCTTTGCCTGCTTGGTGCTTTTGAGGTGGATACTTGCGGAAATCTCGCAAATTGGAAAATCCCCGGAAAGCTCTCTCCCGGAATTGGTGGTGCAATGGAACTGGCACAAAAAGCTAAACGACTGATTGTGCTGAGCACACACACTGATAAAAACGGACGTCCCAAAATTCTCGAACACTGCCGACTGCCCTTGACTGCGCCCGCTTGTGTCAACCGTATCATTACGGACGAAGCGGTGATCGATGTAACTCCGGAAGGTTTGCTCGTTCAGGAAATTGCGGATAATATCTCTACGCAAGATCTTCAAAACCATACTGAAGCGAAGCTGATTTTTCCGGAAAATTCTTTAAGAAAATTTTAGCAAATGATGATGTTCAGCTAAAATGTCATTGTTTACAAAGCGAATATTTTCTCTAAGTTACCCTTGAATATCATCAATATTTCTCCAGACGTTCGAAATGACAAAAAGAAGATTTCATACTTTTTCTACTGAATCATTAATAAAATTAATAACTCACAATGACTGCTAAGATCATTTCAACCTTACCAAAAAACGATGACAGTTGCGGTTGGCTTAAACAACTTCCGCCACGTATTGCTCAGCCCGCGCTTTCCGGAAAACAGCACGCCGACTGGGTTGTACTCGGAGCAGGTTTCACCGGACTTGCGGCTGCGAGACAATTAGCTCTTTTACATCCCCAGGCCAGAATTGTTGTGCTCGAAGCAGAACGTGCCGGAGAAGGTTCCAGCGCGAGGAATTCTGGATTTCTGGTGGATTCAACTCTCAATGAGGGACATTATTCTGCAGCAGGTCTTGAGCTATATCGGCGAAAATACGAAATAAAACGTGCCGGTGTTTTAGCAGTTCAGCAACTGGTTACTGATCTAGGCATCAATTGCGATTTTGAAAGCAATGGAAAAATTCATTGCACAGCAGTTAAGTCGCATGAAAAAAAGATTTTAAATTTCAGCAAGTTGTTGACTGAGCTGAAACTGAGCCATAAAATTCTTGCAGGCGAAGAATTACAGCAACGTCTCGGAAGTTCCTATTACCGTATGGGTTTGTGGACGGAAGGCGGAGTGATGCTGCAGCCCGCAAAACTGGCACGTGGAATGATCGAAAAACTTCCTCAGCAAGTGGAATTATTTGAAAACTCACCTGTCATCAACTGGCGCAAACTCAGCAATTCCGCAGGCTATCAATTGTCAACTCCGGAAGGGCAGCTTAGTTGTGAAAAACTGATTGTGGCGGTGAATGGATTTATGACAAACTGCGGTGTGAAACCGAACCGTTCATTTTCGCTGACTCTGACGGCGAGCATGACTCGACCCTTGACTGACGAAGAAGATGACGCGATCGGACGTCCGGAACCCTGGGGAGTTTTATCCGCGCAATCCATGGGAGCCACCGTGCGTTTGACAAAAGACAGACGGATCTTAATGCGTAATACAGCCGAAGTTTGGCCTAAACTAAATATGAGCGCCTCGGATTTAGAGTTGCGTAAAGCAAAACATCTAAACGGGATTAAAAGGAGATTCCCACAGCTTGGTGATGATATTATTGAAAGTTCCTGGTCCGGAACAATCTGTCTCAGCGGCAACAATGCCAATGTGTTTTCAGAGTTGGAAAACGGGATGTTCGCGGCGGGATGTTATAATGCCAGCGGAATTGGTCTGGGCGTCCTGTTCGGAGCTGAAATTGCCAATCTTGCCAGTGGTAAAATGTCTGATGAGATCAGGATGATTCAAACAAACTCAAATCCTATGCTCCTTCCGCCGCAACCGTTTCTTGGCTGGGGAGTTGGTTTGCGCCTTCTCCGTGACCGCTTCTTTGCACGGCATGAACAATAGTAACTCCATAGCTGGGAAATATAAAACCTTAGATTAAATCAATTTTCCAGGTTACGGCTTACTGAAAACCTTTTTCTTTTGTCATCCCGGACTTGATCCGGGATCCAGTTTTGTTTGATGTTGAAGATAAGAATTGGAGTGGTTTCTCTGGATTCCCGCGTTCGCGGGAATGACAACTATCTTACAAGTTCAATAATGAAAAATAACCATACCAGTTTTGAATGCAGTCATGCGTAGGGTAGGAATATTATTCGACCCTACAGCTATCATGAGAACATATGTGCTACTCTATCCTTCGAATTCGCTGATTATCGTTTTCCCCTACATAGAGGTAAGTACCGTCGGTTGTGATTGCATAGGGATATTGGAATTTAGCAGAAGTTCCTGTGTCGTGATTCAGAAAACCTTCAGATCCTCCAGCTACTGTAGACACAACCCCTGTAGCTATCACTATTTTACGGATTGATTGATAGTTATATTGAGCTAAATAGAGATTTGTGCCGTCAGTTGTAATGTCCATGATAGTAGCAAAACTTGCGCTAGTGCCTGTTGCATCTACATTTCCTGCTGAACCTGATCCTGCAAGTGTTGTTACTTCCTTTGTCGCGATCACGATTTTGCGAATTCTTCGTCCGTCTTTTTCAGCTACGTATAGATTTGTACTGTCCATTGTAATTCCTGTTGGATACGTAAATGAGGCAGCAGTACCGTTACCGTTGCTACTTCCTGAAGAACCCGTTCCTGCTAGTGTAGTTACCACTCCGGTAGAAATGACTATTTTGCGGATCGAATGATTAAAATAATCTGCCACGTAAAGGTAAGTTCCGTCAGTCGTGGTTCCGTAAGGTCTATAAAAAGTTGCTCCAATTCCGGTACCGTCTGCACTGCCTGATGTAGTTGCCCCTGCCAGCGTTGTCACTACCTGGGTGGAAATCACCATTTGCCGAACTGTATCGTTTAGGTGGTCTGACCAATAGAGGTTAGTTCCGTCAGTCGAGATTCCAATTGGAGTATACATACTTGATGCAGTACCAATACCATCGGAACGACCTCTCGACCCAGACCCAGCTATTGTAGTAACTTCTCCAGTTGAAATTACAATTTGTCGTATTAGGTTGTTAGCATTATCTGCTACATATAGATTGGTCCCATCAGTTGTGAGGCCATTTGGATTATTAAATGTTGCTGTAGCAGGATCAGTACTGTCAGTGCTGCCTGTACTTCCTGATCCCGCGAAAGTTGTAACTTTTGTGGTGAGAGTCAGCGGACCACTCTGGATTGAACCACCAAGAAGAGCGCTGGGTGTTGCACTGACCTCAGAGGATAGTGTCCCTGTGCTGGATGCATCTACAGCAGCAACTTTGTAGTAGTAGGCCGTGCCGTTTGTAAGGCTTGAATGTGTGTAATTAGCTGATGAGATACTTGTAAGAGTAGTACTGGAAGAACTAACACCTGTAGAGTTGTCCCAATAGACTGTGTAGCTTGTCGCTCCAGTTACATTATCCCAATCCAGAACGTTTTGTCCATTCCCGGAGGTGGCAGTTAAATTTGTTGGTACAGAAAGTACAGGTGAAGCGTTGACTTCCGAGGAAAGTGTTCCGGTTCCTGCAGAGTCTACTGCCGCAACTTTATAGTAGTAAGTGCTGCCGTTACTCAAACTTGTATGAGTGTAGTTGTCGGTTGAGATACTTGTAATGGCAGAACTGGAAGAAGTGATTCCGCTAGAAGTTCCCCAGAAAAGTGTGTAACTCGTGGCACCGCTGACCGCGTCCCAGTCCAGTGTAGTTGTTCCGGTCGTGGCTGTCGCTGCCAAATTTGCCGGTGCTGAAAGCGTGCTTGCAGAACTTCCTCCGGAATCGGCAGCGGGCGTGGTACTTACCTCACTGGATAGTGCGCCGGTTCCGGAAGAATCAACTGCCGCAACTTTATAATAGTAAACAGTACCGTTGGTCAGACTTGTATGTGTGTAAGAATTGGTACTGATTGAAGCAATTGAGGTGTCACTTGAAGAAACTCCGGATGAAGTTTTCCAGAAAAGTGTGTAGCTCGAAGCCCCACTGACCGCGCTCCAACTCAAGACAGCCTGACTGCTGCCCGCGGTTGCGCTTAATCCTGAAGGTGCGGAAAGCGTGCTTACAGTAGTACCTTCATTGGAGGTGGATGAGTTATCACTGGAAGTACTCGCTGTAGCAGATTCACTACTTTCCTGACCGCAACTTCCGAGAAACAGAGTGGATAAAAATAATATGATAATTGCGACTACCGCGCCGCGTGTCTTTATTTGCTTGCTGGTCATAAGCTCTCTCCTTCTTATGTTTGCGATTATGAATACTAAATCTTAGACAGTCTAAGAAATTGTTTGCAGTTTGCGACTATGCAGGAGAAGAGTCAAATTTCTAAACGGCTTGATTGGCTTGATTTAGATGTAATTTACTGTAAATGCTAAATAAATTTTCTTAATAAAGCGTCAATTAAAGGAAATTTAAAAGTAGGGCAGTGGAAATTTGTTGCAGATTCTTGAGGTAGACTTATTGAAAATCATGAATAAAATTATCGATTTTATCACTAGTGTCCCAAGAAAAAAACAATTATTCTCGTAACTATATGAAAACACAAGAATAACATTGAATTATGCCAGTTACCGACTTGAGCATTCTGCTTGAAGTCAGTCATGCTACTCATTTTCATATGAAAAA
>JABGPG010000233.1 GCA_018645085.1 Deltaproteobacteria bacterium
GGAAGCACGCTGGATGCACAACTACTTGGCGAAACAGCGGCTCACGAAATGGGACATCAGCTTGGTTTGTTCCATACAACTGAACAAGGCGGAACATCGTTTGATATTCTTAGTGACACTGCGGAATGCCCAAAAAGCAGTATGGATAATGATAGTAACGGTCAAATGTCTGCCGAGGAATGTGAAGGTTACGGTGGAGAAAATGTGATGTTCTGGACTGCCTGGTCTAGCTCTTCCAGATCTGCCGGAAAAAAACAGGAAACACTTTCCAGTTATCAACAGCAGGTTTTGAAGTATTCGCCAATTGCTAAATGAATTTAAAAACTTTCCAAAACGGATGGCTTCGCAAATAGTTGTCATTCCCGCGAAAGCGGGAATCCAGGAACTTGTAAGTGTCTGAAATAATGGATTCCCGCTTTCGCGGGAATGACAAACATTGGTGTCATAATGACTTTTTTCGGAACCATCAAAACTGATGAATCATTAAAATGTCATAAAAACGTGTCATTGCTTACAAAGCGAAAAATCTGTTTTATGTTAAACACTGATATTATTAAGATCTCTCTCTTCGTTCGAGATGACAATTTATTAATTTAGGTGTTTTTAAGAAACCATCAAATTTAAACAACTTATCAAATAAAGGAGGATCATGAAGTATCTGTTAATCATTTGTACATTATGCTGGAACCTGACAGGAACCGCAGTAGCAGCTCCGGAAATCTCTGAGGTTATGGAACTGCTGGAAGGGCGTCACTGGAAGCTTGACGCAGTGGCATTTCAGTCGCTGGGAGATGATACAGACAGCGTGCTGATCGAAATTGCCGGGGACACAGCATCGATCAACTATTTGCGTTTTAGAGCGCTTGAAGCTTTGTCGCTGTTTCCTTCAGAAAATACCGCAGTCTTTTTGGAGCAAACCGCAGACAAATCATTTGCAGCATTGGCACGTCGCGGATTTGAAGCTTTGAACAATGGATTCAGCAAAACTGAACCTGACAGAGTAAAAAAGCTGGCAGAACGTTTGCTGAAGCACCGAAATGCGCAGGTTAGAATTTCAGCAGCACGTGCAGTACGCAGTTTGGACGCAGTTCGTTTTGAAAGTTTTCTGAAAGCTGAAAAAGACTCCTGGGTGCGTAAAGAAGCACAGAAATAAAACTGCTCTATGTGAGTAAGCGTAAACCGCTCGACAGCAAGACCAGCAACAATATCAATACTGCTGCGCCCACAAATAAAATGTGCATGACAAATAATAGTGGAGTTTTCTCACGCAGATTTCTGAGGAGAGCAAGATAATTTTTTAATAGATTTTGCATGCTTTTAATTATTCAACTCACTTGTACTGCGGCAGATTGACTCAATGAAATTGCGAGTGCCCATTGGGCCGTATAGTAGGTGCCTAAAATAAATAATTGCGCTGATTTGAATTTCACCCGGAAGCGATTCCAAGCCAGCAGCGCGTCCGATAAGATGAATAAAGCGGCGCCCCAGACAGCAAAATACGTTTGCGGAAGTTCCAGTTGAAAATGGCGTTCCCATGCAGTCCCGCTCATAATCAGGATTACCAGAATGTAAAGCAGAACCGGTAGCTGCATTCTTCCCAATCCGGAACGCAGGCCCAAAAACATTCCGCTTCCCAAAATAATCAATGGTACCCAGACTTGCCAGCTAAGGGAAAATTCTATTCCGGAAATCAATCCTGAAATGTAAAATACATGTCCGGTCAGGAAACTAACCAGTCCCAGCATAAATTTATCTGAGGGCCACATCAGTGCCACATCTCCACCAATTGAAAACAACAGACCAATCAATAGAGCATAATGGTACCAGTCCAACTTTTCAGGCAGAAGACTTAAGCCCATGAAGACAATCAGCAGCATCGTCAAAGGTTTCAGCAGGTATATTTTCCGCTGAGCACCTTTATATTCTGCCAGGATATGCAGCACCGCACATGTAAAAATAGCAGCAGTCAGTAATTCAGGTTCGAAGTTCAAGTTTTCCGACTCAAGTTCCAGTTTTTCGGTTAGATGGATTCCACCCAGTCGAAAGGATCGGCTTCTTTACCGTATTGGATTCCTGTCAATTGCTCATAAAAACGTGAAGCAACCGGACCTGTTTCTCCATTGCCTACCTGATATTCCTCTTCTTTGTAACTCAAAGCACCGACTGGTGAAATAACTGCTGCGGTTCCTGCACCAAAGACTTCCGTCACTGAACCGTCTTTTAAACCTGTCAGAACTTCATCAATGGAAATTCTCCTTGCTGAAACTTTTAAACCCCACATTTTACCAAGTTCCAAAACAGACATTCTGGTTATTCCGGGGAGTATTGTGCCTGTCAGTTGAGGTGTTACAATTTCATCATTGATCACGAAAAAGATATTCATCGCACCGACTTCTTCAATATAACGTCTTTCAACCGCATCCAGCCAGAGTACTTGTGTGTAACCCAGTTCCTTGGCCTCTTTTTCTGCTAAGATGCTTGCCGCATAGTTACCACCTGTTTTTGCATAACCAACACCACCGGGGACAGCTCTGACATATTTATCAGAAACCATTATTTTTACCGGATTAAATCCCTGAGAGTAGTATGGGCCTACCGGACTCAGAATAATGAAAAACAAATATTTAGAAGAAACTTTCAAACCAATTGCTTCTTCAGTCGCAACTATGGTTGGTCGTATGTAAAGTGTGGTACCTGATTCATGCGGCACCCATGCAGAATCTAAGCGCAATAGTTGCTTGAGTGCGTCCAGGACTTCCTCTACATCGAGTTCCGGAAGGCACATGCGCTGAGCAGTGCGGTTCATACGTTTAAAGTTTTCACGTGGCCGGAACAGTACGTTTTCTCCGGAATCAGTTCGGTAGGCTTTTAAACCCTCAAAAGCCATTTGTGCATAATGTAAAACCATTGCGGAAGGTTCCATCAATAATGGACCGTAAGGTTTAATCTCTGCATTGTGCCAGCCTTTTCCATCTTCCCATTCCATGCAGAACATGTGATCCGAAAACTGCGTTCCAAAAACAACTCCTGACATGCTTGCAGGTGGAGTTTTAAGGAGCTCAGGGGCTGCTTTGTTTAGCTTTACTTCCATAATTTTCTTTAAAATAATGTTTTAAATAATGCAGTCGAAGAAATTCATAAACTGCGTAAAAGGTGTTTAAGCACAGAGTCTTAGAGATCACAGCAAACTATTTTCATGATTTTTCTCTGAGACTTCTGTTTTTCTGTGTAGAAGATTAGGTTTCAGAATTTTTTATGAAACCTGCTTAATTTGTTCACTTGTTTTCAAATTTATGATTAAAATACCACGTTTGACGCTGTGCCTGCTCGGATCGTAATTCATCATAATTTATCCAGACATATAATAACAGTGAGCCCATGCAAATAAAAAGTAATGTTGAGAAATTTGTTAATAATGTGGAATTTTTTTTCATCTATACTGAATTAGAAGGATTGCTGACATAGTTAATCTTAAACCAAACACGCTCAGCATGCAATCCTCTTGTTTTTTATAAATTTAAAGTCAGCAGATTAACGACTGAACTTTAATACTGATGTTTAAATTTAAGAATTATTTACTGATTAAGGACTGTTGCATCGTAAGATTTATCAAACTCATAATTTGTCATTTTGAGCGTAAAGGGAAATCTTAATTATATTAGTGTTTAGCAGAAAACAGCTTGCTCGCTTTGCTCGAAATGACACGACTTTATGCCTTTATAAAAGGTCATCAATAACAATCTGCAAAAATAGTCACTTTTTTTCTTGACATAAAGAACAATTAGCAGTATCTTCCACCTTAAGGAAGTCATGTTGCACAGTTCTTGTATCGCAAGAAAGCAAAAGCCATACTCGCTGACTACAGGATAGCTTCCGGGAAAAAGAGCTTCAGACACAAGTCGTCTGAACTTTATCAGTGAGATATGAAGAGAACAAAAACTGATAATTCTAATAATGTAAAAAGGACAAGTTATGCCGGTACGAATTTTTGGATTGTTCGGCCAGCACCATGGATTGGAGTTAGAGCTGAGGCAAAATTTAACTGAGTCTATCAGAAGAGAAGTATTCTTTGACTACAAAAAACGTTGCTACGAAATTCAGAGTTTTTCATTAACAGGAAGCCGCCGCTATATTAACGTGCGCCAAATTCCAAATCCTGGTCTGTATCCTTCAAAGGAACGCTTGCAGATTCTTAGTGCAGCAGTTTGAAGCTGCTTAATTTGCGAAGTCAAAAAAATATTTCGTTTCCCTATTTTTGTAGCAGCAGTTTAATGTGAGTTGTTGTGTCTGGTTGTTACAGTACAGATGCACATCAGCTCTTAGTTCAAGGTTGCTTTTCTTACCACAAACTCCAGGGTTTAGACCATTCAAAGACTTTTGCCCAGAGTGGTTCGTCCTGCTTGAGATTGTGCAGTGACGTTTCAACACTCAGTACCTCTCCCGACTGTCGGACTATCACCGTCAAAAATTCTTCTACTTCCAGAATTGTCGCCAGCCTTTTTCGGTTTATCATATTCTGTACTCCACGTGTCACCACAGAACCGTTGTCTGTAGGATAACGATAGACATTGTCACAGATGTGACATGATTTCGGAATATTACTTTCAAACCAGATATTAGCAACTTCTTCCTGCAGCCACGGGTGGAGCAAGCGCTCTACACTTTGGGTGAATACATAGCGTACAGCGGTCGTTTGAATATTCAACGGCTTTTCCTCTGCTGAAAGGAACGCTGGAAAAGCAGCAATAAAAAATACTGTTAGGATTAGTGCTTTCTTCCTGTTTTTTACTGAAAAGTGAATCATTTTATATTTAAAAAAATACTCCAAATCCTAAAAATAATCGGCTGAGGTCTTTTGCTCTCAACCAACGTTCATTGACAGTCGCACGCTGATTTGGATTTACAGGTATGCTTGTTTCCTGAAATCCGTCTTTATAATAAAAATAGATAGAAGGTTGCAGCGAAACTTGAAAATAGTAGTTTTCCAGTCCCTGCCAACCTGCGTCCAGCACCGCAAAAAGTCCTACTCCTTTCGCGGAATGGGAATATTCTGTGGCAGTTGAATTAAAAGTCTCTTCGTCATCTGAGACACTGGTGCTCGCAGTTGAGTCTCTGCCTTGATATTTTAAGGTTGCATAACCCAATCCGCCGCCTGCACCGTAATAAAAACCTTCCGTGATGCCCCAAATAACTGTGTCATCCACAAACCAGCGGTAAGTAGCAGAAAGCAATGTACGGTTAATTTCCAGCGTGTTTCCGGAACCGCTTATTGCTATACTCTGCATATCGGTACTTTCTTCAGTCAGTCTCAGTGCTTTAAAAGTGCTGCCGACCTGCGGACCTGTGAGTTCAAGAGAATAATGCAATTGCTGATTATCATCCAGATTATAATCGTAAAAAGTCGCAATTCCATTCAATCCGGAAAAAGACAGACCAAATCCTAAACCCCGATATTCAGAAATGCGCCACTCCGGTGCTTTCCTGTTTTGCTTTTCAATTGCTTTTGCACCGTGGAGAAGACTTCCTGTTTTCCCTTTATTATCCCCTGTTTTTACAGCATCTTGCTTAAATTGTGTAATAGAAAAGTTTTTTAAACCCTCTTTGATATTACTTATTTTTTTAATTTTCTGCCTGCTTCCATCCGGATCCGCAATTGAGACATTTGCAACCGGACCTATCAGTCTTCTTTCTGCATCATCCTGAAACCAGAATTTCTGTTGAGTATATGCAAGAATGTGGGTTGCATCTTCAGGAATAAAAGTATTTAACGGAAACTCATATTTCAACTCACGACCTGCATCTTTTACAGGCGATACCTGCAGGTTTTGATCCATCATAGTCAAGGTGGAAACTTGTATTTCCTTAACAGTCAGGCCATCTCTGATTTTCTTAACTTCAAACTGAGTTAGCGGTGGTAGATCGGCTAATCTGGTTTTTTCGTTTTTGCCCCAGAACAACAAATAGTGTTCAGAATCAGTTTCTTCTTCAGAGCGGACAAGACTTACTACACCGGCAATCATTCCGGAAGGAGCAGGATTTAACTTCAGCAGCATCTTTTTACTCTTTGCTTTTTCCTGCTCCTGAGTTACTTCAAGTCTAACAGAAATACCATCATTCATTTGCCCTGCCGAATTTCTACTGAAGACAAGCAGATGTGTCGCCTCCGGAGCTAAGAGAACGTCTATTCCCTCGCTCAATGTATTTAATTTCCAGGGTGCCTGAAGTTGAGATGTTAAACTGCCAAACCAGGTTTTCTTTTCAATTATTGTAACAGGCGGTTGAGATCTCAACACAGTTTGAGGTCCCTCCCCCCAATACACCGCATAGTGAGTTAAGTCTCGTTCATCCCAGGCACGCGTTATACTAATTTCGCCCTGAATACGGTTGCCCGTTTTTCCGGTTTGTTCAAAAACAATTTCCTGAGGTTTACTGTTTGGTACACCTTTGTCAATCAGCGTGAGGCTATAATATTCAGTTTCTTCTTCATTTTCATTGCGGGCATAGAGCAAAATGTGGGTGGCTCCTGGAGGGATTCTGGTTTCTTTAAACTTGATTCTCGTTCTACTGCCGGATTCCGCCGGCCGCAGGCTCACAATCGGCAGGAACATACCAAGACGCTGATGTGGATTATTGCCCCAGCGCAGTACATATTTTGAGATTTTCGCCGATTTTTCAGTGGAGCTTATACTTTCAGGAACAGTGAAAATCAAGTCACCACTGAGCCAACCTCCGCGGGAATCATTATCAGTAAATTCCAGCAGCGCTTTTTCTTCCGCCTGTAGCACTCCGCTAATTCCTGAAATGAGCAAAAACAGCAGAATAAGCACATTCAGGAAAAACGAGAGTGAGGAACTACGTTGCCGTTTCCTCAAAAAGTCCTGAGCAGTGAAGGACATAAAGCTTAAAATGCAGGAGGTTCTGCAAATGAAAGACTGGTAGGTACGCCACTAGCACTGAGTCGCACCCAATATCCCTGGCCTTTCTCAA
>JABGPG010000178.1:0-1242 GCA_018645085.1 Deltaproteobacteria bacterium
GCTTTAATTCAGCAAAACAATAAAAGGAAAAAACATGAAAAATATAATTGCCGGCATAGAAGGGCGTTTTGAAAAACTTGGTTATTTTATTTATGCTCGACGCTGGGCCGTCATTGTAGTGTCACTGCTCTTGTTTGTAGCAATGGCATCTCAGTTGCCGAATATAAAATTTGACACCTCTAACGAAGCATTCATAGAACCTGATGATCCAGTCTTGACTCAATATGACGCTTTCAGAGATCAGTTTGGACGGGATGAAGTTATAGTAGTAGCGATCAAACCCACGGATGTCTTTGATCGTGAATTCTTGGAGCGTCTCAAAACATTTCATGAAGAGCTCGAAAATGAAGTGCCGTATCTGGACGAAGTAATCAGCCTCGTAAACGCAACTTCAATCCGTGGTGAGCAAGATGAGTTGATAGTCGAAGAACTGCTCGAAAACTGGCCGGAAGACGAAGCTGAACTAGCAAAGCTCAAAAAAGATGTTCTCTCAAACAAATTTTATAAAAATCTGCTGATTTCTGAAGATGGCACATTTACCACAGTAGTGATCCGCTCAAACGCTTTTATCTCTGAAGAAACGTTAGCTGAAGATGCGGAATTTGGCGAAGACATGTTTGAGGAAGAGGATCTCGCTGCGAATGATAAAGAAGGGGGTTTGGAAATAACACCTCAGGAACGCTTGACCGACAAGCAAAACTCAGATTTTGTAAAATCTGTACAAAGTATTGTTGATCGTTTTCATTCAACGGAATTTCCGACTTACGTAGCAGGTTCACCGGTGATGACAGGTGTGCTGAAAGGTGAAATGACGACCAACATGCCGCGCTTTACTGCTGTTGCACTGGGCTTGATTGGGGTGTTGTTACTGCTTTTGTTCCGCTCACCGGTAGGAGTCTTTTTGCCATTATTAACGGTGATTTTTACCTTACTGTCCACAGTAGGTTTAATGGCAGCAACTGACACACCCTTTACAGTTATCACCCAAATTCTCCCTTCATTGATGCTCGCGGTAGGTGTTGGCTATTCGGTACACTTATTGACAGTTTATTTTCATCATGTTCACAGACATGGTGACAAACGGGAGGCGATTGTCTTTTCACTTGGACATTCGGGACTGGCCATTTTGATGACCAGTTTAACTACAGCAGGAGGCTTACTGTCCTTTATGCCGGCTCCGCTGCCACCTGTCTCTGCATTGGGAACATTCGGTGCAATCGGCGTCTTGATTGCGGTTTTTTA
>JABGPG010000178.1:1342-6981 GCA_018645085.1 Deltaproteobacteria bacterium
TTGGAGCAAAAAGCCAACGAAATATTTGCTGATGCCAAGGCAATAATTGTTACCGGTCTGATACCGCTGATGGCCCGTACAATCAAACTTGTCATGGTGAGCATGGGCCTGAGCTATTCTCTCGCCGCAATCATAATTACTTTGATGATGATGTTTTTATTGACAAGCTGGAAACTAGGTCTCTGGAGTATGATTCCTAACTTCTTACCGATACTGATGGGCTTGGGCTTAATGGGCGCATTGGATTTGCCGCTGGACATGATGTCCATGCTGGTCGGCAGTATCGCGCTTGGATTAGCGGTGGATGACACAGTGCATTTTCTGCACAATTTCCGACGTTACTTTGATGAAACCGGCAGTGTTTCAACAGCAGTTTCGAACACGCTTCACACTACCGGACGTGCAATGTTTTTTGCAACAGTCGCTCTCTCGATCGGGTTTTTCGTTTACACCCAATCTTCACTGAATAATCTTTATTCATTTGGTTTAATCACAGGAATCACAATCATCTTGGCTCTGCTGGCGGACATTTTGTTAGCACCGGCAATGATGGCTTTGATTTACCGTAATAAAGAAACAAAATCTTAATAAAAGGATACACCATGAAACTTAAACAATTCACTTCAATCACAATCGGCTTTGCCGTTTTCAGCCTTCTTTTTTCAGGATCATTTGTTTTTCCGGAAAAAGCATACGCGCTCAGCGCACGTGAAATAATGGAAAAGGTCAATGAACGTGACGATGGTGACCGTTCAATTTCGGAAATGGAAATGATTCTCATAGACAAAAAAGGGAAAAAACGTGTCCGGAAAATAAAAACTTACAGTCGTGAAATAGGTAAAGACACACAAAGTCTGATGTTCTTTCTCACTCCTGCAGATGTCAAAAATACCGGATTCCTGACTTTTGATTATGATGAGTCCGGAAAGGATGATGATCAGTGGCTTTATCTTCCTGCACTACGTAAAACAAAACGAATTGCTGCAGGTGATAAGAGCGGCAGTTTTATGGGTTCTGATTTGAATTATTCAGATATGACCTCGCCGGATCTTGATCTTTACGATTATACTTTGATGAAGGAAACTGAGGTCAAGGGAAAAAAAGTCTGGCAGATCAAAGCTGTGCCTAAAAACGATGATGAAGCAGAGACAAGCGGATACAGTAAATCAGTAATCTTTATCCGGCAGGATAATTTTATGATGACACGAGCCGTACGTTGGGTTTACAAAAAGAAGCGTAATAAGTATTTTGACGCACGTAAAATTGAACAAATAGACGGTATCTGGATTTCAACCGAACTGCATGTGACAACTAAATCCGGCAAGACAACTCTGCACAAAACAATCCTGAAACAAAACAATATTAAGTTTAATCAGCAGGAAGTAAATGAAGATTTGTTTACTATCCGGAGACTGGAGAAAGGATTATAAAAATGGAAAAAGGCACTGAGGCGCTTAAAAGCAAAGTTGATAAGTTTCAAAGAGCAACTCCAAACACTGTTTTGGTGGATTCTATTTTGCTACCAAGTAAGCTAAAACTGGCTTTAACCACGCTGATTTTCGTGATTGTGTTGTTAATAGGACTCGGAAATCCAGGTGGAATTTTAGCACAGGAAGCAGCGGAGGATTCCGGACTTGAAGATGCACTTTCCGGCTTTGACGATGAGGCATCCGCCGATGAAGATGACGCGCTTTCCGGATTTGATGACGGGACGGATGAAAGCGGATCTGCAGAAGACACTGACGCTACTGAAGAAGAGGCAAGCTGGAAGCAAGCCTTTAGCGGTTTTTCCGGAAGTACTGGATTTAGTGCAAGTTACAGTTTTGCCAAAGAAGCACCTGCTGACGCGACACAAGCTGATTGGAGCGGATTGACGAAACTGCGGCCCTACTTTTCCTTGACCTGGGATGCAAAACTCGGTGAAAATTGGAAAACACGGATTTCCGGAAAAGCATTTTACGATTTTGCATACGGCATGAAAGACAGAGAAACTTTTTCGGAAGAAGTGCTGAGCGAGTTGGAAAAGGAAGCGGAACTGCGGGAATTTTATTTGGAAGGCAGCCCGTTCGGAAGTTTGGATATCAAACTCGGCAAGCAGATCGTGGCTTGGGGGGTAGCAAATAGTTTGCGCGTAGTAGACGTGCTTAATCCCACCGACAGCCGGGAATTCGGTATGACTGATCTGGAAGACATCCGCCTGCCGATTGCAATGACAAAACTCGATTATTATCTAGGAGATTTTAAACTGGAAGCAGTGGCGGTTCATCAAATTGAATTCAATAAATCCCCACCTTTCGGCAGCGATTATAATCCGTCAACTCAAATAATAACTGAAGTCATTCCGGAAAGTTCCACGGAAAATACGGAATACGGATTGGCATTGATCGGCACATTCAGCGGTTGGGATGCGTCTTTACACTGGGCGCAGTATTTCGACGATAGTTCGCATTTTAAAATCACTAAAATAACTGTCATTCCTGGAGTAGGAGCAATTCCGACACTTGAACAGCGACACAGCCGTTTAACCATGGGCGGAGCGACTTTGAGTATTCCTTCCGGAAATTTCCTCTGGAAAGCGGAAGCGGCAAAGTTGCAGGGGATGGAGTTTGCGTTGGTGACAGATAAAACATTTTCACGTACAGATGCTCTGGTCGGTACAGAGTATTCCGGATGGAGCGATACTTCACTGACAGTTGAATTTGGAGTACAGCACATCAATGATTTTGATGTGACATTGGAAGCATCTCCGGATGCTCAACTGGAAGATAGAATTGCCACCTCAGTCAGTTTTATGCAGGATTACATCAACCAGACCCTGCATCTGAGCATGTTCGGGATGATGATCGGCAAAAGCGGTCAGGACGGTGGACTTAACCGCATGTCGCTTGAATATGATGTGATGGACGCGTTTTCCGTCACGGGCGGTGTGATGCTCTATCAAACCGGAGACAATGCCTATTTTCAAAGTTTGAATGAGAACGATCGTCTTTTTTTTGAAGCACGTTATTCTTTCTGATTAGCATAAATCAAGAACCTGCCATATTTTCACGTGAAGAAAATTTTAATCATTCTTCTTAACCTGTTACTCCTGTCCGGATGTTTGTCTATAGAACTTCCGGACTTGGAAAAATTTTCCTCTAATACTCCTCTTTCTGCAGAAAAAGTTTCGAATTTTATCAAAGTTGGCCCCCAAAGGAGAACTGTTCTATCACCGACTTTAGTTCCAGAACGTGCCGTACGCATGCCTCGTGTAGGGGAAACAAATCCCTATGGTATTAAAATTACAGCAGAACTAGAATTAGCTTATAACACTTATTTAGGTGGTGACGGTCTGGCAGGATTACAGGCATTGGAATCTGCTGAAAGGCAAACAAACGAAGTAGGAACTTTGTGGCAGATTTCTTTTTTACGCACTCAGATTCTCCTCATGCTGGGAAGATCTGAAAATGCAGAAAGTGAAATTATTCAAATGCAGAAGTATGAGCAAACATACAACGGTCATACTCTGAACAGTCTTGCCCTTCGCTCAGAAATTCAGCTTTGGAGAGGAGACCATGCTCAAGCAATTCAAGATGCCGCTGGCGTTCTTCATGCTATAGGCGACTGGAAATTCCCCACATTTTATGCGACACCTCCGAATAATTTAACAGCCTTATATTCTGTAACCACTGCCCAATTACGGGCGATGACGGTTTTGGGAGGCGCGCTCTATTTCGAGAAAAAATATGATTTAGCCTATCGTTGGCTGGAAGCGGCAGAGCAGCTTTACAATGATGTCCATTATGTGAGCGATCATCCTGTTTACGGCATAGTAAGCACAACACATGCTGACAGTTATTACGGGCGGGCGGTCAATCTTGCATTTTTGGCTTCAACAGAACTGAACCTGACAAAAAATATTGCCGCGGCAAATATTCATTATAAAAGGGGAAGACAATTTTTTCAAAAACTGGGTTATATACAAGGTGAAGTTATAGTTGAGGCTTTCCGGGCAGAAGCTCTCTTCCGCAGTGGTCAAGTGATACAAGGTGATCTAGCTGCAAAAAAAGCTCTTGATCTGGCGCGCCGCTATGGTTTTCCTGATTTTATTTGGCGCATTCAGGGGCTACGCGGAAAAATGCTATTCAGGCAAAAACGTTTCAAGGAAGCTGAATCTGCCTTCCGCAGTGCTCAGGCAAGTCTGGATCATATTTCAGGTGCACTTCAGGGAGATCACGCTAAAACCCGTTTTGGAATAGGTAAGGAAGATATTTCTCAATACCTGATAAAACTGGACCTCCGTAAAAAAGATTATTTTAATTTGTTTGGGGATTTGGAACGTGGGAGAGCCCGGGCTTTCGTAAGTACTCTGGCGAATCGAAAAATTGAAGAAAGTCGTGAGCAGGGCACTGCACAGGCAATCCGCAAATTTGAAAATGATATCATTCAACTTCGACTGAATCGTTTTGCACCGGATGCATTTGACCCTGAACTCATCAAACATGAAGAAATTTTGCTGAAAAAGCGTGATCAACTACTTATGAAACTACGAGAAACTGATCCTGAACTGGCAGAAGTTTTTGCTGTTTCAGTCTCTTCACTTGTAGATATTCAAAAACGACTTGGCGCAAAGGAAACACTGGTCTATGCCCTTCCCGTGAAGAGAAACAGCTTATTGAAATTATTGCTTATAAATCAAAAAACCACAAAACTGAAAACTTTAAGCATTACGATGAATGAACTGCAGGAAGGGTTGGATAATTTTGCAGACTCAATTGGTTTTGAAGATGAAGAAAATGAAACAGTTCAAGTCTTAACTTCCGGATTGCAACCGCAATCCTGGGTAAAAGGACGTATAGTATATTTTGTACCTGCAGATGTTCTACACTTTGTACCATGGGGAGTCTTTGATTTGCAAACTCCTCTGGTTGTACTTCCAACTGGAGGTTGGTTGTTACGCCGTCCGAAGCAAATAGTTTCGGAAACACCAATCATAATCGTTGGTGATCCGGAATTTGGCGGTGACCTTGTATCTTTACCGGGAGCCAGAAAAGAAGCAAAAAGCCTATCGGAATTATACAAAGTAACTCCATTGCTGGGAAAACAGGCTACCGAACATACTTTGCGGAAAAAGCTGGGCCGTGGAGTTAGAGTCCTTCATTTGGCTACACACGCTCAATATTCAGCAAAAGATCCTTTGAAATCCGCAATCTATTTGAGTCAGCAAGGTCACTCCAAAGCCTTAAGCGCACAAATGATTTTTGAAAATCCGTTGCCTGCGCAGTTTGTAGTTTTGTCCGGTTGTGAAACCGGGATGGGTAAAATAGTCTCCGGAGAAGATTTGCTTGGATTGAACCGAAGTTTTTATCTTGGCGGAACCCTGGCTATTTTAGCGAGTATGTGGACGATCGAAGATGAAGGCACACGAGATTTTATGGAAATATTTCATCAAGAATCCACCGATGGAAACTTGGCAAAAGCCTGGCTTGCGGCAAGAAATAGCCTTAAATCAAAAGGTTATGTACCGTCAGTCTATGGCGCATTCGTACTGGGTGGAACAGAACAACTGTGATAAACTAACCATTTTTATATTCACCAAGCTTTATACTAATAAATCGAACACTGTGATGCTCTATCAAACCGGAGACAATGCCTATTTT
>JABGPG010000171.1:0-38383 GCA_018645085.1 Deltaproteobacteria bacterium
CAATGATCTCCCCGCAGTTTATATCCATATCTTCATCCATTCGATTAAACATAGGAGAATTGGTGGCTAACTTGAGGCAGGGAACTGGCTTACAGCCAAAAACAGAACCTCTTCCAGTTGTGAAACATACTACGTTTGCTCCAGAAGCAACTTGTCCAGTCACTGAAACTGGATCATAACCTGGGGAATCCATGAAAACCAAACCTTTTGTCTTTGCCGGTTCTGCATAGTTAATTACGTCCATTAACTTTGAAGTTCCTCCTTTTGAGACTGCACCCAAAGATTTTTCCAGGATAGTACTTATCCCGCCGGCTTTATTTCCTGGAGAGGGGTTATTGTTTAATGAACCATGATGTATTTCCACATAATTTTCCCACCAGTGAATTAAATTCATAAGTTTTTTACCAACCTCCGGTGTTACAGCTCTTTGAATGAGTAAATGTTCTGCACCATATATTTCCGGAGTTTCACTCAAAATCGCAGTACCCCCATGTTCTACGACTAAGTCTGCTGCTGCACCCAAAGCCGGATTTGCGCTAATTCCGGAGTAAGCATCAGAACCCCCGCATTCTAATCCTATACACAGATGTTTTGCGGAAACATTTTCTCTCTGTAAATCCTTTAATCCCTCCAATAACTTTTGAACTATTGTGACACCCTTTTCAATTGTTTTTCTTGTTCCTTCATTATCTTGTATGACAAGTGTACGGAGATGATGTTTTTCATTGGGATCTATTTTTTTAATCAGAGCGGAAACTTGGTTCACTTCACATCCCAAACCGATGATTAATATCCCGGCAAAATTTGGATGTTCTGCATAACCAGTCAAAACCCGCTGAAGCAAAGCAAGCCCCTCTCCTTCGATTGACATCCCACAACCACTGTCATGAGTCAAGGCAATGACTCCATCAGCATTCGGGAAAGTCACCATAATGTCTTCTTTGAAATTATCAGCAATCCTTTGACATACTGTAGCAGAACAGTTGACTGTGCTCAGAATTCCGACATAGTTCCTGGTTCCCACCTTCCCATTTGCTCGCAAATAACCCTTAAAGGTTGCCGTTTCTCCTGAACACAGGCTTTTGGATACTGTTTTGTTTGCGGAGTTATTGTTAGTTAAGTCGGTTTCCGGAAGTCTTTCAAAGGAACGCAGCTCAATATTGTGAGTATGAACATGGTCTCCGGCCTGAATTGTCTGAGAAGCAAATCCGATTGTCTGGTTATATTTCCGGACGGGCTCCCCTTTTCGAATTTCAACCAAAGCTATTTTGTGCCCGGCGGGAATGTTTTCTTGTGCAACGACGTTTTCAAAAGAACAGTTCTCTTTTATTTTCGTCAAGGCTAAGCCCACATTATCTTTTGGATGTAAACGCATTGTGCTCACTTCATCTTTAATATTATTTAACTGCACCTGTTGAAAGACCTTTGACAATATAATTTTCAAGGAAAATCCCAATAATAGCCAGTGGTGCAATAGCCGCTGTTGAGAGTGCAGCCATCGACCACCAGTTGATTCCTTGTGATCCTGTTTGACTTGCCACCATCACTGGTAAAGTTTTTGCGTCGGCACTCGTCAGGAGCGCCGCAAAAAAATATTCGTTCCAAGTCAACACAAGGCACAGAATGAAAGCCGCAACCATTCCCGGGAAGGAAATCGGCAGTACGATCCGCAGGAATACTCCCCAAACACTTAGTCCGTCCACTAGCCCCGCTTCTTCAAGTTCAATCGGAATTGTGCTGAATTGATCACGCATTATCCAGATTACTATTGGTAGAACCATGAGTCCATAAAGCATTACCAAACCAATAGTTGTATCAAGCAATGCCAATTCGCGGTATAGGACCAGAAACGGTAATGCGAGGACCACCGGTGGAAGGATCATCTGAGAAAGGAAGAAAAAAGAAATGTCCGTATTCTTAACAAAACCTAATTTGTACTCAAAACGACTGAGTCCATAGGCGGCAAGTGAACCCAGCATTACTGCCAGTACGGATGCACTTACGGAAGTGATGACGCTGTTAAAAAACCTTTTGAGAAATTCTTCGCGGACTGTTGAGATCTCAAAAATGGTGTCCGGAGATAAACCTAATGAGCGGAAACCAATCCACTTTGGAGTGAAATCAATCCACGGTATTAAATGCCCTTGCATTACATTGACTGCGGCTTTGAAAGATGTGGTGATGCTCCAATAAATAGGAAACAAACACAAAAAGGCCCAAAATAAAAGTGCGCCATAAATCAAGATGCGATAGACGACAAGGTTCACTCCACTAGAATATTCATTTTGCTTCATGTAACTTTTTGCATCCAACGGTTAAGAAAGTTTAAGAAGGCCGTCATCAAAATGACAATCATAATCAAATAAACAACAGCCATCATTGTTCCATATCCCACATTTGAACGGTCACGATACTCCCGGAAAATAAAACTGGTTACAGTATCAGTTGCGCCTCCCGGCCCTCCGGAAGTGACATTAATGACGATGTCTGCTAGTTTCAATTTAAAAATAATCCTGATTACAGTTGCCGTGACACTGACGGGAAGCATTAGCGGAAAGGTGATTTTCCAGAAATGCTGCCAGTTGTTCGCTCCATCAATCCTTGCGGCTTCATTGACTTCTTTGGGTAATGCCTGCAATCCTGCGAGTAACATGATCATCATGAACGGAATAAAAGTCCACGCATCCAAGATCATGATACTCAAGCGTGCGATTTCCGGTGTTGAAAAGAATGCTGGATTTTCCCAACCTAATTGGCGTGCAAGGGTAGCTGCCGGGCCAAAACGGTATTCCATAAGTGACTTGCCTAACATCCAACTGACTGCAACCGGACTTAGCATTAAAGGCATCAAGAACACTACCCGAAAGAATTTTCTAGCTACGATTTGCGCGTTTAGTAACAATGCGAGTCCGAAGGCTATCGCATATTCGAACAGTATTGCAATTAAGTAATAGAGCATGTTCAACATGGAGTTCCAGTAATAGGTGTCTCCAAGCAAAGCTATGAAATTATCAATTCCATTGAACTTTTGCCCTTCAAATGCGCTAAGATTCCAGTCGTGTAGAGAAATGTACACACTAAAAATGAGAGGAAAAATGACCATCGCAATTGTGAAAAGAAAGGCAGGAAGAACAAAAAGTGCCCGTTGGCCTCGCTCGCCTTTTATAAGGGTAATCCCCCAGCATAGAGCAAGTGACCAAATCAGGTATGCATAGAGGATAGGACGCCAGTTGTCAAATCCAGCAGTAATGCTGCCGGCTCTATGTAAAGTTTGTGTGATGAAAAGAGCAACTAACAAAATAGTAGCAATGAGAATCATTGCCTGTCCGAGGGCTTTCCGTTTAGCAGGAATATGATCCGTGCCGACGTAAGTCGATGTCATCGTAAGCTAATTTCGACGTGTATTATGTAAATATTTAAATGTGGTGAAGAATCTTTGAAAGCAAGCAAGCAAGACCGACGGCTTTTGCTTCACACCGCCGGTCAAACTACTGTCTCCTGATTTGTCTTTTTTTATGACAAACCGAGAGAGGCACGGTAAAGCTCAAGTTGCTTTTTCCGGCCGATCTGATCAGTAAGTTTCTCCCAGGCAGCCGCAATGTTATCGGCTCCAGTCTGGGCATCAAACTTTCCTGCAAATATTTTAGACAACTCATCTTCTGCTACACTGTAGTACTGGAAAATTCCAGGAATACGAGGTTCAATTGCAGCATTAGGATGGTTGTAGGAATTTGACTCAGAGTCCAAATAGGAAGTGATAAATTCCCTGTCATATCCTGCATTGACCCATTCATCAATGTTGAAGTGACTGTTACGATATGGTTGGAAACCTGACGGATAAGCAGAAGCCCAGAGAGAGATGTCTTTGCCGCCAAGATGAGCAGCAGCACTCCAAGCAGCCTTACGCTTTTTGGAATTACTGTCCACACGAGCCATGACATATACTCCCCAGCCAATGTAGGCCATATTTGGGGCGTAGTTTGGACCACCGGGCAATGTGTCCCATTTACCTGTTTGGGAATTATAAACATCGTCTGATCCAGGCAGGATGTCGAAACCTACGACATCACCAACTACAGAACCGTCACTGGTTTTTGCCATGGAACCGACATCACCCCACCAGGATAGCATTGATCCAGTTCCTGCAAGAAACTGCTGAAATGCAGTAGTGCCTGGATCGGCGTTCAATTGGTTGGCGGGTTGTGAAGGCAATACGTCAATTACATCCTGAATTGCCCGAACCCAAGCTGGATTATTCACGCGAGGTTTCATCGTATCTGCGTCAAACAACCACGCCGGATCGTTCGGATGCTTGGCATAGGCAGTTGCACGGCTGGCCAGAAAATAGAAACCGAATCCTCCCCAGCCTTTTGCTGGATCAAGATAACCGTATGCATCACCTCCAAAGGTTGGATCTTTTTTACCTTTTAGAAATTTGCTTACTTCCTGAACCTGTTGCCAGGTTTGTGGTACACCCCAGGTTCCTTTATGCCCTTCAGCTTTCCAAGCAGCAGCAAAACCGGCATCTTTAAAATAATCTGCCCGGTAATTGAAGTTGTGACAGTCTCCGTCAATTGAAATTCGATAGGTTTTTCCATTCCATGTTCCAACGGGAGCTTTAAGATAGTCGACATAGTCATCCATTTCTATTTGTTCCTTGACCCATTCAGGCATTTCTGAGGCAAGTCCCTTTCCACAGACGTCTCCTTCGAATGGAGCACCCATTTCCAAAATATCAAAGTCAACGGTTTGGGTAGCAATGGATTGTTGAAGTCGTGCATTGTAATCCGCCTGCGCTAAATCAATCCATTTTATTTTTGCACCAGTGTATTTCTCCCAAGGCTTCAGAAATCCTCGGAACAAAAAGTTGTGCAGGTTCTGATTGTTCAGTCCCATGAAGGTCAACTCAACCCCATCAAACTCACCTTTTGAAACACGCGCCTTAGTCGGATTAAGGCACATTGCTCCGACTTTTTGCCAGTCAGAATCTGTAGGGGATCCCTTTCCAACTCCTGGAATTTTCAAAATCTCACTTCTTAGATTACTTGCAGCAGAAGCATTCTTGGCGAATAGGCCAAGACTTGCACCCGAACCGGCGGCAATTACGCTTGCTCCGGCAACAGCCGTAGATGCGTCTTTAACAAATTGGCGACGATTTATTTTTTTTGCTTTGGTCATGATTCTCCTTTTAGGATATAATTAACAATCACTTGCAACACTGAATAGAACATTTTTCTTTATGCAATATTATTGCGCAACTGTTTGCGTTACACCACTCCTGCGTATTTCGCAGAAATGAAAAAAACGGACATACTGTGCCCGATAAAACCCATAGTCGGGTTAAAAAATACAAAAGTATTCAATTTTCTCTCAAATTATAAAAATGAATTGTCTAACATACTAAAACAAAAACATACCTTTTTCTAAGACTTTTTTACCGTCCAGATAAAGTGCACCTTCTTCACGCAAATCTTTAATAAGATCCCAATGAAAAGCAGATTTGTTGATTCCCCCACATTCAGGGTATGCACGTCCAAGTGCAATGTGAACTGTACCTCCTATCTTTTCATCAAAGAGTAAATCGTAACAGTACCTGCTGATACTGTAGTTTGTACCCACACCAAATTCGCCTATTCTCTTGGCACCTGCATCCATACCAATTAAATCCAAAAGCAGTTTCTGATTCTTGTCGGCAGTTGCTTCAACTACCTCACCTTTTGAGAATTGTAAGCGGATACCTTCGATAAACTGTCCGGCAAAAACTGCAGGAAATTCGAAAGAAATGCTTCCCTCAGCACTGTCATCGGTCGGTGCTGTATAAATTTCACCTCCGGGCATGTTGATATGTCCGTCGTCAATCTGATAGCTTCTTCCCTTCGTATTTAAGCTCAGGTCAGTACCATTGCCGACAATCCGGATTTGTTCAGTTGTTTGCATTTTTTTCCGGATGGAGTCGTAACGATTGCTTTCTTCTTGCCAGTCGAGCAACGTTGCGTTAAAGAAGAACTCCATCATTTCGTCTGTACTAAATCCGGCCTGTTGAGCAAAAGATGTGTTAGGAACTCTAACTAGAACCCAACGGGTCTTTTCTGTACGTAAGGCTGAAATTTTACCCAAGGCCCGCCGGAAGGCTGTTATACGTTCGGCTGCTATATCATTCAGTTCATGTGGATTACTTGCACCTCGTAGTCCGATGTATACGTCTGCCCACTCCATCCCCTTTCTTTGAAGCTCATGTTCATTATCAAACAGGTTTGGATCTCCTTCAAGCATCAAGTCCCGTTGTAGCAAGGTGGACTGAAATTCAATATGTGGATGAGCACCAACCTTAACTGCCGCAGCATGAACTGCACGCGCTAACGGCCATGTATCTGTTTCCATCATAGTGATCAAGACTCGGTCGCCCTTCCTGGTCGTGGTCGAGTAATTAACCAGGATGTCAGCCAGTTGTTTCCAGCGAGGATCAAGCATAATAAATAGATTTTGAAAAATTAGCGTAAAGTTTCAACTTTCTCCATAAATTTTTGAACTCGATCAGGGTCAACAGAGTTCCATGTGTCGCCATCATACTTGAGGTGCGAACCAATCACGCAACCATCAGTTACCGAAAAAAGCTCAGCTACGGTGTCGATGTTCACCCCGGTGTTAGCTAGTAATGGGGTCTCAGGAAGAGCTTCCCTGGCTTCCCGTAATTCTGTCTGGTCTACGCCCATACCGGTCATAGGCCCAGAAACACAAACCACATCAGCCTTGGAAGAGAAGACCGCACTCTTTGCCTTAACGGCCAAAGGTCGTGTATCAAGCGAGGTGGCAAATTCAGCATTAATATTAAAAATCATTTGCAGGTCAGAACGACCTTGTGAGGATCGTAACCTCGCTGCACCGGCACAATCGGGTGTCCAAAGTCCCATGTCAGAGGCATAGACACCAGTAAATATTTCACGTGCGAAATTCGCATCTGTCGCAACTGCCAAAGCCACGGTAGCGACTGGATCCCACAAATAATTAACTCCGAATGGAATCTTTATCATTGATTTAACTTGCCCAATAACAGAAGCGAGAGCCGCTAAACCTTCAGGTGGAGCCTTGAGAACATAAGGTCTGTCAAACTCATTGCCAAACATTACGGCATCTACTCCTCCAGACTGAAGTGCTTCAAGATCAGCTACTACAGAATCTAAAATCTTATTCATTCCTGTTGCAGAATCGTAATCTGGAGAACCGGGTAAAGCAGGTACATGGACCATTGCTATCACTGTTTTTCTACCCAGTTTTATTGTTGAATCAAACACTGCTTCCTCTGTTATTTACTAACTGTTATTTTGAATTATTTGGCGATGAGTACTTTAATTCCCTTCTCCTCCAAACTATTAATGTATGAAGAGTCCGCTTCAGAATCTGTAATCAAGATGTCAATTTGTTCCAGTGAAATCACTTTTGAAAAAGTCACATTTCCCAGTTTTGTTGAATCCGCTAATACAATCGATTGTTTGGAGTTTTCTATGATGCTTTTCTTGACTTGGGCATCTTCGGTATTATACTCTGTAAGTCCTGCTTTCAGGTCTATTCCACCAGCACCAATGAAAGCTTTATCTACATTGAACTCGTTAATGGTATTCTCTGATATTGGACCAACTATTGACATTTCTCCAACTCTAACAACACCGCCGGTCACTATTAGCTTAATAAGCGAATTTCCAGCAAGCTCCATTGCATGTTCCAGACTTGGCGTGATTACAGTCAGGTTTTTTCGTTTCTTTAGTAATTGAGCTAACTCTCTTGTGCTTGAACCAACATCTAGAATTAGTGTGTTGCCTTCAGTTATTAATTCATTGGCCACCTTGGCAATAGCCTGTTTTGCACCGGTCCTTAATCCTTTTCGTGAAAAATATGGGGGTTCATAGCCTCTGCTAATGTTACTGACTGCTCCACCATGAACTCTCAGCAATAATCCATCTTTTGCAAGTTCATCCAGATCACGAGTGATTGTCATTCGTGATTTACCAAGTTTTTTAGCAAGTTCTGAAATCTTTATCCCACCTGTCTTTTTAAGGGTTTCAAGGATAAATTGCTTGCGGCTGTTGGCGACTAAATGTTTCATAATGTGACAAAGATAAGATTTTTATGTTAAATTGTCAAATATAAAAACATATATCCCCCCCATTTATAGTATGAAGAATTTCTTATATGGATGTAAGCTATTGAAAATAAATAAAAATTGTAAGTTAATCTTAAAGTAATATTATTCTTGTAATCAGCTCAAACATTATTCTGTCAGTTTTTGTCGAATATTTTTTAATTCTTCATAACTTGCTTTATATGTTTCGTAAAACGGCTGGTACTCTTCATGAATCTTTTGATCGGGTTCAATCACACGGTCAATTTGCACCATCTGCTCTACTGCTTTTGGAATATCTTCGTAAAATCCGGCTCCTACAGCGGCAAGTATAGCGCAGCCCAACAAAGGAGCATCTGGATTTTTGGTAAGTGTCAATGGTAAATTTGAAACATTTGCGTGTATTTGAAGCCACAATTCTGAGCGTGTTGCACCTCCGGAAACTACCACGCTCTCCGGAAAAAATCCGTTACTGCGCATGGTCTCTAAAATCAACTCGCTGCCGAAAGCAACGCCTTCAATTGTTGCCCTAAAAAGATGCCCACGGTCATGTTTGAGGGTCAGTCCATGAAAAGCTCCACGAGACCTTGGATCGGTGTGTGGAGTCCGATTTCCCTGAAAATGTTCTTGCACTATCAGCCCCTCTGATCCAGGTGGAAGTTTCAAGGCTTCACGATTTAGTGCCTCATAGTCTGGTTCTCCAAACAAGTTCTTCAGCCAGTTCACGACAGATCCGGTTGATGTTTGACCGCCCTCCACTGTGTAAAGTCCTGGTAAAAGCGCATCTGCATAGGTACCCCAAATTCCAGTTCCATGAAAAGGTTTTTCGCTTAATCCAAGTTGTAGATGAGATGAGCCGGTAATGAAAGCAAGGCTCCCTGGTTTGACTACTCCCAATCCAATCATGCCTATTTGTGCGTCCGCCCCTCCTTGCACAACAGGCAAATCAGCATGCAAACCAAGATGTTCTGCTGCAGTTGGAGTCAAGCCACCGACCACCTCGCCAAGCCTAAGTACTTTCTCCGGCCACTTTTCGGAGAGTTCTTCCAACTCCAGTTTTTCCAGCAATGTTTCTGGGACTCCGTTTTTGGAATAATCGCAATGCCAGCGGGCTGACACATTGTTGATACTTGCTGTTAGACGACCAGTGAGGTGAAAATTAATGTAATCCTGATACTCGCAAATCGTGACTGCCTGTTTAAAAAGTTCCGGCTCTTTCTGCTTGATCCAAAGGGCTTTTGGAATCATCCATTCTGCGGAAACAGGGCCATTGCCATTGCTGTTGATTCGCAAGGCTTCGTCCTTGGTCTCAACCATTTGTTCTGCTTGTTCGGCACTGCGAACATCCATCCAAATAAGTGCTGGACGGAGAGGATTTCCATTCTTGTCAAGTGCCACAACGCTGCAACAAGTCGTGTCCACTGCCATAGCCGCGATTTGTTCGGTGCCTATTCCTGAATCCTGAATCACTTTCCGTACTGACTTACCAAGAGCATTCCACCAGTCTTGAGGGTCTTGTTCTGCCCAACTTGGAGCAGGAAACTGAGTTGGGTATGTCGTAGAAGCATAGGCGAGTGGACTTCCGGATGTATCAAAGATTCCGGCACGAAGACCTTCAGTCCCTCCATCAACCCCAAGCAGATATTTCTTATTCATTGCGGAATCACCATTTTTTGTGGTCATGACCAACTGCCCTGTCGAAATGAGTGTAACCTCCATCCACAAAGACTAATTGCCCAGTGGTATGGGAAGAACCATCAGAAGCCAGAAAGACAATTGTTTGGGCTATTTCCTTAGGTGTCGTAAGTCTCTGTGCAAACGGAACGAGGTCAGCAACAGCTTTTTTAGCGGTTTCCGGATTAGTTTGGATTTGGAAAAATTTTTCGTATTGATCAGTGAGACATTCCGCGGGAATAACACAATTGACGCGGATTTTATCTGGAGCCAAAGCTACCGCCCATTCTCTGGTAAGTCCACTGATTGCCCCCTTTGCGGCGGCATAAGCGGAAGTATTGCCCTGTCCTGTAACTGAAACTTTTGAGCCAAGATTAAGAATACATCCCTGTCCTATACGAAGTTGAGGCAGTGCATAATGCGTCATTGCATAAACATGCAGAAGATTATTTTGCACAGAAATCATAAAATCTTCAGGAGGAGCATCAAGACCTAAACCGTCATTAAATCCGGCATTATTCACCAGAACATCCAAGCCACCGAACACAGAAACCGTTTGCTCGATTGCTTTTTTACATGCTTCGGTATTTGTAAGATCAGCCTCAATATACCGGACTCTGGAGCCTAAGGCTTTCTCCAAAGCCATCCCAGTTTCTGCATCCCGGTCAACCAACACCACTTTACAATCCTCCGCCGAAAATGCCTCGACAGTTGCGGCACCGATGCCTTTTGCTCCGCCTGTAACGAGTACAATTTTATCTCTTAGTCCTAAGTCCATGTATTATTTTTTTTAAGCCAGGTTATTTTTTCTCTACATTACTTTGCCATCCGGAGCAATCACTCCTTTTGTGATCATAAAACAACCATATGGGCGGCGTTCTGCTGTCGCAATTACCGCATAAGTTTTACGGGACAATTCATAAAAGCTGTGTCGTTCCACGGAATCCATCTTCCATTCTCGATCAGAATTTTCCAAAGCAATTCGATGCAAATCAGTATGTACCTCAAGCGTGGTTTCGGGTTCTCCCACCACCTGCATGTGCTGAATTGGGGCTTCAATGAAACTATCCAGTGGAAAAACCGAAAATATTGCCTGGGCAATTTCCGGAATTCCGGCTCCATCGAACCTAATCACTTCTCCATGAACAGTTGTCGAGGCCACAGAATCGGCAGGGAAATTACTGTCAACAATTGTAAGCACGTCTCCATGTCCCATAGCACGGAGAATATAAAGCAAGTTTGGATTTAATAAGGGATCAAGATTTTTTAGCATAATTCTACCAAGGTTTCTGGTTAATGGTTTTAGCCACAGATTTTCGCTGAGGCACATGTATATTATTTATCCGTTCTTATTTGTGAAAATCTGCTACCAACTTCTAAAGTTGGTAGAGTCGTTCGGCATTTATGCTAAACAGTTTCTCTTGAACAACAGTAGGACGAGTTGAAACAATTTCCTTAAGTGCTGCGATCCATTGAGACAAACTTGCGCCAAGGGTGCATACTGGCCAATCTCCTCCAAACACAACTCGATTTTCTCCAAAGGCCTCAAGGCAGGTATTGACTGTCGGTGCTAGAGTTTCTGCATTCCAGTCGGTTTCCGCACGAGCTACTATTCCGGAAATTTTGCAGTAGACGTTTTTAAGTTCTCCCAATTTGAAAATTCCGTTTTGCCAACTTTCCTTGGAGTGTACAAAAGTACTATCAGAACTGGACGAACCGATTTTACGTTGCCCGTTGATTATGTATGGATCAGCGTTTCCGCAATGGTCAAGAACAAAAGTTGTCTCCGGAACCTGACGGCATAGCTCAACCGCATCATGAAGTTCCGCCGGGCGTATGCAGATGTCAAAGAGTAAATTCCTCTTGCCCAAAGCACGAAGGCCCTGCACAAATTCCGGAGTGAGGCAAGATTTAGGAGCTTGTTCCGGATTGTGAAGAACTTGCCGCACACCTTTGATAAAAGTGTTGTAGGAATTAGCATCCAGAAATTTAGCAAATCCAGGTTTTCCCGGATCAGCGGAAACGACCATCCCAAGCATTTCATTAGAATCTGCCTGACAATACAGAGTCATGTCGTCAATCTCTTTCTGCTTGTCATCCGGATGTGTGTCCACCTCCATATAAATGGTTCGAGTCACGCCGGAATTTTCTGCTGCTTTGAGATAATTCGAAATTTCGAAACTGCGGTTAAGTGTAGGAACACCTTTCACCCAGGGTAATTTTAGCCGGTCAAGATTCCAAAGATGTTGGTGTGTGTCAATAATGTCGAGCATTTATTTTTGAATAGAAATTTTTTTTTACTTCTGTCTGTTCCTATTTTGCAGGTTATCACACGAAACCATAGAGATCAAAAGAATTAATTGATTATATTGAGAGAAATATACACGACTGGTTGGCAGTCCTTTAAGCGGACCCGGAGTAAAGGATAGTAAATTTTATAAATTACGGAGCGCTTTTGATTGTCATTTTGTTCTTTAGAGATCAGGTTGAGCAAGAATATTTTTCCATTTACGGGCGCATTGTCCTGCCGTAAGAAAAACTGCCTCTTTGGATTTCAGCCAGTCTATTAGCAGTTCAACCTGCTTCAGGCAATACTTCCCGCAGCCTTTTACCAGGAATGGGTCCGGCAATACTCCGCCTTCACCAAAATGTATCACACCTTCTGGCATTTCCCAAAACTCCCAGGGATGAAAATAAAAACATAAGACAATCGGCTTTTGGCTTTGATCATTCTTTTCCAGATAACTCATGAAGGATTCAATGTGCGGAATAAAAGCAGCTGTGGATTTTGTGCGGTAGAGTGGCCATTGGTCCTTATCGCGTCCGTATGCATCTTTTGATTCCATCGCCATGTCAGCAAACTGGACAATTTCGATCAAATTTAAACTCCCCTGCTCTGTCCAGTTTTCCTGGCTGGGATGATATGGAAAAAGTTGTTCATTGTAATAATACATAGGGTAAGTGGCATCACACTCATAACCAAGTGACTCAAGGGCGTTTGTGACATGAGTTCCACCAAATAATCTCGGACAGCGCCAGGAAACAACTTTGTGACCAACAATATCTTCCACGATATCTGTGGCAAGCTTAATTCTTGGCAGCACTTCTTCAGGTAAAAGAGGATAAATTCCGGGGATCTCAAATAAACTGTCGCCCAAAGTTTCATGATAAAGAGAGTGAGCTCCTGTCTCATGACCTGCGGATTCCATTTCCCGTACAATTTCAGGAAAGCGCCGGGCAGCGTCTGCAACCCAGAAGGCTGTCACTGGAATGGATTTTTTGGCAAACAGATTCAGTAGCAGCGGGGTCCCCTTGGTGACTCCTTCATAAAAAGGCGTCCAACTGCCGATGTCAGTTTCCATATCAATACCAAATACTACCTGTATCTCTCTCATCCTGCACATCCGTTGATGGTTAAATAGAAGCTGTCAATTATAATTTTCAACACAATTTTCACTATATGCAAATTAAGTTAAGCTGGCAATATTTAAATAAAATTAAGGAGCACAATTTAAAAAATATGTATTTAACGGTCATTTTACCAGGGGATGCTTTGCAAATATAACACTCTCTTTATTATTTAACTCCTAAATGCTATCCTTAGCTTTGGCAACTGATCTAGTTCTTTTGGATTGATATTCGACGATTTTCTTCAGTCAGATAAGCTAATCATATTAAACTCTTCTCAATAAAAATAATTTTCCAAAACTTCCAGAGACAGACTTAAATGAACCCCTTTGAAAAACAGATTCTGGGAAATACCGGAGTAAAAATTCCCATACTTGGATTCGGAGGTGCTCCATTGGGAGAATTGTTCGAAAAAGTTGAGCATCGTCAGGCAGTTGAAACCCTCAAAGAAGCCTATGCTGCCGGAATTCGTTATTACGATACTGCGCCATGGTATGGACATGGACTGAGTGAACATAGGCTGGGTAATCTGCTTCAGCAAAAGGATCGTCATGACTTTGTCCTATCTTCTAAAGTTGGAAGAGTTTATCGACCTTTCAAAGGAGATCCAACTCTTTTTGACGGATCACCATGGGTAGGGGGGCTGCCTTTCGATTGGCATTTTGATTATTCCGCAACAGGGCTTGAGCGTTCTTTTATTGACAGTACGATGCGGCTCGGATTGAACAGGATTGACCTTCTTGTCATCCATGACCTGGATGCAAGTTACCACGGTAAATCAGTGTCCAAAAAACTGAAGGAGCTGGAGTCCGGAATGGAATGGCTTAAAAAGCTGAAGAAGTCAGAAGTTATAAGGGGTATTGGAGCAGGCATTAATGATATAGAAATGATTCCGCTTTTTTTAGAACATTTCGAATTGGATTTTTTCCTGGTTGCCATGCCCTATACCTTGCTGAATCAGGAGCCGCTTGAAGAAATATTTCCTGAATGTGAAAAGCGTGGTATTGGCATTATTATTGGTTCGCCCTATGCTTCAGGGATTCTGGCTACCGGATCCTGTGAAGAATCCAAATACGGATATACCAATGTCAGTGAGCAGATGCGGAACAAGGTCCAGTCAATTGAGAAGATCTGTGAAGCACATCGAATTCCAATAAAAGCAGCAGCATTACAGTTCCCTCTGGCTCACCCACTTGTTTCTTCAGTCATTCCAGGCTCACTGAGTGCTGCTCAGGTTCTGGATAATATTGAAATGCTCAAATGCCCTATACCGTCTGAATTTTGGATTGAACTCAAACAGGCTGGCTTGTTGCATCCTGAGGCACCGGTAAAATGATCTTAAATGCTATTGTGTCCATTAACATGTGAAATGTAATTATTGCTCCAATTCCAAAGCTTATGTGAAAAACCTTCAATCAAAGATACCCTCTCTGAAGTAGATAATTTTATTATTTTCTACTTGTCCAAACACTACCATGAGGGAACTCAAATTCCTGCAAACTACTTGCTTTCATAGTGATACTGTAGCCCGGATCAAGTGGCGGCATATACCTCCCATTTTTTATTATCACAGGAAACTCAAAGTGTTCATGGAGGTGATCTACATATTCAATTACCCTATTTTCCAAACTTCCTGACACACAAATATAATCAAAAATAGAGATGTGCTGAACATACTCACAAAGTCCAACTCCACCCGCATGTGGACAAACTGGAACATTAAATTTTGCCGCCATAAACAAGACTGACAAAACCTCGTTTACTCCACCTAGACGACAACTATCAAGCTGACAAAATTGTAAAGCATTAGACTGAAAAAACTGCTTAAAAATTATACGGTTTTGGCAATGTTCTCCTGTAGCTACGCCAATAGGTGCTATTTGTGCTGAAATTTTTTGATGCCCAAGAATATCATCTGGACTCGTCGGCTCTTCTATCCACCACGGATCAAACTGAGCCAATATTTTCATATTTTCGATGGCCTCATTTACATCCCAATTTTGATTTGCATCAAACATAAGCTTATTCTCAGAACCAATTTCATCTCTTACAATTGATGCCCGCCTTATGTCATCTTGAATATTGCTACCCACTTTTATTTTAAAATGAGTCCAGCCCTTTTTTATTGAATCTCTACACAAAGTTTTGATTTTCTCATCAGAATATCCCAACCAGCCTGCAGAAGTTGTATAGGCAGGATAGCCTTTTAAACGCATTTCTGCTTCACGTTTCTCCCGTGAAGAAAAATTATCTTCAAGCATTTTGATGGCTTCTTGAGGAGTTATTACATCAGTAATATAACGAAAATCAACTGCCCTCACCAACTCCTCAGGCGACATATCAACCAGTAGTTTCCAGAGAGGTTTTCCTTCTATCTTTGCATATAAGTCCCACAGCGCATTTACAATTGCTGCTGTAGCAAGATGGATCACTCCTTTTTCAGGACCTACCCAGCGAAGTTGTGAATCACCGACAAGTGAACGCCAAAATTCTCCCATATTACGAGTAATTTCAACAAAGTCCTTATTTACAAGCATATACTTTAAGGCATGAACAGCAGCTACACACAGCTCATTTCCTCTGCCGATAGTAAAAGTTAGCCCATTCCCTTTTAACTCAGAATTTGTGATTAGGGTAACGTAAGTAGCGGAATAATCCGGATCCGGATTCATAGCATCGGAACCATCAGATTGACTGGATGTAGGAAATCGTATATCGCTTACAAGTACATCTATGATTTTTATCACAAAGCTGTTCCTTAAAAATAATTCAAAAATTAAAGCCTATTATGTTGTTGTTGTCCTTTAAACTTAATCAGGCAATCATGTAAAAACAAATATGATTCAACGCACACGACTCAAACGTGGATCGAGAATATCACGCAAACCGTCGCCTAGCAGATTCAAGCCTAGAACTGTGAAGACAATCGCGAGGCCGGGCAGGATTGCGAGTTGAGGCGCAAAAAACATCATCGTCTGCGCTTCACTGAGCATTTTACCCCAGCTTGGCATAGGAGGTTGTGTGCCGAGTCCAAGGTAACTCAGTCCTGCTTCTGCAAGGATTCCCAAAGCGAATTGAATAGTTATCTGCACGATGAGGACACTCCCGATATTTGGTAAGATATGTTCAACCGCAATCCGTACTTCACCTTTACCTGCGGTTCTGGCCGCCAGAATGAATTCACGTTTGTAAACACTCAAAGCGCTTCCTCTGGTAATTCTGGCAAAAACCGGAATATTGAAAATACCGATTGCCAGCACAGAATTTAGCGTTCCAGGACCATAAACTGCGGAGAGCATAACTGCGGTCAACAAGGCCGGAAAGGCAAAAGCAAAGTCATTGAAACGCATCACAGTTTCTTCAACCCATCCGCGTTTTGCTGCGGCCAAAGCTCCCAGCGGAACTCCGATTCCTGCTCCGAAACCAATCGCAAAGACCGAAACCAGCATTGAGTTCCAGGCACCTACCATCAACATTGAAAAAACATCGCGTCCAAAATGATCAGTTCCCAGCCAATGCTTTGCGGACGCGCTTTCCAACTTGTGAGGTATGTCCAGCAGTTCCACAGGAAAAGGTGTCCAGAACAAGGAAAGCAGTCCGGTAAACAGCATCATAAAACTGAGAATCAGTCCGATTACAAAACTACGGTGCTGCAAACTGTTCTGCCAGAATTCACTAAGTCTTGATTCATTCATGCGCTACCTCCACGCAATCTTGGATCAAGCGCCACATAAAACATATCAACCAGGAAATTGACAGTCACTACAGTTGCAGCCAGTAAAATTACAATGTTCTTAACTACCACTAAATCCCTTTGCGCAATTGCCTGAAAAAGGAGGCGTCCCAGTCCGGGCAAATAAAAAACATTTTCTATGATGATAGTTCCTGCCAGCAAAAATGAAAGTTGTAAACCGAGAATTGTCACTACCGGAATGAGAGCATTTCTGACTGCATGTTTCCAAAGTACTGCATTCCTGCTGAGCCCTTTTGCACGTGCAGTGCGCACAAAATCTTCGCGAACGGTTTCTAAAACTGCAGAACGTGTAACGCGGGCCAAAATTGCGGCCTGAGGCAGGGCCAGAGCAATTGCGGGTAAGGTTAAAGATTTGAGTGCGGCAGCCAAACCCATTTCCCAACCGGCAAAACCTCCTGCTGAAAACCAGCCCAGTTTGACTGAAAAAAATAAAATCAACAGAATCGCAAACCAGAAATTTGGAATGGCGACTCCTAATTGAGCAAAGCCCATGATTCCTGTATCAGCGATTCGCTTATGATTTGCGGCAGCAAAAACGCCTAAAGGAATGGCCAGAAAAGTCGAAAGCGTAATGGCCAGCAAAGCCAGCGGTAAACTGAGGGAGAGGCGCTCTAAAATCAATGAGGAAACGGGAGTGTCATAAGTGTAGCTGCGCCCAAAATCACCGCTTAATATGCCGCTGATCCAGCGGAAGTAGCGTTCCGGAGCAGAAAGATCGAGCCCCATTTCTGTCCGGAGGGCAGACAACGTGTCCTCCTGCGCACCGATTCCAAGTATGATTGATGCAGGATCACCGGGAAGAATTTCCAGCAGCAAAAAAATTACCAGTGAGGCCACCAGCAAAGTAATGAGCAAAGCAAAGAGTCGTTTTGCGAGGAAGAATGTCATTTAACTTGGAGGGCTGGCGTTCCAGTTATTTTGCTGAAACGCCTTTTGTGTTACTAATTTTTCCAGCTTACACCGGTCAAATCATTGGCTTGAACGGGGCTGTTTTCCCAGAGTCCCATCACGTTTTTGTTCCAGATTCCGAGCTTCGCCAATTGAAAAAGATAACCGTTAACAGCATCTTTCGCGAGAATTGCCTGTGCGGCACCCATCAACGCATAACGTTTTTTGGGATCTGCAGTGACATTCAAGTCTGCAATGACTGCGTTGAATCCGGCATTCCGGTATTGAAAATAATATTTAGGACGAGTGTAAATTCCAATGTCCATTGGTTCTGTGTGAGAGACAATTGTCAGGTCAAAGTCTTTATTTTTGAAAACTTGATCTAGCCACTGTGCCCACTCTACAGGAATAATTTCCAATTTGATTCCGACTTTAGCCAATTGCGATGCAACAATTTCTCCCCCACGTCGTGCATAACTCGGTGGTGGCAATTTGATAGTCGCTTTGAACCCGTTGGGATATCCTGCATCTGCAAGTAGTTGCTTGGCCTTTTCTGTATCATGCGGATAAGTTCCGGTCAGATCAACATAAGCAGCATGATGCGGCGCAAAATGAGTTCCGATTGGAGTTCCAAAACCAAACATCGCACCGTCAATTATTTCCTGTGAGTTAAGCGCATGTGCAATTGCCTGACGAACGCGAAGGTCATCAAAAGGTTTTTGCAGGTTGTTGGTGGAGAGAATTGTTTCACCCTCAGTACTGCCGACTTTTACAGTGAAACGAGAATCGCTTTGAAATTGAGCAGCCATTTCCGGAGCAGGAAAGTTGGCAAAAGCATCGACATCACCGGCCATCAAAGACGCTACTGCTGCAGCAGGATCCGGAATGATTTTGAAAGTTGCGGATTTCAACGCGGGTTTTTCACCCCAGTAATTCGCGTTTTGTCCCAATTCAATCCGGTCACCCTTGACCCAGCGTTTGAAAGTAAAAGGCCCGGTACCAACAGGTTTACTTTTGTTTGAAGCTGCACTCGAGGAATCAACCATCACAGCATCGCCCCAACCCATGTTGAACAGGAAGTTTCCGGTTGGTGTTTTCAAGGTGACAACCACTGTATTTGCACCCTGTGCACTTACGCCTTTAATCGCGGCGAAAAGCGCTTTCTGAGCATTTGTACTTTTTTCCGATCTGGCACGGTCCAATGAAAAAACGACATCTGCAGAATCAAATGCAGAACCATCATGGAACTTAACTCCGTTGCGGAGTTTAAATGTGTAAGTCAGTCCGTCTGCGGAAATTTTCCACGACTCCGCCAGCGCGGGTAGTACTTCCGCATTTTGGTTGATCCGAGTCAGTCCCTCAAAAACGTTGGCGTAAACCACTTCGTCAATCGCAGCCGCTGCTCCAGCGGTAGGGTCAAGATGAGGCGGTTCTAAGACCATGCCCATCGTCAAATGTGTTTTTCCGGCAAAGGCAGATCCGGCAAAGATCAGTGCGGATCCACTGATCAGCAAAACTTTTGCATATTTTTGAATGATATGTTTCATAATTTCTCTGGAAAAATTTAAATATTAAAAAGACCTCCCTGCGGAAGTTGATTAAAAAGAAGAAGGTGTATCATTACAAAAACTTTATTAAATTGCAAATATAATTATTATTGTACTGAATTCCTATAACCAGGCCAGGCACCTAAAGATTCTGCTGCATAAACACCACGGGCAATTGCCCTAGCTACACAATCCGCGGCCATCATTCCCAAGCGGGCGATGTCGATCGGCGGCATTTTTGAAAGTGGAATTTTCCCAGTGGCCAAAACGAAGACGGTGTCTCCGTCAAAAGGTGTGTGAACGGGTCGAATAGCACGTGCAAAACCATCCTGCGCCATAATCGCAACCCGCTGAGCCTGCGCCTTGGTGAGAACAGCATCAGTCGCAACTACGCACAAAGTGGTATTTGTGGAGACACTATTCGCAAAGGCATCATTTCCTGACTTGTCTCCATTCCCGGGGGAATGTTCCGTATCTTTGAAAGGACTTTCTAAATCAAAATCCAGCGCTAATTCGTTGATTTTGTTTATTTCGGATTTTCCACCTTTTGCTGACAAAACTTTTGGTGCACCTCTGCCGCCATATTCTGCGTTTCGTTCAAAAGGCCAGGCCCAGAAATCCGGTAGTCCAGGTAGAGTTACCGAACCGAATGGACTTACCGCTGCTAAGGCACCCACTGTAAAACCTTTTTCAACAGAATTATCCTGATTTTGCTGCAGGGAAGCTGTTCCGATACCACCTTTAAGTTTTCCGGCTTTTGCTCCAGTTCCCGCACCGACATTACCCAGCGGACATTCGTAGCCCGCGTTAACCGCAGCTTTTTTCCCAAACTCAAAATAAGTATGCTCATCCATTGCGGATTTTTCGCCGCCGTTGAGTAAATCAAAGAGAATTGCCGCCGGAACTATAGGTACCGAAACATCTTTCGCTACCAGAAACCCGCGTCCTTGTGTTTTTAACCAGGCTGCAACTCCCCCGGCCGCATCCAGTCCCATTGCAGAACCCCCGCTGAGCACGACAGCGTGTACCTCTTCAACCAGATTTGCCGGATGAAGGGCATCGGTTTCACGTGTTCCAGGGCCTCCTCCCCTGCAATCCACTGCGGCTACCGCTGCAAAGTCCGGAAGAATTACTGTTGTTCCGCTCATCAATTTCATGTCCTGCGCGTGTCCTACTTTGATGCCGGAAACGTCGGTAATACTGTTTTTTGGTCCTGGCTGCATATTTTTTATATTTTAGCTGATGGGTTATAGTTGTTTGGTGCCTAATGGAGGAGCCAATTTAATTAAGAGGATGAACCTGGTTAGTTCATGTTTTTTGATCTTTGTTTTCTGCTGCGATTTAAAATGTACACTGTCTGCTTCAGGTATTTTAGACAATTTCAAAAATAGATCAACTGCATCGATTGGTGCTAATGCCAGTAAGCGCAGGCGCAGGTTTCGTCCTTCAAAATCAAAACCCTCCAACCATGCGCCTTCGATTGATGACAAGAGAGTTTGCAGAGTTTGATGTTTCCAAAAAGATTCCTCGACCATTTGTTTAGCAAGTTTTTCCAATTCTTCCAAGTGTTTTTCACGAGCGGCGTAAATCAGCGCAGGAGAATTGTTTATGTGCTGCTCCAACTCCACTTCCAAACTGGACAATTCCTGCTGCAGGACTTTTCTGTGTTTGAGAGTTTCATAATAAAACAATCCTGTGCCTGCAATTACGGCTAAAATCAAGAGACCAGCCAAAGTCCACCACGAACCAACGAGCCTTAAGCGCCGCCGATTCTTTGGAGCAGCCCACCAGAATCCTGATTTTGGAGAATGGGCGAGGCCTTTCCATTCGGACAAGACTGTTTCTATGGCAACTGTGTTTTGAATGTCAGCAGGTTCCGGCATTGTTTTTTCTGTTTCAGCTTCAGGATTATCTTCAACAAAAGCATCTGCCTTTGCTAGAGGAATAAGGCGAAAAGTTTGCGGTTTTGTTTTTTGCGCTAACTGATCCGCGACAAAAAGTTCCTGTGAAACATTACTAAAAGACGGTAATTCAATTAATTTCGTGAGCAAGGAATCTGTTTTTTCCAAATAAAAAGATTGTTCCAAACCTTTGAAAATAATAGAGTTTGAGGAATTATTAAGTAGGATAGGTACGCAGGCGCTAATCAGCGGAACCAGTTCAACAGTTGAAGTGAACTCCTGTTTCAGTAAATTTTTTAAACTCAGACTTTCTGCAGACAAAGTTGCGCAAAGTAAACCGACACGGTCCGTTTGTGCTTGTTTAAAATAAATGCCTCCTACAGGTAATTCCGTTGATAAGGAGTTAGTTTGCTTTGCCTGTGTGGAATTTTGAAGCTCGCTTTCCGGAATATCATGAAAGGCAAGCTGCATTTTGGCATATGATTTCAGCTCTTCTGGAGAGAGTGTGATCGTAGTTTCAAAATGTGTTAGAACCCAGGGAAATTCAAGGAACAAGACAACTTTTGAGGCATTCCACTCATGACAAAGCTCGAGGATCCTTTTTGGAGAAAGAGGCTTTGCGACAGATTCGAGACAGCGGGTTTTACCGTCGAACCAAAACCAGACAGTCTGTTTTGAAAGAAAAATATAAAGCGTTCTTAGCTGGGACATCCTGGGTCAAAAATATGGTGGGTAAAACGCTGACTACGAAAGATCAGCGTTTAAAAAAAATCAAGAGGTTGCGTATTGGCCGATTCCGCGTTGCTGCATTATTTCACGAATTTCCTCAAGAATCAGAGGATCATCAATAGTAGGCGGAACCGCAACTTCAGTTTCACTGGCCAGTTTCCGAATTGTTTTACGCAGGATTTTTCCGGAGCGTGTTTTTGGCAAGCGCTTGACGATCCCTGCTTGTTTAAAACAGGCAACTGCGCCAATATTATTACGGATGATCGCAATCAATTCCTCCTGCATTTTATCTTGAGAAATCTGCGCGCCGTCCTTGAGCACTACAAATCCAACCGGAACCTGTCCACGCAATTCATCATCAATTCCGGTAACTGCGCATTCTGCGATGTCCGGATGTCCTGCGATTAATTCCTCCATTTCACCTGTTGAAAGGCGGTGACCGGCAACGTTGATCACATCATCAACTCGCCCCATCACAAAAATATAACCGTCTTCATCCTTAATTCCTTCATCACCGGTAATGTAATATCCAGGATATTGACTTAAATATGACTGCTTGAAACGTTCATCATCATTCCACAAAGTCGGCAGGCAACTCGGTGGTAAAGGGAGGTGAATTACGATATTGCCGGTTTCACCCGGTTTGCAGGTTTCACCTTCTTCATCCAGCACTTGCACGTTGTATCCGGGCATTGGAAAAGTGGGCGAGCCATTTTTCAGCGGCTGCGGTTCAATACCCATAGGATTGGAGCAAATCGCCCAGCCTGTTTCAGTTTGCCACCAGTGGTCGATTATAGGAATTTCCGGCTGTGAACCGTCAGCTAAAATTTCCTTCAGCCATTCATAAGTTGGCGGATCCAGCCTTTCTCCTGCCAGAAAAAGTGTCCGCAGCGAACTGATGTCATACTGCTTTTTAAGTTTTGCTTGCGGATCCTCTTTTTTTACTGCCCGGAAAGCGGTGGGTGCAGTGAAAAAAGTATTTACCTTATGCTCTTCAATTAAGCGCCAGAATGCACCTGCGTCCGGTGTCCGTACTGGTTTGCCTTCGTAGAGAATGGTAGTACAGCCTTGAATCAGCGGCGCGTAAACAATGTAAGAATGGCCAACCACCCAGCCGACATCTGAGCCTGCCCAGAAGACATCTCCGGGATCAGTATTGTAGACAGCCTTCATACTGTATTTTAAGGCAACCGCATGTCCGCCATTGTCGCGGACCACACCTTTGGGAAGTCCTGTAGTTCCGGAAGTGTATAAAATGTATAAGGGATCAGTCGCATCCAGAGCAACCGGTTCAGCCGGTTCAGCATTATTCAGCAGCTCATTCCAGTCATGATCCTGTCCGGATTGCATTTTTGCTTGAGCTTGCGGACGCTGTAAAACGACAGTATTTTCCGGTGGGAATTCTGCAATTTTAAGAGCTTGATCTACCAGTGGTTTGTATTCAATTACTCTGGTAAATTCAATTCCACAACTTGCGGTTACGAGTACTTTTGGTTTGGCGTCATCAATCCGCACCGCTAGTTCATTTGGTGCAAAACCGCCAAAAACAACTGAGTGAATAGCGCCTAATCTGGCACAAGCGAGCATCGCAATCGCTGCTTCCGGAACCATCGGCATGTAAATGATGACACGGTCACCTTTTTCCACACCTAAATTTTTGAGTCCGCCTGCGAACTTTGCTACTTGGTCACGTAACTCCAGAAAGGTGAATTTCTGCTGAGAGTCTGTTGCAGGAGAATCATAAATCATTGCGAGCTGAGCACCTCGTCCTTCTTCAATGTGTACATCCAGTGCGAGATATGACGTGTTTAGTTTTCCACCGGAAAACCAGCGGTAAAACCCATGCTCGTCCTGAGAAAGAATTGTTTCAGGAAATTCATACCACTTGATCTGCTCAGCCTGTTCTCTCCAGAAAAGCTCCGGCTGTTCTATAGATTGCTGATATATATCAAGATAACTCATTTTTTTCTCGTTTCAGAATACACGTTTTGAAATTCCTGCTGCAGGTTAATAAACTTTTTTCTAAATTCAAGCAACAGGACAATTGGCAATCAAATCTTCAACAACAGAAGGATCAGCGAGTGTAGAAGTATCGCCGATACTGTCGATTTCATTTTCCGCAATTTTCCGTAAAATACGACGCATTATTTTTCCGGAGCGTGTTTTCGGCAAGCCGGGTGCCCATTGAATTACATCAAAGGTGGCAATCGGTCCTATCTCTTTTCGTACCAGCTGCACCAATTCTTTTTTCAAATCATCAGTTGGTTCAACTCCGGAATTTAAAGTTACATAAGCGTAAATTCCCTGTCCCTTAATTTCATGGGGAAATCCAACAATTGCTGCTTCTGCCACATTTTCATGCAGCACCACTGCAGATTCAAGTTCTGCGGTTCCCATCCGGTGTCCTGATACATTCAGCACATCATCAACCCGGCCGGTAATCCAGTAATAACCGTCCTCGTCGCGTCGGCAGCCGTCTCCGGTAAAATAAAGCCCTTTGTAGGTACTGAAATAAGTTTGAATGAAACGTTCATGATCACCATAAACGGAACGCATTTGTCCGGGCCATGGATGTTTAATACACAAATTTCCTTCAGTTGCACCTTCCAGTTCATTACCGTCTGCATCCACGAGGAGCGGTTGAACGCCAAAAAACGGACGGGTTGCGGATCCGGGTTTGGTGCGTGTTGCTCCCGGCAGCGGAGTTATCATAATTCCGCCGGTTTCTGTCTGCCACCAGGTATCTACTATCGGACAATTCTCGTGTCCAACAACACGGTGATACCAGAGCCAGGCTTCCGGATTTATCGGTTCCCCGACAGTACCAAGCAAACGCAGTGAACTTAAATCACGTTTGTTAACCAGCTCCTCACCTTCTTTGGCAATTGCGCGAATTGCGGTTGGAGCAGTGTAGAAAATGTTGACTTTGTGTTTGTCGCAAATGTCCCAAAAGCGGCCGAAATCCGGATAATTTGGAACACCTTCAAACATCAGGGTTGTCGCGCCATTTGCCAGTGGTCCGTAAAGAATATAGCTGTGTCCGGTAACCCAACCGATGTCTGCGGTACACCAGTAAATATCGCCGTCATGATAATCAAATACGTATTGATGAGTGATTGAAGTGTACACCAAATATCCCGCGGTGGAATGTAAAACGCCTTTTGGTTTGCCTGTGGAACCTGAAGTGTAAAGAATGAAAAGCGGATCTTCCGCATCCATTTCTTCTGGGGGACAATCCGCAGAGGCGTTTGCCATATCTTCATGATAGAAATAGTCACGACCTGACTGCATGTTACAGTCATCAGCCGTGTGTTTTACCACGATACAGCTCTCGGTGTCAGTACCCTGCATGGCCTGATCAGCATTCTGCTTGAGTGGAATACTCTTTCCTCCACGTACACCGGCATTTGCCGTAATCAGCATTTTCCCGCCGCAATCAATAATTCTATTTTTAAGAGCTTCCGCGCTGAATCCACCAAATACCACGGAATGTACCGCACCGATTCTGGTACAAGCGAGACACGCAATTGCCAGTTCCGGAATCATGGGCATATAAATCATCACCCGGTCACCTTTAACGATGCCGCGACTCTTCATTACATTGGCAAATTTACACACCTCGGTGTGAAGTTCTTTGTAAGTGTAGCTTCTATCAACGTTTGGATCATCCGACTCCCAGATCAGCGCCTTTTGATCAGCTCTTTTTTCTAAATGACGATCGAGACAATTATAAGAAACATTGAGTTTTCCGCCTTCATACCAACGGATATGACCCTTGGTGAAGTCCCAGTCGAGGGTGTTGTCCCACTTCTTGAACCAGTCCAACCGCTCTGCCTGTTTGTCCCAAAAGCCTTTGGGATCATTCACAGACTCTTCGTACATTTTTAAATAGGTCTCATTATCAATCCAAGTATTTTCTTTGGTTGCTGCCGGTACTTCAAAAATTTTATGCTCACTCATTATTCTCTCCCAAATTTGGAAATTAATTTTGCATGTGTCCTGAAACCCCACCATAGCAAAATTTTATTATTATGTCCTTAAAAAAATGCATTTCAACTGCGTTGAATTAGCTAAACAATTAATTCACCTTGCACCTTTTTAAGCTTTCTGCGAGTTTTCGACTTATAGGAGGCTGCACAAAATCTGCTGAGGCAGGGAAGGTAGCTATGTCGATGGGGCCTTGGAAATTGCTGGCAGGATTGCTGTTGATCATCCTGAGTTCAGCTTCGTGCAGTAAGGATTCCTCTGAAGAATATGCAGAAGGTGGAAGCACAGTTGCGCCTGCTGAGGAATTTACGGTAATATCTACTATACCTGAAGATAACGCTACCAAAGTCTCAGTAAATGCCTCCTTCGTGATTTCATTCAGCCATGAACTTAAGACAGGAAGTGTGAATGAAAATAATTTTTCCCTCACTACAAATGGCAGCTCGGTTTCAGTAACAGTCTCTCTTTCGAAAAATATAGTTGTTTTGCTTCCGGCTTCTTCTTTAAGTGAAGATACTATTTACACGGCATCCGTTTTGAGTGAAGTTCAGGACACATCCGGAAACATTCTGGGACAGGACAACAGTTGGATGTTCACCACATTTTCCTCTTCAAGTGGAGATTCAGCCGATAACTCAACAAGTTCAGACGATGAACCTGCGACAGACACTACCAAACCAAGTTTTATCTCAATCACTCCTGCAGACAATTCCAGCAGTATTTCGCTAAACACTACAATCAGCGTTATTTTCAGCGAAGCAGTTTCTGCGGAAACTTTAAGTTCAAGCACTTTCAAATTATTGGATAACATGAGTAATTCTATCAGTGGCAGTTTCAGTTTAAATGGTTCAACGGTCACTTTCACACCCACTGATAATCTATCGCATTTTCAGGATTACCGCGTTTCTTTGACAAGCGGAATTCAGGACACTGCCGGAAATGCGCTTTCTTCGGCAAGCACAACCGGCTTTGAAACTTTGGGTGGTTTGGTGATTACTTCTGCTGACAGCAACGGGATGGTTTTGCTCAGCGGAGGAAGATTTCAAATGGGTGCAGATAATCAATCAATTGTAGATGGAGATAATGAAACCGATGAAACCCCTACTCACACTGTAAAATTAACAGGGCCGTTTTATATCTCTGATCATGAAGTTAGCTCAAGTGAATTCAAAGCATGTGTAGATTCCGGAAGCTGCAATTACACTTACAGCACAAGCAATGCAAAAAAAACATACGCAGTTTCCGGAAAGGAAAACTATCCGATGAACTATGTTAACTGGATTGAAGCTGTCGAATATGCAGATTGGCTGACGGGTACACGTTCCGGAACTTATCGGCTTTGTACAGAAGCAGAATGGGAATATGCGGTACGTGCCGGAACAACAAGCAAATGGTCATGTGGAAATGATACTTGTACAACAAGTATCGCCTGGTACGATAATACCGGTGAGCCGCAGGAAGTGCGGACAAAAAGCGCTAATCAATGGGGCTTGTTTGACATGCATGGAAATGTCAGGGAGTGGGTTTCAGATAATTACAGTGATGTTTATTACAGTGAAGTTACGGATGGTGTGGTAAATCCGCAAGGCCCCGTAGCGCCCAGCAGCGGAACAAGACATAGTCAACGTGGAGGTTATTACGGAAGCAAAAAAACTGACATTCGATCAGCGTTTAGACATTCAAGCCCTCAAACGACACATTCCTCAACCGCTGGTTTCAGGGTCTGTGCCGATCCCTGATTTTACAAATTATCATTCGAATTACCATGCGAGGATTTTTACTGATTACAGTACTGGTGCTGACGCTACTGATAGGAGGTGTTATCTTGAGTTTTTTCCAGCAAAGTATCCAGCAGCGTTTTCAAAGCCAGGCTTTTCTGGAATCACAGATTCTTTTTCAGGAACTGAATGGCGTTGTTGTTCAGGTGCAGAATTATTTACAGAAGTTTACTCCAAACCAATTGCAGGAAAATCCGCCTGTGCTTGAAAGTAGTGTATTTGCAGAAGGTTTTAAAAACTGGTCAGGAAATATTAAAACATCCGGAAGCGATTTGCTGATCACTCTGCACGCGCCGAATGATTCAGGAGCTACGGATTTTCAACTGCTCTTGAGAAATGCAGACAATGCTACAGGAACTGAATTTCTGAAAGCGGACGGTGTGCTGATCCTGGAAAACTGAAAATGTGAGGAGAAAAGACGGAAGGAGGTTGCGGCTCATAAAAGTGAGCCGCATAAAACGCGAGTTTTAGATTTTACCCTGCAACATAAACGCAATCACGAGTGCGTAAATTACCAGCGACTCAATCAGCGCCAGTCCGATAATCATCGGTGTGAAAATTTTGTCTGTAGCATTTGGGTTACGAGCAATACCTTCCAAAGCTCCGCGCATCGCCAAACCTTGACCAATTCCTCCACCAAGAGCTGCAATTCCAATTGCTAAACCTGCACCAAGAGCAATTCCGAATGTAGCCATTTCTCCCATTTCTGCAGCATACAGAGGGAAACTCGCTGACATAAGCAACGCCAACAATAATAATTTCTTCATGACATCCTTTTTGATGTTAATTAAATCAGCGCAATCAGTGAGCTTCACTCATTGCGAGTTCAAAATAAATGGCAGACAGCAACACAAACACAAACGCTTGTAAAACTGACACCAAAATTCCCAATCCCATAAACGGAATGGGTAGGCCGACGGCCAAAATTGACGTGAAGATCAAAACTACTTTATGATCTCCTGTCATATTCCCAAACAGCCTGATCGAAAGGGAAAGCGGGCGCACACAATGACTGACGATTTCAATCGGCAGCATCAGCGGTGCAAGTAAGGGCATGGGACCCAGAAACTGTTTTATGTAACCGGCTCCATGTTGACGAATACCTAATACATGAGTCATTAGAAAAATGATCAAGGCAAAGGCAATGGTAACGTTAAACTGATCTGTCGGTGGGTTAAATCCAGGCACCAGACCGATAAGATTCAGCAATAAAATAAATAATCCATATGTGCCAAGTAAGGGAAGAATAGGACGTGCTCCAACTCCATGGCGGATAGTTCCGCTTAAAAAATTCAGAATTGCACTCACTATAACTTCTGCAAAATTGGAAAAATTGGCTTTGCCTGAAGGTTCCAGTAAATCAGTTTGTCTGAAAGGTCTACCTGCAAAATATGCGAACACAATCAGAAAAAAAGCTACTATCAGCAAGTCCAGAAATGGAACTGGATCAATACCGAGATCTACCAGCGGTTGTTCTAATCCGCTAAATAAAAAGTGAGCCCAGGTGAATCCCTCTGCTGCAAAAGCAGGGGCGGCTGTCAGTAAAAAAACGCTGATTAGTGCAAGTCTCTTGTTCATTCTGTAGTTTTTGTTGAATGACTTATACAGATTTTTGAGGGTGCATTACCCTGATAAAAGAATAAATAATGACCGCAAGTGCAATATTAGAAAGGCCGATCAACAGACCACCTGGTGATAAATCAAAGTATTGCATTGCGACAAACAAAATGCTTACTGAAATCCCGAATTTCGTGAAAGAAAACAGTAAATCAAGTGCTTGTAATTTTTGCTCTTGTAATAGTTTCCGGACAAACTGCATAGTCCAAAAATAGTTAAATCCTATAACCCCACATCCTAACAGAACAGACGGCAAAAGGTCAAGGTTAAATATTGCAGTTCCTGCAACTAAAATGAAACTAGCCACTAAAAGCAGATTTCTGAAAACATATGCCTGCTTGAGTTGACCGTCTACCTTCGTGGGAACTGAGTCTTCAGTAACTTCAGCAAGAGTTGAATTTTCCTCACTAGCAGTATTCGGGGGCACTTCCCCATCACGTTTATCTTTTGGGTCAACTGACTTTGAGTCAGGATTTGATTTTTCTGCGTCCTCAGGATGCATATATTTTTCAGGTAGTAGAGTTGTTTGAGTTGTCACGCTCAGTTTCAGCATCATTTTGAACACGTTTTACCAGACGAAAAATGCTCCTGTATCCTGCTATTATTCCTGCAATTCCAAAAACCAGAAAAAACCAGGGTTCTGTTTCCAACCACTCGTCAAGCCAGCTTCCTATCAGAAATCCCACTACAACAGACAGACCAAGCTCCAAACCCATGGAACTGTACATGACCCATTTTGGTCCGGTTTTATGAAGTTTCGTCATTTTGCGGTAAGTGTTTAAATTTTTGCTGTTTCCTGATAAATCAAAACGAAAAATATTTCAGCATCAGTTTAGTGTTCATAGCCTGAAATTGCAAGGTTAGGACACCAAGTTTCTTGCACCTTGAGCGTTAAATGGTTATGCTGTCAGGACATTAATACGAACAAAACAAGTAGGTTAATCAAAGATAAGCTAAAAATGGGCGACAGTTTTGGACAATTATTTCGAATCACTACCTGGGGCGAATCCCATGGTGGAGGAGTTGGAGTAGTAATTGACGGCTGCCCTTCAGGACTTCCGCTGAGTGAAGATGATCTGCAATATGAACTTGACAGGAGACGTCCCGGGCAAAGCAAAATAACAACACAGCGTAAAGAAAGCGATACTGCGAGGATTCTTTCCGGAGTTTTTGAGGGCCGAACCACAGGTACAGCAATTTCTGTGATGGTCTCAAATCAAGATGCAAAGTCCCATGCTTATGATCACCTTAAGGATGTGTACAGGCCGAGCCATGCGGATTTTACTTTTGAGCAGAAATATGGTTTTAGAGACTGGATGGGGGGCGGCCGTTCGAGTGCACGTGAAACTGTAGGAAGAGTTGCTGCCGGAGCAATTGCAAAAAAACTTCTGCACCACTGGGACAAGATTAAGACGATTGCGTGGGTGGAGCAAATCCATGAAATAAAATCTTCTGTAGATAAATATACTGTCAGCGAAAATCAGATTGAAACCAGCATTGTACGTTGTCCAGATCCGGAAGCATCCGCAGCGATGATCGAACGTATACATGAAGTTAGGAAGTCCGGAGACAGCGCTGGTGGAATAATCCGTGCGGTTGTCCGTAATGTACCGGCCGGATTGGGAGAACCGGTATTTGATAAACTGACCGCGGATTTAGCAAAAGCCTTGATGTCTCTCCCTGCTACAAGAGGGGTGGAATTTGGTCTTGGTTTCGATTCAGTGACACTCAAAGGATCAGAGCATAACGATGCGTTTGTCATGCGTGAAGGTAATATCCGCACAAGTACAAATCGTTCCGGAGGAATTCAGGGTGGAATATCCAACGGAGAGGATATTGATTTGAGAATTGCTTTCAAACCTACCGCCACGATAAACTTTGAGCAGGACACTGTCAGCAGAGATGGCCAGGAAGTGAAACTGAAAGCTAAAGGACGTCATGATCCCTGCGTTTTACCACGTGCGGTGCCAATGGTTGAGGCTATGATTAATCTGGTTTTAGTGGATCATCATTTGCGTAATCAGAAAACACGAATTTAAGGTTTTGTGGGGAGAACATTTTTATTCTGTCTAAGTGTAAAAGTTGGTTCTTTTTTTGCAAACTTTTTAAACTACAATCATTTAGGAAAAAATAACAATTAATTATTAGATTGATGCCACCCAAAATTAAAGCCAATAAAGTATCAGCAAAAACAATACGTCCGGCAAGTTCCAACCGTCTTAATTCCCTTGGAGCAAATTCGGATGATAGATTTCTCAATCCAGGATCTGTAGCTGTGCTGGGAATCCTCCTTTTTTTTGCCTTCGTAATTGCGCAAATCATTTTCATCAATTGATGAACCGAACGGGCCGTCATGCCTTACATTGACATCTTCAACGGGGATGCCGATGGGATATGCGCCCTCCATCAGCTTCGTCTGCAAAATCCTCAAAAAAGCCGCCTTGTCACCGGAGTAAAGCGTGATACACTGTTGTTGCAGCACGCACTTTCTGCACACGACAGCGTTATTACAGTGCTCGATATTTCATCTCATGCCAACCGTGAGCCTCTCCTGCAGTTACTGAATCAAGCTAACACCGTTCACTATTTTGACCACCATTTTGCAGGGGAAATAGTAGAATCTCCACTTTTTCACTCACACATAGACACCAGTCCCGGTGTTTGCACCAGCATTTTGGTTGACCGTTATTTAGCAGGCAAATATCGTCTCTGGGCCGTAGCTGCTGCTTTTGGTGATAACCTACACGCTTCTGCTTTTCAACTGGCGGAGAGTTTGAAACTTGAACCGAAAAAAACTGCAGAATTGCGAGAATTGGGGGAGTTAATCAATTACAATGCATATGGTGAAACGCTAGCTGATTTACATTTTTCACCGGAAACTTTATATCTGAGTCTGCATCCTTTTAGCGATCCTTTTGAATTTATTCAGTCCTCATCAGAGTTGAAACAATTGCGTGAAGGCTTCCGGAGTGACATGCAAAAAGCAGAAGAAAAACAAGCTTTGAGAAAAAGCTCTGCGGGCAGAATTTTTCAGTTTCCGAATGCCGCCTGGAGCAGACGCGTTTCCGGAGTTTTCAGTAATCAACTTGCACGTGAATCCCCTGAACAAGCACATGCTTTGTTGGTTGAACGTACAGACGGGACTTTTCTGGTAGGTGTACGTGCCCCGATTGCCAGGCCTTTTGGTGCAGACACATTATGTCTTAAATTTTCCGGCGGCGGAAGGGTCGCTGCTGCAGGCATAAACCAGTTAGCGCCGGAAGATGTTGAGAGCTTTTTTGCTGCTTTCGAAAAGCAATTTTAAGTTTTCTTACTTTTGGAATAGCATTCAGTTTTTTGGCATTTTATTCTTGTTTGAAATTTCCTCAGCTGTTTTCTGCGCAAGTTCTTTCAAAATTGTTTCCAGCTTTTCACAAAAAACCGGAACGTCCTCAGGCAGCAGCTTTTTTGGAACGTGAAAAGGCTCTCCGAATGCTTCGATAATTGTTGAAAAAGGCTTGGGGATTTTGTGTCTGTCCCAACTATTAAGATTCCACTGATGAGCTGCTTCATAGTGCCAGGGTATAATTGGCACACCGGCATATTTAGCAAGCAGGATCACACCGGACTGAATCTTTTCCGGAGGACCAAGCGGGCCGTCCGGAGTAATGGCAACAGAGGTTTTATCCTTAAGTAATTTTATCAGTTGTTTCAAGGCTGGAATTCCACCTCTGGTGGTTGAACCCCGCACCGCCTGATAGCCATAGTGAGCAAATACATCATAAATTGCCTGACCGTCATCACTGCTGCTGATTAAAGCGGTTAGTTCCTGTTTACGCAGCAGCCAGATGCTGAAATATATGTTTTGGTGCCAAGTGGCAACAATCACACTGCCGTACTCCTCCAGAGTTGATTTCAACACTTGATGATTTAGGCGTCGTACTCGTGTTGTACTTCCGGTAACTCGAATCAGCACCACTAGTATTCTAGTGATCAGCCAGTGCTGAATACGTTTTTTCCAGGAAGATTTTGCTGCTTGCATGGTGAAAATATTTTTAAGTTGAATGAATGGCAAAGTAACTTTACAATACCACTCTATCATGAACCGTGTCAGCTAAACAAATCAGATGAAGGGTTAATTGATTTTGGGGGTTGTTTATTTGCTGTCATATATTTAAAACTTTATAATCTTTATGAGCTATGGGAATGTTTTTTAAAAAAAAGATAATAGGTCAATATCCTCACGAAGTCTTACGAAAAGACTGGGAAAATGTTATGGACGCTCTTTTCAGGAACACGATTGCTAATAATGCGAAAGGTGTAGCGATTATCTGCAACACTAACCGTCAAGATCCCACTGATGGAGCAGGTACAGTTCAGCAGGAATTAGTCTATCATATTAGAAAACAACGTATTGATGAGGTCAGGAAGGGGCTGAAGAAGCTAGACACTGCTCACTTTGAAAACATTTTTAAAAATTATTTTGACAGCTCACAAAAAAGTCTGGATTTTTATCGGATAAAAAACATACTCGCCAAAGAAATTATCGTTTATCCTCTGGTGCATGGAGAGGACAAAAAAGGTCTGCTTGTCTTCGATCACCCTATTTCAGACAGTAATTCTGTTCATCTTATGCAGGTAATAAAGGATGTATTAAACAATCCTGAAGTTCAATCAGCACCTCCCTCAGAAGAAGAAGAAGAAGAAGAAAAAGAAGAAAAGGACTAACTAATTATTGAGTTAAGACCTTGATGAATAGAAAAAAATAAATGCATTTTCGCTCCATAGCATACGTGATAGGGACACTGCTGATAGTCACCAGCATCGCCATGTTGTTTCCTATTGTCGTCTCCTTAATTTATCAGGAAGGTGATTTAAACGCACTCTTCATTTCTGCAGCAGTGGCTTTAGCTATGGGCCTGCCTCTTTGGTGGTTTACGCCGAGCAATTACGAATTAAGTTTTCGTGATGCAGTCCTTATCGCGGTTTTCGGCTGGGTGATCATTTCGGCGGTGTCAGCGCTGCCTTTTATGATCCACGGCTCAATTCCGTCATTCACTGATGCATTTTTCGAAATGATGTCAGGTTACACCACAACTGGCGCTACCATCCTGAATGACATAGAGTCTTTGCCACATGGTCTGTTATTCTGGCGCAGTGAAACACATCTTTTGGGAGGCATGGGATTCCTGACTCTGACCTTGATCTTTTTGCCTCACGGAATGGCGGGAGTCAGAATTTTCCGTGCAGAATCAAGTCCCGGACAGGTAATCACCAAAGAAAAATTTCTCCCCCGTAACCGTGACGCCATGATTTGGCTCTGGTCTATCTATCTTGGTTTGAACCTGCTGCAAACCTTGTTGCTTTGGGGCGGAGGGATGTCACTGTTTGATGCTCTTTGTCATGCCTTCGGTACAGTATCCACGGCTGGTTTTTCTACCAAGAATGCCAGCATTGGCTATTACGGCAGTGTTTATTTTGATTGGGTAATTACGATATTTATGTTCCTGGGTGGAATGACATTCATGCTTTTTTACCACATGTTAAAAGGTGAGTGGAATTTGGTTCGTCTCAATACCGAACTACGCTGGTACGCCAGTATCGTTGGATTCTTCTGCGGGATTTCAACTTTAATTTTATGGCTAAATGGAAGTTATGACGGATTTTTTGAAGCCCTGCGTTATGCCTCTTTTCAGATAATTTCACTGCTGACCACTACAGGGTACACTACAGCGGATTATGAGCTTTGGCCGCAGGCGGTACTGATGCTGCTCTACGTTGTCTGCTTCATTGGTGCATGTGCCGGTTCAACTACAAGTGGTATAAAAATCGTGCATTTTGTCATCATCTGGAAATACATGGTGACTTCGATCAAGAAAATGTTTTTCCAGCCCAGAACCATCCTGCCGATTCGCCTTAATCAGCGCGCCATTGATCCATTTGCAATCAACCTCTCAATCTGTTATTTCATTACCAATATTTTCCTGGTCTTTGCGGGCGGGTCAGTGATGGTACTGGTTGATTCAATGGATTATCAGACCGCTATGAGTTCAGTAATTTCTGCACTGATGAATATCGGTCCTGGATTTGGGGAGGTCGGTCCTTCAGAAAACTTTTCGCAAATATCTGCACCTGGAAAATGGTTCCTCTCCTGGCTGATGCTTGTTGGCAGACTGGAAATGTTTTCTGCTCTTGTGCTGCTCTTTCCTTCTTTCTGGAAAAGATAAAAGCTGTCTGCTGATAATATTTTAATAACGGATTGTCACAGGACAAACACCTTTACTCTTTGCCTTCCCAATATACTTTTACCAGTCTTTCCGGACTGAGTTTCTGCAGAAAAGTACATTTTTCTTTATGGATGGTGATTACTCTCTCTTGAGTGAGATAGCCTAGAATGGCCTGGTTTTTCACCGGAGAGCAACAGCGTGCGATACGTGTCATCACATTATCCATACCATCCACTATAATCTTTCCACCGGATGTAGCAGGTGTTGTTTTCTTTTTGCTGGTCTTGAGTTTTGTTTCTGCCGGTTTTTGAGTTTCCGCAGTTGAGCTTGCAGAAGCATCGTTTTGATCATCGACAAACCAGCGTCTAACTTCTTCACAGCGAATAGAACCGTCGCCTATGCAAAATAAGATGTGGTCAAACTCCTGATTTTTACGCTGACGTGATTCATGTTCCATCCGACCCTCCCTGACCAAGCGGTTCAGGTGGAGACCGTGATTGCGGAATTCACGCTCCAGTATTTCCAAGCCCTCTTTTCTACGACCTTCTCGACCTCGCTCGTGCAAAGCATGTTTTATCTTATTGCGGGCGTGACGTGTTTTTACAAATTCGAGCCACTCTTTCCGTGGTTCCTGCCTTGGTGAGGTGAGTATTTCAACTGTATCACCGCTGTGCAGAATGCTGTCAAGACGTGTAATGCTCCCATTAGCTTTTGCACCGGTCGTGCGGTTACCAACTTCTGTGTGAATTGCATAAGCGAAATCAACCGGTGTCGCGGTTTGAGGCAACTCCCGGATTTCCCTTGCCGGAGTCATGACATAAATATTGTCACTGAACAAATCAATCAGCGGCATCGTTTCGTCATCACTGTCAGCTTTAGTTTTTTCCAGCAGTGTTTCTTCTATTAGTTCTGCGGTTTTTTCTTTTGGTGCTTGCAGTTTTTCCTTGTAAAGCCAGTGTGCTGCAACCCCATATTCAGCCATCCGGTGCATTTTATGAGTCCGGATTTGAATTTCAATTGGTCTTGAATATTCGGGATCATCATCCCGTAAATCTGTGACTGTTGTGTGAAGTGACTGATATCCGTTGGATTTGGGTTTGACAATGTAGTCCTTGAAACGATCTTTTACTGGAACCCAGTTTTCATGAATGAAACTCAGTGCTGCATAACAATCATCAACATCGTCAACCACCACACGAAATGCGATCAAATCCTGTATGCGGTCAAAATCGTTGTCCACTTTCTCCAGTTTTTGAAAGATCGAATAAAAACGTTTGTAACGTCCCTGAACTTCATGGCTTATGCCAGCTTGTTTTAAAATCAGCTGAATTTTTGCTAATATTCTTTCAACATTTTCAGAACGCACACTTCGCTTTCTGGCGATTTTTTTCTTTAGGAGTTGATATTTTTCATATTCCAGCTGCCGGAATGCGTTGTCTTCCAGCTCGGACTTGATCCAGAAAATTCCTAATCGTCCTGCTAACGCAGCATGCACATGCAGCGCAGTCCAGGCAGTAGCATCTCTCTTTTTTGGAGGAAGAGATTCCAACTGCTCCAATTTCTGCAACTGCAACACCAGAAAAACGGCGAGTAACTGCACGTCTGCTAACACAGTCAGCAACATCCGCAGAGTCAGTTCTGCCTGTTCCGGATTTTTGGGACGTTCAGGAAATTGATGTACCTTGAGCATCCGCTGATAAAGCAAAACAGCTTGTGCAAAAAGTTTTGCGGATTCATCCGGAATATTTTTTTCAAACTCTTTTGGTAAATCTTCTGCTTGCTGATAACGTAAAAAAAGCAGTGCCGCCAGCAGAGAAGGTGGATTCAAAGAAAGTTGAGTGAGTTTTTGCAGGAGGGAATCCGCGGATTCAGGATCACTTTGCTGTGCATACCAATCTTCAAAAATCCTGTTAGCTTCCGGATTTGTTAAATAAATTTCCGGGACAGGAGTCTTTTTGTCAAAGGCAGACTTATCAGTGTCGATTGTCGGTGACAAAGCGTTTTGTGAAAGTTCAGTTACGGAAAGTTTACTCATTTGCAGACTTGCTGAAAATTATTTACAAGAGTCCTTGTGCCATGAAATAAGTATAAAGCTTGACGTCAAATTGAACGTTCTGTTCCGTCTCTTCGTTGAAAAATGTTGAAATTTCTTCCGGATATTTCAGAAAAACCGTAATGAATTCTCCGGGCTCATTTTTAGCAACAGGCTGTTGATTCTCTGGCAGCATTTCGTCAACCGAAAGATGTGCAAATGAAACTGTTTCAGAAAGAATGCCTGGTGATGAGAACAAGTCCGGGCTGATTTTTTCGACTATCCCAACATAACCTGTTTCTTCCAAAAGTTCACGTGTCGCGGTTGTTTCAGCATTTTCTCCAGGATCAACCAGACCGGCTGGAAATTCTAAGATGTAGTTATCCGTAGGCGGTCTAAACTGCCTTATCAAAATATATCTTCCGGAAGGTTTTAACTTTGCGATTATAATTACCGCCGCGGAACGGTGTTTACGGTGCAAACCTTCCCAGTTCCGGACTTGTTTTTCGTCATCTTCATAGCTGAATTCAACCAACTCTGACCAGCGTCCGCTGTAGAGCAGTTGTTCCTTAAGAACACGGCTGGTACCGGCTTTGAATGGTTTGTTGCTTGTAACTTTTGACATCAATAAGTGAGCAAAAAAATTAAAATACGTGTTTGCACTGAAGCTGGTATCCCGTAGTGAGCTGTCTAAAAAGATAGCGGATTTGCCGACAATCACAATCCAATTGTGAAAATGTTTTTGC
>JABGPG010000171.1:38483-45231 GCA_018645085.1 Deltaproteobacteria bacterium
TAAAAAGATAGCGGATTTGCCGACAATCACAATCCAATTGTGAAAATGTTTTTGCGTTGTCTTTTGCAGGTGTCTGCAATATTATTCGGCTGATAAGATTTAAATTCTAAAAACCTGCTACAGTAAAGTTGACTGCAAATATGAGATGTATCCGTTTGATCTGGATTGGTAAAACACAGCTTCCTTTTGTGCAGGACGGGATCAGTCTTTACCTGAAAAAGCTGTCGCATTACATCAAGGTTGAGACAGAAGAAATACGAGCTGCCAAATATGCTTCAGGTACAGTTGAGCAGTGGCGCAGGCAGGAAACTGAAAAATTGTTGAAGCGTCTGGATCCAGCAGAGTTGAATGTTTTTTTGGATGAAAACGGCAAACGTCAAACTTCAATCGGCTTAGCCCAGTGGTTCGAAAAACAAATGCCTCTTGCTTGGCCGAGAGTCAACTTTATCATTGGAGGAGCATATGGTTTTGAGAAGTCTTTGCTGCCGAACAATGTCACTTATTTGCGTCTTTCAGACATGACTTTTACACATCAAATGGTACGGTTGATATTACTGGAGCAGCTTTACCGTGCTTTCACCATTATCCGCGGAGAACCGTATCATCATGTTTGAAGCAGATTTATGTTTAAAAAATACTGAAACCACACTATGAAACGTTTATTATTAATTGCAATCACCTTATTGCTTTTAGGCAGTATGGGCTATTTTGCCACGCAAAACAGCCACAATGTGTCGCTGAATTTATTTGGAAATTTTTCCATCCAGTTATCAGTTTGGATGGTCATCGCCGGTTCATTTGTAGCAGGTTGGGCGGTGACGGAACTTTGGCAGTTTATCTCGCATCCTCAACGTTTTGTGCAGAGTTTCCTGGGTAAATTTTCTCAATACAGGGACAACAAAAAACTGCAGTTGACACAAAACTTTGAGAATGCGTTTTTGTTGCGTGATCCAAAACAGGTGCGTAAAAATTTTAATAAACTGGATAATGATAAAACACCATTGTCCATCCGCATGCAGTATCTTGAACAGTTGCGTTACGAAAACAGTGCGGAAGAACTGCTGCTTAAATACGCAGATCTTCGTGCTAAATATCAGGGCAATTTACAGGTTTTATTACCATATTTAAAACTCTCCGTCGAGCTTAGTGAATGGGATCTGGTGGAACGCTTGAGTCATGAAATCCTGCGGATAACTCCAGGACATCCGGACGCTCTGGAAGGTCTGCGGCAATTTCATATTGCCAGACAGGATTGGGTTGCCTGCATTGAACAGGAACGGGATCTGTTGAAAAAATACAGCGGTAGTCTCATGACAAAAGACCTTGCACAAGAGCATGAAGAGCATCTGCAAAAAGCGCTTCGGCAGGATCCAAAATGTTTGAAAAATTGGTCTTTCCGCTATCTTCCTCAAAAAAGAGATAGAAAAAACGATAAACCTCATGAAGCTGTCGGTGAGGCAGCACAATTTCAAAAGTCAGGCATGTTTTTGGATGCAGCTCGAGTTTTGAAAGATGCTTATGAGAGCACCGCGTCTCCGGAACTGCTCGGGACTTTGGAAAATGTTTATCAAGAAAGTGGTGCGGATGAACAAATTCTGGAAATGATCGGTGTACTTCATAATTCGCGTCAACGTTCAATTCCTGCTTCTCTGCTTTTTGCTAAACTGCTTTATCAAAATGAACGGATCGATGATGCAGCGAAAATATTGAGTGAAGTTAATTTGCCTGCAACTACAACTAAGTTTCAATTAACTAAACTTGGAACAAAAGAGAAAGGTCAGCCGATGACTGAAGAATGGAGCGATCTCTATCATGCGCTTCGATTTTTGATTGCTGTCCGTCAACACCGTTCTGAAGATGCTCTACAGGAAGCAAAGCCCCTGCTGCGTGAAGCAAAATTAATGGGAATAATTTCCGGATGAAAATAATTGAGACAGCTGGGATTGTACTCAAAACAATGGATTTTAAGGAAAAGGACAGCATCCTGACTTTTTTAACACACGATGCAGGCAAGAAAGCAGGAATTCTTCACGGCGGAAAAAGTGTACGCTCCGGCAATGCTGCCAAAGTAGAGCTATTTGTCATCAACCATTTTGAGTATTCAGAAAAGCCAAGTGCGGAAATGGTACGTATCCGCAAATGTGAATTGCTGGAAAGTTTTCCGCCTCTACGTAAAAATTATGCGAAATTTCTACATGCGAGCTATTTTTCGGAATTGCTGCTGCAGTGCGAAATTCCTGCAGTTGAATCTCAAGAATATTTCGATTTGTTGAAGGATACACTCGCTCAACTTTCAACTGCAAAAACAGGTATTGAAATAAAATTTAATTTTGAACTTCAACTGCTGAATCTACTCGGAATCCAGCCGAATTTGGAAACGTGTGTCCAATGCGAAGGTGAGCTTTGGCAGAAGCAATCCGGAAGAAATTTGTCGCCGAAATTTAAGGTTCCATACCAGTTGGACGCAGGACTTGGAGGCATCCGTTGTCCAAAATGCTGTAGCAGCAATTCCTCTGCTGTTTATCTGCATCCGGGAAGTCTGGCCTTTTTCCGGGAACGTCACACCAGCCTGCATGCTAGTTCTGCAATCCGGCCGACACACAACAATTTAAAGGAACTTGACCAGGCGATTTTTGTATACTTCAGACACTATTTTGGCAGGGACCTCAAATCTCACGCACTTCTAAAGGAGAACTCATGGAAAAATTAGCAAACGCAACACTGGGCGGCGGTTGTTTCTGGTGTCTGGAAGCGGTCTATTCCAGAATTGATGGAGTCAAAACGATAGCACCTGGCTTTGCCGGAGGTAGTAATCCAGCTCCTACTTACGAGCAGGTTTGCAGTGGTGAAACAGGTCATGCGGAAGTGATTCAAATTAGCTTTGATCCGGAAAAAACAAGCTATGAAACACTGCTGGATTGGTTCTGGCGCTGTCACGATCCAACCACTCTTAACCGGCAGGGCGGTGACGTAGGGACACAATATAGATCAGTGATATTCTATGAAAATGAAATGCAAAAAACCGCGGCTTATGAATCAAAAAAAGCTGCCGGAAGATCTGCAATCTTTGAAAATCCTATTGTCACGGAAATCAGCGAACTTCCGGAATTTTTTCCTGCAGAAGATTATCACCACGATTATTACAGCAACAACTCAAATGCCGGTTACTGCACTTATGTCATTCAGCCTAAACTCGAGAAGTTAAAGCTGGAGTAAATTAAGATGCAGTTTTATTACTGGATAAGCAATCACTGTCAAAAATAAAATTGAGTTGATCGACTTTGACTGCCGTAGGAATACTCGTCACGCGTGTGAATTTCCGTGTCAACTGCCTCTTCCGGAAGTTCGTTTATGAAGCGTGAACGTTGGCTCATCCCGCCGGAATAGCCTGATGAAACGACTGGTGCAGTGATGAGCAAATGATTTTTTGCACGCGTCATGGCAACATAAAACAAGCGGCGCTCCTCTTCAATTTGTTCCTCTGTTTCCAGACTACGTTGATGCGGAAACATGCCTTCCGTTAGTCCAATTACAAAAACCAGACTCCATTCCAGCCCCTTGGCCTGGTGAATAGTTGTCAAGGTCAGAGTCTCCTGATTATCCTGTTGCTCTGCTTCATGCTCGGTGATAATGCTTGAACCAACCAATGACAATTCATTTAAAAACGCATCCAATTTTTCGTAATTAGCTGAAAATTCTTCAAGATAACGTACATCTGTATCACGCTGAGCTGCGTTCTCAAAATTGCTGAACATTACATCACGGTAAAAATTCTGGTACAAAATGCTGATCATCTGAGAGGGAGTTACACTTTCTGCGAGCATCTGTTGAAAAATCTCCAGCAGCAGATTCCAACTTTCCAATGCCTTTTGAGGAATCAGTTTTTGCAGCTCGGTATTCTCTTTGGTCAACCTTACTGCCTGTTGATTTTTAAAAACAGAGAAGATTTTGTTTGCGGTAGTATTGCCAATTCCTGGCAATAGACGTAGCAGACGCATCCAGGAGATTTCATCAAGAGGATTAAAAAGCACCTTGAGAAATGCAGTAACATCTTTAATGTGAGCTTGTTCAAAAAACTTAACTCCTGAATGAACGACGAAAGGAATACCTGCATGAGTCAGCACAACTTGAAGCGCAGCTGACTGCACATGATTCCGGTAAAGCACACTCATTTCGTTCAAAGGAATTTCCTGATCCCGGAAATTGAGAATATTTTCCAGCACCAATTCTGCTTCATCCTGTGCCGCCCAGACATGGTGTACGAGGGGTTTTTCACCGTCAGCTAATGAACTAAACAGGTTCTTTTTAAACTGTCGTGTGTTATAATTGATGCTCTGGTTTGCAGCTTCCAGAATTTCTGGAGTACTGCGGTAATTTTCTTCCATGTAGTAGGTCACAGCGTTGTAGCGTTCCGGAAATTCAAGCATATTTCCAAAATCCGCACCACGCCAACTATAGATTGATTGAGCATCGTCACCGACAACCATTAAGTTTTTATGTGGCAAAGACAGCCGATATAAAATGTTGGCTTGAACCTGATTGGTGTCCTGATATTCATCTACCAGGATGTATTGAATTTGCTCGCAAAGCGGAAGTCCTTCACCGTGCCGCAGCAGCAGTTCCAGCCAGTTTTCCAGCAGATCATCAAAATCCATCACTTGTCCGCTTTTTTTCTTGCGACGGTAGGTAGAGAGCACATTGAGAATAACATCAATGTGTTCAGCAAAGTGCGGATAATCTGCAGACACTAATTGCTCAAGGTGGAAATTGCGTTCCTGGTAAGCAAAGTCCAGGATCATTTGTTGAGTACAGAAACGATTGAAGGCCAGGGAAAAGATATTTTGCAGAACAGCGGCTTTTGGAAAATATTTTCCGGGTTTGCCGATTGTTTCTGCAAGAGAGGCTTTTATCAGGTCTCTTGAATCAGAGGAATCCAAAATGCTGAAATTATTTTTATAGTTCAGCAATTTGGCGTTTCGTCTCAGGAAGCGGCTACCTACACTGTGGAAAGTCCCGTGAATAATCTTTTGCTCTTCAGTAGAATTCTTGAGAGCCTTGCCTACCCTTTGCGCCATTTCGTTGGCTGCTTTGTTGGTGAAAGTCAACAAAAGGATGGAAGAAGCGGGAATGCCGGAATGAATCAGCTCAGCTACACGGTGAGTTATTACACGTGTTTTTCCACTGCCTGCACCGGCAATGACAAGCGCAGGTCCGGATTTGTGTTCGACGATTTTACGTTGGACAGGGTTTAATGATTCTATCGACCAATTGGTCATAATGAAGACAGGTGTTAAAAGGAACGTACTTTAGTTGCGGTGAAAACTGTATCATCAAATTTTAGTCCAAAACAAAAACAACAAGCAAAATAATTTCTATGTTTATTGAAAATATAAAACAATTTTATACAAATTTAACTGCAGCGGTAAATCAAATTTTAAGCAGATTATTCAATGATGGTGCGCTGATTTCAGCTGATAAAATGTCTTTGATAATGGCGGGATTCGCTTTATTAATTTTACTGACCTGTCTCTTAATCTGGTTTTGGCTGCGTAAACGCTCGTTGAAAAATAAAGCTCCGCAGGAACTCAGCGGACGTGACAAAGAGAAACGACTGGCGCAACTGGAAAAAGAACGTGCCAAAGAGCTGGAACTGCAGATCAAGCAAGAAGAAAAATTGCAGCAAGAAAAAGAGGCGGTACAAATTGCAAAGGCGGAAGAGCGGGAAAAAGGGCTTCAGGAACAGATTGCCTCTATGGAGGAAGAACGCCGGAATCAACAGGTTCTTGAACGGGAAATTGAAAAAGAAGCTGAAATAGAGGAGCAGCCGGAAAAGGCCGACTCATTCATTGAACGACTCAGAAACGGTGTCGATAAGACAAGAGCACACATTCTTAATAATTTGTCCGAAGCGGTTTTAGGTAAAAAAGAAATTGATGAAGATCTCCTCGATGATCTGGAAGAGGTCCTCATCGGTTCTGACATTGGTCCGGAAACTACTCAACGTATTCTTGAGTCAATTACGGAAAAGGTGGAACGTAAAGAACTGACCAATCCACAAGTTTTGCAGAAAGAAATACAACTGGAAATTGAAAAGATAATGAGTAAAACATATCACGTTCCAGGTACTTCTGAACGCAAACCGCTGATTTTACTTTTTGTAGGCGTGAATGGTGTTGGTAAAACTACAACCATTGGTAAAATAGCAGCTCAATATCGTCAGCAGGGAAAAAAAGTGCTGATGGGCGCAGGTGATACTTTCCGTGCTGCCGCAATTGATCAACTGGAGGAATGGAGCAAGCGTGCTGATTGTGATATTGTCCAAAAGGATCCAGGAAGCGATCCGTCCGCGGTGATGTACGAAACTGTACAAAAAGGTCTGGATGAGGATTATGATGTGGTGATTTGTGATACTGCGGGACGTCTGCACACCAAAAAGAATTTGATGGAAGAATTGAAGAAAATGATCCGTGTGATCCGTAAATTAATTCCGGATGCACCGCATGAAGTATTGCTGGTACTGGACGCAACCACAGGACAAAATGCTATTTTTCAAACAAGGGAATTCCTTGAAGCGGCCGATTTAACCGGATTGGTTATTACAAAATTGGATGGTACTTCCAAAGGCGGAGTTGTAATTGGGATCGTCAATGAGTTTGATATTCCTGTGCGTTACATAGGTATTGGTGAACAAGTTGAAGATCTGAGACCTTTTGACGCAAAACAGTTTACAGAATCACTTTTTGCTTAG
>JABGPG010000094.1 GCA_018645085.1 Deltaproteobacteria bacterium
TTTTCAGCATAATCATCAGCATTTTTATTTTCGTTGGCTGCGCCAGCCTGACCAAAGAAGCGGCACTTGATAAAGAACCACCGGCTGAGGCGGTTGATAAAGAACCACCGGCTGCGGAAGTAGTTGTTGAGAAGCCGGAAAAAGCAACTATTTACTTCGATAAAGCAACCAGAAAATGGTCTTTAAATAAAATAAACTCTAAGCAACCCCGATATGAAGGTGAAATTGCTGAGGGCATTCCAAGCGGAAATGGAGCTCTTTATCTTCCGAATGGGTTCTATGAAGGAGAATTTAAAAATGGTAAATTCAACGGTAAGGGAAAGCGCTTATACTTTGAAAAAGGAAAACTTGTTGGTGAATTTAAAGACAATAAAGCACATGGTCAGGGAATCTACACTTATCTAAATGGTGATAAGTATGTTGGAGAATTCAGGTTCGGCAAAAAGAATGGTCAGGGAGCAACCTATTATATAAGCGGAAGCGTACATAAGGGTGAATACAGGAGTGGCAAATCAAATGGACAAGGCACCTACATTTCACATCAAGGCTGGAAGTATGTTGGAGAACATAAGGACGGGGATAAAAATGGATTTGGCAAATTAACTGATTCTGATGGAACTCAAATTGAGGGTGAATGGAAGAACGACCAGATTCATGGACAAGGAACCTTTACTTTTTCTAATGGTAGAAAGTATGTCGGCGCATTCAGCAAAGGGAAAAAACATGGCAAGGGAACATTCACTTGGCCTAATGGAAAAATTTATACAGGTTTTTGGAAGATTGGGAAGTTTCACGGTCAGGGAACATTAACCAAAAAAAATGGATACAAATATGTGGGTGAGTGGAAATTTAATCAAGAACATGGTTTTGGGAAAAAAACTTGGCCTGATGGTGATACTTATGAAGGAGAATTTAAAAAGGGTAATACTGATGGAGAAGGAACGTATAAATGGATAGAAGGTAATTATTACACTGGTTCATTTAGAAAGGGTGATAAGAACGGGCTAGGAACGTTTACTTTCACTGATGGACGTAAGTGGGTTGGTGAATTCAAAAAAGAAAAAATTTGGAATGCAAAATTGTACGACAAGGAAGGCAATGTAATGAAAGAAATTGTAAAAGGAAAATACAAACAATGATGGAAAGATATAAAGCCTTAAGAGCATGTCATTTCTATCGAAGCGAGAAATTTTTCATCTACTGCTATTCATTTTAAAAACAACACTTGACAAACTTCTTCTTTCACAGCTAGCCTGAATATTCATTTTCGCAAAATAAAACTTTGTGAAAAATCCACTGGAACTTGCTCTACGGGCATATTTCAAAATATTAATTCCATTTTGGAGATAAATATGAATTGGACCAAAAAAACTGTATTTAGTATTGTTTGGATGCTTGCAGCAGTCTGGATTATGGGTGTTTCGCCTCTGAGCGCAAAACCTAAAGTCGCTGCCATTTACACTCTGCCGGTTGAGCAGCAGTGGATCAGTCGTATCCACAAAGCGCTTAATGCGTCAAAAGCTCGTGGAGACATAGAGTATGTTTTCTCTGAGAGTGTTAAAAATACCGACTATGAACGTGTCATGCGTGAATATGCGGAAAGAGGAATGGATCTGGTTGTCGGAGAAGTATTTGCTGTGGAACGTGCAGCGCGTAAGGTAGCCAAAGATTATCCGGGAACAGCCTTTCTGATGGGTTCGAGTTTTGGTCCTAGTGGAAAAAACTTTTCAGTTTTTGACAACTGGATTCATGAACCGTCTTATTTGACAGGTATGATTGCCGGTGCAATGACTAAAACCAACAAAATGGGAGTTGTCGGTGGTTATCCGATTCCGGAAGTAAACCGTTTGGTTCATGCGTTCATGGACGGCGTACATGCAGTTAATCCGGACGTGAAATTTATGGTAACTTTCATCGGGAGTTGGTTTGATCCGCCTAAAGCAAAAGAATCAGCTTTTGCGCAAATCGAACGTGGTGCTGACATTCTTTATGCAGAGCGTTTCGGAGTTTCTGACGCAGCTAAGGAAAAAGGAGTTTTGGCGATTGGTAACGTGATTAACACTCAGTCGGATTATCCGGACACTGTGATTGCCTCCGCAATCTGGAATATGGAAGCCACGATTGACAGAGCTGTTTCTAAAGTTGCTTCAGGTTCATTTGAAGCAGAAGACTATGGACAATTTTCTTTCATGAAATACGGTGGTGGAAGTCTTGCCCCGTATGGAACTTTTGAAAACCGCATTCCAGCTAAAGTGAAAGCACTTGTGGCTGAGAGGGCACAGGAAATAAAGGATGGCTTGTTCCGGGTCAACGTCAACGACGGTGAACCGAAATCCACGATGTGAGGAACGGTGTGAAGCGTTCTGAAATTGATATTTCGGAAAAGCAACCAGCTTCTGAGGTGGTGCTTCGCTTGCGGGGCATCACTAAAGTTTTTGGAAGTTTGCTTGCTAATGATGATATCACTCTGGAATTAAAGTCCGGAGAAGTATTGGCTTTGCTCGGAGAAAACGGAGCCGGTAAAACGACTTTGATGAATATCCTTTTTGGTCATTATGTCGCGGATTCCGGAAGTATCGAGGTTTTTGGGCAATCCATTCAGCAAGGCTCTCCGCATGCAGCGATTGAGTTGGGCATCGGTATGGTGCATCAGCACTTTACGCTGGCGGATAATCTGAGCGTGCTCGACAATGTGATGCTCGGCACAGAACCTTTGTGGTCGCTGTCTTCAAATCGACGTTCCGGACGTCTGAAACTGGAAGAACTGGGTGAACGTTTTGGTCTTCAAGTAAATCCAAATGCATGTGTCGCTGAACTTTCAATCGGCGAACGTCAACGAGTAGAAATCCTCAAAGCACTTTATCGTAATGCACAGATCCTGATTCTGGATGAACCTACTGCTGTGCTTACTCCGCAGGAAACGGAAACTTTTTTTGAAACACTCAAAAAACTGGTTTCAGGTGGACTGTCACTTATTTTTATTTCCCACAAAATGCAGGAAGTTTTAGCCATCAGCGACCGTGTTGCGGTTTTACGTGACGGACGTTTGGTGTCTGAACTGAAAACCCTTGGTGCGTCCGAAACAGAATTGGCGCAGGCCATGGTTGGACGCAACATTGAACTCCCGGAACGAAAAGCTTTGATAGCTGGAGAGTCGGTTCTGAAGCTGAAATCTGTTACGGTCAAAGCCGAGGAAGGACGCCCTGCATTGAGCAGTGTATCCCTCGATATATGCGTCAGGGAAATTGTCGGAATCGCAGGTGTTTCCGGTAATGGTCAAACTACAGTTGCGGATTTGATCAGCGGACTAGTCGAACCGCAAAGCGGAACCGTGGAATTGCATGGTGAGGTCGTTAATAATTTTACCCCCAGAAATATGCTGCATAAAAAAGTCGGACGTATTCCGGAAGACCGCCATTCTCAAGGTGTGATTGGTGACATGACATTAGCCGAAAATAGTATTTCGGAGTGTTATCAGCAACCGCAATTCAGTTCTTACGGTTGGCAGAATCAGCTCAACCGTCAGCGTTTTGCGGAAAATGTGGTGAGCAAATTTGATGTGCGCGGCTATTCGGCTAATTCTCCTGTACGTTTGCTTTCTGGAGGAAACATGCAAAAATTGATTTTGGGTCGTGTGCTTTCCGGAAATCCGCAACTGATTCTCGCAAACCAGCCAGGACGAGGTTTAGACGTGGGTGCAGTAGCCTACGTTCATGAACAACTGCTTGCCGCACGCGAGAATGGTGCTGCGATTTTGCTGATTTCCGAAGATTTGGAAGAGTTGCTCCAGATCGCTGACCGCATCGCAGTCATTCACCGTGGACGTCTCAGTGAGAGCTTTCCGCGTGAATCTATTTCCATTGCCGAATTAGGACTTTTAATGACGGGCCAACAAAAAACGCCAACTACAAATAATCAATCAACTGAAGCAAATGCGTCTTGAACCACGAACCAAAGTTCCATTTGTGTTGGTTATATTAGCTCCGATTGCGGCTATTGCGGCGAGCTTTGTTTTGTGTGCCGGCTTAGTGGCATGGAGCGGCGCATCTGTTTTGGAGGCCTACGGACTTTTGTTGAAGGGCGCTCTCGGCTCTGGCTTTGCTCTCTCAGAAACATTTGCGAGAGCCACACCGTTGATTTTTACCGGATTGGCAGCAGCCATCGCTTTCAAGTCCCGTTTCTGGAACATTGGCGCAGAAGGTCAATTATATGCCGGTGCACTGATTATTACCGTTTTGGGAACCGGAATGCTGGATTTACATCCGGGATTGATGATTCCGATTTTAGTCGTTACCAGTGCGGTTGCAGGAGCTTTGATGCTGCTGGGGCCGGTTTTGCTTAAAATTCATTTTGGCGTGGATGAGGTTGTCACTACACTCCTGTTGAACTTTATTGTACTTTTGCTGGTGAGTTTATTGTTAGAGGGACCGCTTAAAGATCCGATGGGATTGGGGTGGCCGCAAGCAGAACCGGTAATTGAAGCAGCGGAACTGCCAAGGCTTTTTCAGGGACTACGTTTACATTCCGGACTTTTGCTGGCACTTTTGTTTTCGGTTATTTTTTGGATTGTGAGCATACGCACAACTTTGGGTTATGAAATGCGTGCTGTCGGTTTTAATCAAAAAGCCGCGCGCTTTGCAGGAATGCCGGTCAAACGAGTGATGATTATAACAGCGTTGATTTCCGGAGGTATTGCCGGAATTGCAGGATTCAGCGAGGTTGCTGGAATGAAAGGTAATCTGACGCTTGACCTTAGTCCTGGATTTGGCTACACAGGAATTGTAGTAGCCATGCTTGCGCAACTTCATCCGCTGGGAGTGATTATTTCCGCATCTTTTGTGGCCAGCATTTTTGTGGGTGCAGACGCGATGAGCAGATCTGCGGGAGTACCGAGTTATATTGCCGACGTGATGGTCTCGGTTTCTTTGTTGTGTATGCTGGTTTCAGTTTTGCTGGTACGTTTTCGGATTCGCTGGAGTTGAAATGGAAACAAGTTTTGCCTGGTTGGAAATTTTTCTAAATGCGAGTTTTTGGGTTGCGGCCGTGAGGATTGCAACACCCTTGATTTTTGGTACGCTTGGAGAAGTAATTTGTGAACGTGCTGGGGTGCTCAATCTGGGTATTGAAGGGATTATGACGATAGGGGCTATGGTGGGCTGGATGGCCGTTTATCAGGGAGCGGGGCTGTGGTCCGGTGTTCTGCTAGCAGCAGTCTGCGGGGGGGTATTTGGTTTATTGCACGCCATGCTGACCGTGCCTTTGGGGCTTTCTCAACATGTAACAGGTATTGGAATCACCTTGCTGGCCACGAGTCTTTCTTCCTATGTTTATCGGTTGATTCTTCCTGAAGTCAGTTCTCCGCCAAGAATTCAGGCCTTCGAACCTTTGGAAATTCCAGGATTGTCGTCAATACCGATTATCGGTGAAGCCCTTTTCAAACAAACTCCTTTAACCTATTTTGCTTTTATTTCAGTGGTTGTTGTCGCTTATGTGCTTTACCGCACTCCAGTTGGTCTGGCGGTACAGATGGTAGGTGAAAATCCTGCTGCGGCAGAAGCACAAGGTTTAAACGTCACCATTATTCGAACAGGAGCGGTTGTCTGTGGAAGTGCTTTTATGGCGGTTGGCGGGGCATTTTTAACGATGTCCGCCTTTAATGCTTTCTTTTTCAACATGATCAACGGGCGCGGCTGGATTTGCATTGCGTTGGTAGTTTTTGCCTCGTGGCGTCCAGGAAAAGCTCTTTTGGGCGCATTGCTTTTTGCCGCATTTGATGCCTATCAAATGCGTTTGCAGCAGCTAGTAGGAGCAGAAATACCTTACCAAATATTCCTGATGATGCCTTATGTGCTCAGTATATTAGCATTGATAGTCATGTCCAGGCGTGTCGGTTATCCGCAGGCACTGATGATCCCTTACCGCAAAGGTGAACGTTGAACTAAGACAAGCAAAATTTAGTAGATTCCAAAAACATCTTGTATCTGTGCGTTAAATTTTGTAATTTTATAGATTGAATCCTGCTTCAGCTATTCTTCAGAGAAACTATTTTCTGGGTGAATGTTAGGGCTGAATCCCTCATCTGATTTTTCCAAAAAATATCTGCCCACATGGCAAAAAATATTACGCCTCGAAAAGAGGACTACTCTAAGTGGTATCTTGATGTAATTGCCGCAGGGCAGCTTGCAGACTATGCACCGGTCAAGGGCTGCATGGTAATTCGTCCTACCGGATTCGCCATTTGGGAAGCAATGCAAGCCCGTTTGGATCGCATGTTCAAAGAAACAGGACATGTGAATGCCTCATTTCCTTTATTGATACCCCAGCATTTTATGGAGCGCGAAGCTGAGCATGTTGAAGGATTTAGTCCGGAATGTGCTGTGGTTACTCATGGAGGAGGAAAAAAACTGGAAGAACCATTAGTGATTCGTCCAACTTCTGAGACAGTAGTCGGTCACATGTATTCCCAGTGGATACAAAGTTATCGTGATCTTCCGGTACTGATTAACCAGTGGTGCAATGTGTTACGTTGGGAAATGCGGACACGCTTGTTTTTACGCACCTCCGAGTTTCTCTGGCAGGAAGGGCACACGGCACATGAAACAGCCGAAGAAGCGCAGGAAGAAACATTACGCATGCTGGAAATTTACCGTAAATTTCAGGAAGAATATTTGGCGATTCCTGTGTATACGGGACTAAAATCGGCAGCAGAAAAATTTCCCGGGGCACTGGCGACATATTCCATTGAAGCCATGATGCAGGACGGAAAAGCCCTCCAGTCAGGAACCTCACATAATTTAGGTCAAAATTTCGCAAAAGCATTTGAGATTGATTATCTTGACCGCGACAACAACCAGCAATTAGTCTGGACAACCAGCTGGGGTGTTTCAACACGTATGATCGGTGGTTTGATCATGACACACAGTGATGATGACGGTTTGATCATTCCTCCTAAAATAGCACCTATACAAATTGCGATTGTGCCTATTTTTAACAACGAACAGGAACGTAAAGAAACCTTAGAGTTTGCGAATTCAATTGCCGTTCAACTCTATGAAAAAATTGATAAATTGCAAATAAAGATTGATACTCGTGAAAATCTACGACCTGCTGATAAATTCTTTCATTGGATTCAGCAAGGAGTTCCAGTGAGGATTGAAGTTGGTCCGAGGGATGTTAAAAAACAATCTGCAATGGTTGCCAGACGTGACATACGCGAGAAAAATGCAGTCTCACTTGAAAACATAACTCAACATGTCGTGGAGTTGTTGGATAAGATTCAAGACAACTTGTTTCAGCGGGCTCTGGACTACAGGAAGGCGAATACTCGTACCGCAAAGAATTACGAGGAATTTAAGGAAATTATTGCAAATGAGGGTGGTTTTGTTTTTGCGCACTGGGATGGTTCAAAAGAAGTTGAAGCACAAATAAAACAGGAAACTAAGGCTACCATACGTTGCATCCCTCTTGAAAAGTCAGAAGCAGGTAAATGTATGGTAAGTGGTGAGCCTTCCGCACAAGAGGTGCTGTTCGCAATTGCTTACTGAAAAATATGCAAAAAACTGAAGATAAATCTTTAATTAATCTAGCTTTGTGAACAACCACATCATTGTCTCAAACGTCAGTGACGCTTCTTTTGCTCTCGGAGTAGGTTATGCGCACTCTCAGAAGATTGACATTTCTGATATAATTGCGTTAAAAACATTTATCAATAATGAGTTTTGTCCAAGATTTCTTCAGGATCATGTAACAGAAGAGACTCTGGGCCAGGGCTTAAAGGGGAAATCAGTTTATATTGTTTCGACTCACTCTCAGCACCATTCACGTGATGAGTTGGCAATGCGTAATTACCTGATTGCTTCTGCGGCCAAGGAAAACGGAGCAGATTTTGTCGCCTTGGTTGAACCTGATTTGTTCTATTCAGCACAGGATCGAGGACCAAGAACTCTGGATCATCCGCAAGTTACGGATTTTGCTTCACGTGAAAAATTTGTTGGACAACCTTGTTCCGCGGAGATGTATGCGCAACTCTTGAAAACTTCCGGAGTTGATTCAGTAATGACGGTTCACAACCACAAACCGGATGTGATGCGTAAAATATATGAAAAGGTAAATCCGGAAGGAAATCCCCGCGGAATTCCGTCTTTTCTGAATTTGGATATTGCTCCGCTAATTGCCAATTATATATTACGTTCCGGACTTGTCCGCTTGTGGAATTATGGCGAACATGTTGGATTTGTAGCACCTGACGATGGCGCGGCAGAATTTGTAAACCGAGTCAGAGAACTCAGTGGACTTCATAATTCAGTTATTGTGACTTTCAAAAAAACACGTCACGGTCAAAGGGACGTTACCGTGGATTTAAGTGACGATGTTGAATTATTGAAAGGTCGTGATATTTTCATTCTTGATGATATGGTACGTACTGGTGGAACAATCGCAGCGAATATTAGTGCTATCGCGGAATCAAGCCGCTGCCGTCCCGCCAATATATTTTTCTACAGCACACATGCTACTATCTCTCCGGAAGCCCGTGAAAATTTAAATTCTCCTTACCTTAATCAATTTATCACGAGCAATACTATTCCAAGTGTTCTTAACAGAGATGATCAGGGCCGGCTGCGGAAAAAAATTGTTGTGCTGAAAATTGAAAAATGGATTGCTAACGCCATCAGGCATTGTCTGGAAGAAGCAGAACTTCCTGATGAAATTTATGGTATCAATTCTGTGACTCAGTCCGATGATTTTTACGAAGTTGACCTCTCTACAAAAAATCCTCTGCATAATAAGTCCCGCGTTCAACAGTACGAATTAACAATCTGATTATGTCTCAAGACGAAAATACTCTCATCCTTGGAATTGGTGGAGTAGGCATGCACCTGGCTCAGCGTTTGGTGCATGAAGGTTATCCAGTGACCGTTATTGAAGCTGACGCCGATTTGCTGGCAGAGGCTGCGGAGACATTGGATGCGCGTTTGATTTGCGGGAATGCGATGCAGCTTTCAAGCTGGAGAGAAGCTCATGCAGAGGACATGGAACTGTTGATTGCTACCACCAACGATGATTCCACCAATATGCTGGCTTCGTTGATCGCGGACAGATTCGGTATTGAACGTAAAATTGTAAGAGCCCGTTCTATTGATTTAGTGGACGGAAGTATATTATCGCAGGAAGACCTGAAAATTGATTTGATAGTGCATCCGGAAGAACTGGTAGCACAGGAAATTTTTCGACTTGTGCAACGGGCCTCCTGTAATGATATCACACCAGTTGGTGATGGAAATATGCGCGTGCTTGCCATGCGGATAAATGAAGATTCTCCCCTGTTGTTCAAAACACCTAAAGAACTTTCCGCTACACATGCTGAATATAATTTCAGGGTTGTGGCGATTGCACGTGGCATATCTACTATTATTCCACAGGCAGAGGAACAGATACGGCCTTTCGATCAGGTTTTTATCATGGCACGCACAGAAGATATGCTGCCGCTGATGGACATGATGAAAATCGAGCATAAAATTATTGAACATATGATGATCCTTGGTGGTGGTATAGTAGGACGAAGGGTGGCTCAATTATTGGAGAAAGAAGTAGAGATAAAACTCATTGAAAAGAATCCGGAACGTGCTGAACAACTTGCATCTGAATTGAAAAATACTGAGGTTATTCATGGTGATGGAACAGATGCAAATTTGCTTGTAATGTCAGGACTGGATTCTACAGAATCTTTTATTGCGACAACTGGAGATAATGAAACTAACATCATTAGCTGCCTGCTGGCCAAACATTTAATGAATAGAAATAATCGTGATCAACAGGGTGGACATGGAAAGACGATTGCGTTGGTCAACAAAGAAGATTATCTGGTTTTAGCATCCACAATTGGATTGGATATTGCCCTTAACGCAAAAATATCTGCGGCCAATGAAATACTAAAATTCGTACGTCGAAATGAACTGTTATCAGTGGCGCATCTGCACGGTGTAGACGCAGAAGTTGTGGAGCTGATTGCTTCACCGAAATCGGAAATTATCCGAAAACCACTAAAAAAATTAGCGAACTACTTTCGTCAGCACAATATTTTGATAGGCGGTGTAGAGCAAGATGGAGTTTGGAAAGTTGCAGTCGGTACTACTGAAATAAAACAGCACAATCGTGTGGTTGCTGTTTGTTCCTCTCAAAACCTGAATAAAGTAAGACAGTTATTTAATTGAAATAATAAACTATATTCCTCCATAAATTCTTTTTATTTATTTTTAAATAAAACCTACCATTCTTAAATGAATGGGTATATACTGTTTCAATGAAATTTATGTTGAGTGGTGTAACCGGGATATTATTGCTTTCTGTGACAGCTTGCAGCCAGGAGCGAAGATATATTTACCCACAGGGACAACGTCTCGAACTTCAAAGGATCTGCCGTTCTGTAACTGCCGGAAATTCAAACAGGTTTATGGTTTTATTGGGAAAAATTTACCCCTTGAACAATGATGGTCCAACTGCTCCATTGGAAGAAATCAGCACCACTCTGGAAGATGCAGGTTATTTTTGTGGACCTTATCGCTTAAAAAACTCGGCTTGTCCTACAGGTAAAAACAGAAGACTTGATAAGTCTAAGTGTGCCTTTTCAAGATAAGTATTTGAAATAATTTGATTAATGTTAAATAATAAAATACAGCATTCTTCATTATGACCTGCAATAATTATAAATCACTTCACTTTTGTAAAATATTTATCCAACCATTTGGAACGCTAAATTAACATGGACAGTAAATTGCACCCGACCAAGAGTCCGTTTTATTTATTAACAAAAACTGCAATTAGAACAGAAATTTATTGGACGAGGAGCATGGATGCCATCGAACACTAAAAATAATAATTTGATCGTAGGCCTGGATATAGGTACTACAAAAATATGTGCAATTGCGGTTCAAGACGATGGCTCAGAAGAATTGAATGTAGTTGGTGTCGGCACCGCGAAATCAGATGGTTTGCGCAAAGGTGTTGTTGTCAACATTGAAAAGACAGTCAAAGCTATTAAAAAGGCAGTTGAAGAATGTGAATTAATGTGTGGAGCGCAGATTCGTTCTGTTTATGCAGGAATTGCGGGACATCATATTAGAGGACAAAACAGCCGTGGAATGGTCACGGTTTATCATAACCGGATAGTTACTGAAGAAGATATTCGACGTGTAATCGACGCAGCTCAGGTGTTGATTCCAAATGACAGGGAGGTTTTGCATATTCTTCCCCAGGAATTCATCGTGGATGATCAGGATGGAGTGCAAAATCCACTCGGCATGGCGGCAGCTCGCTTAGAGGTTAATGTTCATATTGTAACTGGTTCAGTAACTTCAGCACAAAATATTATCAAATGCTGCAACCAGTCAGGATTAGATGTTGAGGACATAGTTTTGGAGCCTTTGTCTTCAAGTCAGGCAGTTCTCAGTCCGGATGAACAAGAGGTTGGTGTGGTACTGGTTGATATAGGTGGGGGTACAACGGATGTTACGATTTATTCTGAAGGAAGTATTGTCCATACCTCAGTATTAGCCCTCGGAGGGAATCATTTGACACACGATATTGCGATTGGCCTGGGTGCTCCTTTGCGTGAAGCAGAGGATATCAAACACAAGTACGGGGTAGCGATGGCCAGTATGGTGGAAGAAGACGAAATGATAGACGTCCCAAGTGTTGGCGGTAGAAATAATCGTACAATGCAGAAAAAGGTGCTTGCGAGTATTATCGAGGATCGATTCAGGGAAATATTTGAATTGATTGCTCATGAAATTGAGAAGACTCATTTTCACACACTGATGGCTTCAGGAGTAGTAATAACAGGCGGAACTTGCATTATGTCAGGTGCAGACCGGCTTGCTTCTCAAGTTTTAAATTTACCTGTCCGAGTGGGGTATCCTGAAAATATCTCAGGTTTACGTGAAATGATTTATTCTCCCAAGTATGCAACAAGTGTAGGACTTGTACGATATGGAATTACCAGTAATCAAGGGAAATTGAATTTTGTTGGTGACGACACCAATTTGTTTCATAAAGTATCCAGAAGAATGAAAGACTGGATGCAAGATTTCTTTTAGTATTAAATTATAAGATCAATAGCAAACCCGATTTAGTAGCAACAAAAAATGGAGAAAAATATGCTTAATTTTTCTGATATCCAACCTGTTCGTGATGACACTCCGAATATCAAAGTTGTCGGAGTTGGCGGAGGTGGAGGCAATGCCGTAAATCGTATGATCCAGTCAGGTGTTCAAGGTGTTGATTTCATCGTGGCAAATACAGATTTGCAGGATTTACGTAAGTCTCTTGCCCCGCAAAAATTACAGATTGGAAGTCAGTGTTCTCGAGGACTCGGAGCAGGTGCTAAACCGGAAATGGGCCGTAACGCTGCTTTAGAAAGTATTGATCAAATTAAGGATGCCCTCCAGGGCGCTGACATGGTTTTTCTGGCCGCGGGGATGGGTGGTGGAACAGGAACCGGTGGAACTCCAATTGTAGCTCAGGTTGCTCAGGACATTAAAGCACTCACCGTTGGTGTTGTAACACTGCCTTTTAATTTCGAAGCAAAAAAACGACGCAAGGCAGCAAATTCAGGGGTACTTGAATTGAGAGATCATGTAGATACCTTGATTGTAGTTCCTAACGAAAATTTATTCAGTATCATAAATCGTCGTACACCGATGACAGAGGCCTTTGGTTATGCAGATGATGTGTTGCGTCAGGGTGTTCAGGGAATTTCTGACCTGATAACCAGAGACGGTTTAGTCAATTTGGACTTTGCGGATGTCCGGACAGTAATGGCCAATAAAGGTAAGGCCGTTATGGGTACCGGGATGGCCTCAGGAGAAAACAGGGCAAGACATGCTGCAGAACAGGCTTTACACAGTCCCTTGTTAAATGACAATCGAATTGATGGTGCAAGAGGTATTTTAATCAATGTCGTGGGTGGAATGTCAATGGGCATGCAGGAGGTTGACGAAGCATCAACTTTTATTAAGGAACACGGTCACAAAGATGCAGAAATAATTTGGGGTGCAGCTATCAATCCGGATTTTGACGATCAAATGATGATCACGGTAATTGCTACAGGTTTTGAGGAGCAAGATGAAGATACTGTAAAAGTAACCGTCCCGGCCTTACCGGTAATGCCGTTTGATCGGTTTGCAGATTCTCAGGAGCAAAGCAAATCGAATTATCCTTCTGAAAATGATAAAAACCATGCTGAAGTTGAACATGAAATTGCAGCCATGGATTCCCTGGGTAGTTTCAACAGGGTGGTTCAAAATGTAGATTCTGCTGAATTAACACAAAATTCCGTACCTCTTAACGGAACAGAGACAGAAAGTAAACTCACTATGTTTACGGCAAATGACGAAATTGCTGAAGATGAAGGAGTTGAAACTGATCAGGAAGAAATTAGGCAATATGAATCGCAAGTATTTTCCGCCGAAAATGATGCTCAGGCCATTGATACAAACAAGGATTCAGTATCTGCAGATGAGTCAGCAGAGAACAAGATGGAGCAAGTAGGAACAGAAATAGACACACCTGTCGACTTAACAAATGAATCTCCTTTAGAGGAGGATACTGCTTTTTCTACATTAAGTAAGGGTGAAGAAGTAACCGGAGCATTTGAAGATTTGCCTATGGACATACCTTCATCAGACTTGATAGATGCTGAAACTTATTCAATAGATAGCCAGTCACATGACTCCAGCAGGGTGAACGGTGAGGAAAAAGCTGTCGAAAAATCCCTGTCTTATGCAGATATTCTTTCGGAAAAAACTACTGATGCTGAAACCAGCACAGTTGAAACCAGCCCGTTGATTCCGGATTGGGCGAATCAGACTGAAAATCCTGCATTTTATCAAAATTTAGACATTCCTACTTTTCTAAGAAGACGCGGGTCAAATAGACCTCGACAATAAAAAAACTTGTGGTTCTATTTCGTTCTCATTATCCTTACCCTCTGAAGTCAAAAAGCGGAGTGGTTGCTGGATAAATTCTGAGATTATGAGATAACACAAGTGCCATCCAGTATAATTTAGTCTGTCAATTTCTGACGTCACTCCCAATTATTTAGTGTTCAAAGTAGGTGTCTCCTGTAGTTTGGATTCTCTGCTTTAAAGAATTAAACTTTTGTAGTTTGTTTTTTATGAAATCAATACGCACCTTGTATTATTCAACTTTAGGCCTTTTAGGTGGCCTCTGCGGTTGGGCTTTAATGCAAAGCGGGTTTCATGTTTTTGATGCTCTTTCCGCCGCTGGAATTCCAGGACTGAACATTGTCTGGCTCAATAAATTTATCTATGAAGGGGCTTTGATAGGCCTGGGCTTAGGCATGCTTTTACAGGCGAGAGTTTCACTTTGGTACCATCATGACTTGGTACACATTATGTCCAAAATGCTCTTTGGAGCTGTTGTTGGTTCGGCCACAGGGCTATTTTGCTTTGGCTTAGGTCATTTTATGCAGACCTGGCAGATATCGCCCATACTAAGCCGTTTGACAAGTTGGACACTTTTAGGATTATTTATTGTTGGAACCACTGAGTATTTACGCTCCCATTCAGGAATATTATGGCCACGGATCATTAGTGGAGGAATAGGAGGATTTATCGGTGGTGGAATTTTTGAATTATTAATGCTGTATCAGATGAGCGGTCCGGAACACCTCTATGGGTTAATTCTGGCCGGTTTCAGCATCTCTTTACTTATTGGACTGTATGAAAATCGCGTTACTTCTTTTGCTTTAAGAGTCTTATCAGGCAAACAGGAAGGACAAATATTTTTACTTGATCAAAATAAATTTAGCTTAGGTTATGGTTCACAGAATGATTTCATTCTAAATGGTTATGCAGAAGTGTGTAACTTACATGCGCATATTTACAAAAAAGACGATCAGGTCTTTATTGAAAATACAGACGCAGATAATGAAGTCTTTGTGAATTATCGTCAGATTGATCAACAAGCCATGAAAAAAGGAGATGTCATCAAAATTGGTACAGCGCAATTGCAGTACTATGAAATCTGATGTTCTCTCAAATATTTCTAATTCTCCGTGCCTGCGCAGCTAGCGTTGGCCTGATTATTATTGGCGTCTTTTATTCGACATTGTTGCCGGCTGCAGAAGATGCAGTTACGGAAAGTGTGTTGAATGAGACCGATACGTCTCTTTCGTTTACGGACTATATTTTTCCGGAAACGTACTTCCTTAAGATTGGTGACAATCCTCTCCTGACTTTTGCTGAATCACTGTTAGTATTTGCAGCAGTTCTTTTAGTTGTCTATGCTCTCTGGTTTCTGCAAAAACCTAAAGTGAATACACTTTCGGGTGCAGGTTTTAAGCTGCTCAATCTCAATGAGCAGACTTCTTTCATTCCGCTTAAAACAGAAGTTCAATCGCTTGAATTTCTGGCAAAGATTCAAACGAGTAACAAATATCGTTTGTCAGCAAATTTAAATCGGGTGACCTTAACTCCGCATCAGAACACTTTTTTGCTGGAGGACAAGAATTACAAAAATGCATTGCTGATCAATCGTAGACGTTCCCATCGTACAATCCTCTGCGATAATGACGTTTTGGATGTAGGTGAAATGACCCTCCTCTACTGCAACAATGATGTACCTGCCGGTAAAATTCAACGTACTGCACGGATGGATTATCAACTACCTGTCTCCGGAGTTAAACCTAAAGGACCACTTCAAAAAGGAACCCCAATATTAACTCCCGCCGGGAGTCAGCAGGATATTCAGTTAGTAAGAAATATGAATACTTTAGGTTCATCTAATTTCAATGACGTTATCATAAGCAGTGATCAAGTTGCGTTGAGGCACGCAAAAATATATAAGGTAGGTCAATCATGGAAAATTCAAAACCTGCTTAATCATGAAACTACTACTGTGAATGGTCGCAGGATTGATCAGCGTTTTCTGCAGGATGGTGATGAAATTGCGGTTGGAGATACATCATTCAAGTTCAGAATCAGCAAAGTCCAGACGAAGCAGACACGCAGGCCCAGAACTGAAACTGCTAAAAAATCTGTCAAAACTTAATCTACGCTCAGGACGTAACGAAAGGACTGGTAGCTGCCGGTTACATCTTCAAGGAAACCTACCTCATCAGCTATTCTAAGATAAAATGTCTGGTTGCCTTCAGGCATTTTAAATTTGAACTTAAATTTCTTCTTCTTTCCCAGCCTGTAGGATTTAATACGTTTACGGTCTTGATCAAACAAGGTGAGTTTAGGCCGCAGATTTGTTTTTCCGAGACGTGACCAACTCAGGCTGAGCACATTGTTTGCTTCTTTTGTCTCATTGTCAACTGGAGCGTCTATCCTGAACAAGGTGCTGTCTCCCCGATGCCGAATGTGGTCGTAAACTGAGCTTGTCAAAGGCAGGCTGTAGGTTTGTTTTAGTGTTCGTAAAGGTACCTTAAGGTTTGGTTGCAGTAATTCTTCTTCGGGGGATTCTGACTCAACAAGTCCACTTTCCAACAGCGTGTTCAGGAATGGTTCCAGAGTTGCTGGAATTTCTTTCCATTTCACCTCAATTACTAAAAATGTGTTTTCCCAGTAGACTGAAGTTATCCGAAACGGTGCTTCAGGTGGTGCATTGAATTCTCTTAAGATCGTCCCCTGCTTTCCTAGATAAAGAGCCTGATAAGTAAGGTATTTACTGGAAATTGTAGCTAAATTTAGTTTTTCCCAACGTGGGTTATTCTGAAATAAAGTTTTAATTAACAGTTGTTCTTCGATTGGTCCGGGAATTCCTTTAAATTTGAGCTTTAGCTGTTCAGCCAGCCCCTGGTCCATCTCTAATGTTTTTAGAATAACAGGAGTCCATTCAAGCAACAGCTTGTCAAGGATCTGCGGAATAATCTCTTCCGTCTGCCATGAGGTATATGACAGCTTTGCGCGGACTCTGGTTGCGCTTCTTGAAGACTCCGGGATGTCTGCTTTTTGTGACCAAAATATTAGTTGCGCACTTAGCTTGCCTTGTTGAGATTGTTCCGGTTGTGGAGAAAGGCGGAGTTTCAGTTCCAGTAAAGCCAATGCTGTACCGTCACTGTTTACGGTCGTTTTATTTGCTAACAAATCCAGGCGCGCAGTTAGACCGTCAGCAAGAGTTAAATTACGGTTTTCAATGATAATAACTTTGGGGCGAATACGGTAAGGTCGCAGGCGTGTCTGCAATTGAGCTAAAAACTTGTCTAAAACTTTTGTCTGCCGCAGAGCATTGTCTGCGTCATAGAATAGAAAAACATCACGGGATGAGATTCTTTCTTCTTGTGTAGGCAGTCCTAATTTACGAAAAGCAGACAATAAACGTGAACGAAAAATCTGCGTTTCTATTTTTAAAGTGAATTCAGTCAGGTCTGAAGTATTTCCTTCACTGATTACCCGAATTGATTCGATGAAAAAATCCGGCTGCTCCAGAAAATGCTGTTGCAAAAGCGGTTTCAGTGAAACCGTGCTGTTAAAATCAAGAAACCTCCCGACTGCCTGCAGGATTACTTGTGCTTTTGCATCTTTCAATGCTTCGGCTTTTGCTCTTACCAGATTGTCGCGTTGAATAACAACAGTTGACTCTGCCTCTTCAATAAACAGACTCTGCCCCAGTAATGGTGTAGACAAGAGTCCGCAAATTAGTAATGCAATTAATAGTTTGAGTATGTTTGAAGATGAATAACTGCTCATTATTCTTTAATGAAATCTGCCTGAATGCTTGCAAGTCGTTCGTTTAACATTGCAGAATCTTTTCCCTGTAAATTAAAGTAGTATTTAATTTTCGGCTCAGTTCCGGAAGGTCGCGCTGTTATTCTTGAATTATCTGCCAATTCGAGTGCAATCACATTTGACTGAGGTAATCCAGGACCTTGCTTCGTCTCATTGCCGCAGATAATTGTGTTTTCCAGATAATCTGTAATTTTAACTACAGCCTGCCCTGCTACACTTTCCGGAGGAGAGTTGCGTAAATCACGCATAATTTGCTGAATTTTCGCCATACCCTTTGTGCCTTTAAAGGTTTGTGTCCCAAGAGCGTCCAGATGTATCCCGTATTGCTGATAAATTTGATTTAGCCTGTCTATTGGGGTCAGCTTATTTTGTTTCAGTGCAGCGGCCATTTCAGCAAAAGCCATTGAGGCCCAGATTCCGTCTTTATCACCGGAATGATTTCCCATTAAAAAACCGTGACTTTCTTCCATTCCAAAGACAAATTTTCCGCCCTGCTCTTTTTCAAAACGCAAAGCTGCTTGTCGAATCCATTTAAAACCTGTTAAAACTTCAATTGCATTTAAGCCGTTTTCCCTCGCCATTTTTGAAACAAGCGGAGAAGTCACGACAGTCGAGATAATCACTCCTTTTTGAGGCAGACGCTGTTGAAGTTTCAAAGTAGAAAGTACGAAGTCGAGAATCAGCACACCAATTTGATTACCTGATAACCACTGCCAATTTTTTTCAGCATCACGCACCATAACACCAAGACGATCCGCATCCGGATCATTGGCCAGGATAAGTTCATCGTCTTCAGAAGCAGTAGCCTGAGCCATGGCAAAGGACTTTTTTTCTTCCGGATTTGGTGATGCAACTGTACTGAAATTTCCATCCGGTAGCATTTGTTCTGCAACAACTTTCATTTTTTCAAAACCTTGTTGCCGCAGCAGTTCAGGAACCAGTCGACCACCTGTTCCGTGAAGCGGAGTGAAAACCACGCCTAGTTTCTTATTGTTTTCACGCTCTCCTAGACTTAATTTTCTGACAGTCTCAAAAAAATACTCATCAGCCTGTTTGTCTATCCATTCCACTTTGCCTTCCTGCAAAGCAGTTTCAAACGGAACAGTTGGAATTTCATCGATACGTTTAATATTCCGGACCTCTTCAATAATCTGGCTGTCCTCAGGAGGAACAATCAGCCCGCCATTTTCCCAATATACCTTGTAACCGTTGTACTCCGGGGGATTGTGGCTCGCAGTGATAATGATTCCGGCAATAGCTTTTCGACGTAAAAGTTCGCATGAAACAAGTGGTGTTGGGGCAATTTCACGGAACAAAAATACCGGAATTCCGTGTGCGGCTAACACCTGGCTGCTGACTTTCGCAAATTCAAATGAACGGTGACGTGAATCGTAACCGATGACTACTCCAGATGCGTCCGATTCTTGCGACTTTTTTTTAATGATCCTCGCGACACCTTCGGTTGCAGTTTGGATGGTGTAGCGGTTTATTCTGTTTGTACCGACACCCATGATTCCCCTCAGACCGCCTGTACCAAATTCCAACAGGCTACCGAAACATTCTTCACGTTCAGTTTGTTTGTCATCAGCCAGGAGCTTTTTTGCTTCCTTGCGGGTTTCTGAGTCAAAATAGGGATTTTCAGCCCAGAATTTTACAGTTTCTAAAATATCCATATTTTTTACAAGGAAACAGGTTAAAATTTTATTTAAAGATTTTGTTCTAATTCCGCTATCAGATTTTTATCATCTGCTCGTATTACTATTTCTTCACTTGTTACAGGATGTGGAAAACTTATTTCCAATGCATGCAGTAACTGTCTGTGGAGAGGAAAATTCTGAGTACGCAAATAATCATCACCTTCACTCAACCAATTTATAAAACCATCATTCGGCAGACCATAGAGTTTGTCACCGACAATTGAGCAGCCTAGGTGAGCGGCATGAACTCTAATCTGGTGTGTCCTGCCTGTAAACGTACGTACTTCAACCAGTGAATAATCACCGAGTTTTTTAATTTCTCTGAAATGTGTCTGGCATGGTTTTCCCTGAGGATTTACACTTTGCTTGATACGTATATCACTCTTTATATCCTGCCCAATCGGCAGTGAAATGTAGACCTCAGCAACTTCCTGCGCTGCATTATCCGGCAGATGATTACTAAGCACAGCAGAGTAAATTTTATTGATCCGCTTATTTCGAAAATGTGCTGACATTGTCTGCGCAATTTCATGTCTCTTAGCAAAAACTATAACGCCGCTGGTTTCACGGTCGAGTCGATGAAGAGTATAAAGTTTTTTCCAGCCAAACTTAGCTTTGAGCAAACTGACGAGAGTATTTTTAAAGTATTTTCCTGAAGGACTGGTAGGTAAGTTTCCTGATTTACTCAGAGCAATTAACGCGTCATCCTCAAAAATAATTTCAAAGTGCGGATCTACTTCTGGTTCAAGATAATCCGGACGCAAATATACAATTTTTTGATTGCTACGTAACTTTAAATTCGCGCGGGCTGGTTTACCATCAACCCTGAGACGTTGAGCTTTGATGTTCTTGCGCCACTCCTGATCGTCTAAATATCGAAATCGACGCAGCAAAAAATCCAGCAGAGTCTCTACCTGACCGTCCAAACGCATATAGTGGAAGGTCAGCTCAGTATGATCGGAAGTCAAGCGGATGGACATTATGCTACTCTAACTGGAAAAATTGCTGGTTCACTGATCTCTGAGTAACAGTTCATTCCCCTCCCAGGAGCTGATCTCAAAAAAACGTCCATTCACTTTCTGGTTAAAGAGATCCATTTCCCCGCGAAGATTTGAGTCTTCAGCATTTGCACTTCCGGATTCATCCTGCAAAATACCCATACGCATGCTCAAAATATAATTTCCATTGGCAGCAATATTATTTAGTAAGTTCAAGGTGTAAATCCTGCCATCAAATAAGGAAACTAACAAGGTTTCCTCCTCAATTGCAGAGCCTTCCAATTGCTGAGGCTCTTGATCCTTTTTATATAATTTAGCAAAAGAAAGAAGAGCAAGTCTATCAAGTATCTTCTTTATTCGTTCTGCATCGGGTGTATTCAGGTTTTCTACTGTAGACTTCCATTCTGCTTCAGCACTGTTTCGATTGACAGCAAAGGAGCGTTCCTCACCGTTTTGGAGTTTGATGCTTGCGATCTTAGCAGACTCTAAAGCGAGCAGATCTTTTTTCAACCAATCATCAATTGCAGAGTCAACTGACAAACGTTCCGGAATCAGATATACCTTGTCCGAACCTGCGTGACGTATATATTGTCCTTCACCATTGCTACGCTCCTTACCAAGCAGCAGGCTCAAAATCAAGCTTCCGTCACCGTGTAAAAGTGTAACTGAATCAGCGTGACGTTCCTTAGTCCACTCTTCCAGTTTCTCAGGCGGAGACAATAAGCGGAATCTTTCATGATGATCAGGATTGTTAGTCACCAGATCACCTAGACGTATTTGTGACAGATTGAGCAGTAAATCCTGAATTGGCTGTGTGTCTGCTTCGTAACTCAATGACTGCTCCTGCCAACCTCCACCTTGTAACTGCAGCAAGGACAAGGCAATGCCTTCAACCTGAATATTGATCCTGTTCAAGGCTTTTGTGTCAAGCTTCTCTAATAATTTCTGTCCTCCAACTGCTGAAATTGGCGAATTCAGGTAGTTTGTCTGATCTTTAAGATAGTAAAGTCCTGTGCCTGTGATGAATATAACTAAGGTGATTAATAATAGAGGTTTAAACATAATTATCTTAAATTTAAGCTTTGAAGACAGTTAAAATAAAAATTATTGAACTAGTTATTATCACTCATTTCTATGAAGTCTTCAAGGTACTAGGCGTCATTTTTAATCTTTCAGCATCTGTTTTCAGCCGGCAGAGCGTCTAAGCTGAAATCATAAAAACTTGAGCTTTTAGCAGAAGCTCTGTAAATTCGTAGATGAGTTTTTACTTATATTACAAAAAGCTTTCAGAGTTAATGTTGATTCAATGAGGCTTTTTGGAGTTATCTTTTTTTGAGGAACCATGTCAGATAATCAGTTTGGATGCCGTGTAGATTTTGAAAGTGGTGAAGGTAAATCCGCACTTTATAGTTTGGAAAAGTTGCAGAAAGATGGAATAGGACCAGTAGACAGCCTCCCTTTTTCCATCCGGATCCTGCTTGAGCAAGCGTTGCGTAATGTTGATGATTTTCAGGTACGTCCGGAAGACGTGACTGCACTTGCCAACTGGAATGCAAATGAAAAATCTAAACAAGAAATACCTTTTAAACCAACCAGAGTAATCTTACAGGATTTTACAGGAGTACCTGCAGTGGTTGATCTTGCATCTCTGCGTTCTGCGATGGTGGCGATGAACGGAGATCCAAGTGTGATTAATCCGCGTGTTCCGGTTGATCTGGTGATTGACCACTCGATACAGGTTGATTTTTTTGGAAGTTCAGGTGCGCTCAAAAAAAACATGGAAATCGAATTCAGGCGCAACCGTGAACGTTACGAATTTCTAAAATGGGGTAAGCAGGCTTTTGATAATTTTAATGTCTATCCTCCAGGTGTAGGAATTGTGCATCAGGTTAATCTTGAAACTGCAGCAAGTGTAGTTCAGTCACGGGACGGTGTTTGTTTTCCGGACACTGTTGTCGGAACAGATTCACACACCACTATGATTAACGGACTTGGTGTTATGGGCTGGGGAGTCGGTGGTATTGAAGCAGAATCGGTCATGCTCGGCCAACCGATTTATATGCTGATTCCGGAAGTAATAGGATTCCGCCTGCAGGGTAAACTTCAGGAAAACGCAACCGCGACGGATTTGGTTTTACGGGTTGTTGAAATGCTGCGGCAAAAAGGTGTGGTAGAAAAATTTGTTGAATTTTTTGGCACCGGTTTGAATAATCTAACTCTGGCTGACCGTGCAACTCTGGCTAATATGGCTCCGGAATATGGAGCAACGATGGGATTTGTTCCAGTTGATGATGAGACATTAAATTATTTACGCGGTACAGGACGTCCGGAAGCCTTGGTTCAGCGCATTGAAAGATATTCTAAAGCACAAGGACTTTTCCGCAGAAATGACACTCCAGATCCAATATTTACGGATACATTGGAACTCGATCTTTCAACGGTTGAACCAGCGTTGGCCGGACCTAAACGTCCGCAGGATCGGGTTAATCTTTCGCAAATGCAGCCAAAATGGCAAAAAACTTTGCAGGCATCCACCAAAGAACGTGGATTTGAGTTGAGCGGAGATGAACTGGAAACTTCTGTGCCAGTAAAGGGTATTGAGTCCGGTGAACTAAAACACGGTTCGGTGGTGATTGCTGCCATCACTTCCTGCACAAATACAAGTAATCCATCGGTGATGCTGGCAGCTGGTCTGCTTGCTAAAAAAGCAGTTGAAAAAGGGCTGAAACGTCAACCGTGGGTGAAGACTTCTCTGGGGCCCGGTTCACGTGTTGTCACGGATTACCTGCAGGCAACAGGTTTGAACGAAGCGCTAGACGCCTTGGGTTTTCACACAGTAGGCTATGGTTGTACAACCTGTATCGGCAACTCAGGACCTTTGCCTGAAAACATTGTCAGCGCGATCAACGAAGGTGATTTGGTCGTTACATCTGTTTTGTCTGGTAATCGAAATTTTGAAGGCAGGATAAGTTCGCACATAAAGGCAAATTATTTAGCAAGTCCACCGTTGGTTGTAGCTTATGCAATTGCGGGAACGGTTAATCAGGATTTGAACAATGATCCGCTTGGAAACGATAAAGACGGAAAGCCGGTTTTTCTAAAAGACATTTGGCCAACTAAAGCGGAAATTGCAGAGGTAGAAAAAAAGATAAGCAGCGAAATGTATGAGAAAGAATACAAAGACGTTGGTGAAAGCTCTCCTATGTGGAATGCTGTAGAGTCTCGTACCGGTGAGGTTTATGAGTGGGACGACAGTTCGACCTACATCCAAAATCCTCCTTTTTTCCAAAACATGGGTCTGGATACCAAAACATTAGCGGACATCACCGGAGCCAGAGTTTTAGTTAAGCTTGGAGACTCCATCACGACGGATCATATTTCTCCCGCCGGCTCTTTTGCTGAGGAAACTCCGGCAGGTGCATTTTTGCTGGCAAGTGGTACAGATAAAGTCGACTTCAATTCCTATGGTTCACGACGTGGTAATGACAGAGTCATGACACGCGGAACTTTTGGGAATGTGCGTTTACGAAATGAGTTGGCACCCGGAACAGAAGGTGGTTTTACCAAAATGATGCCTGACGGGGAAGTGACTACTATTTATGAAGCTTCGTTAAAATATAAAGAATCAGCAACACCGCTTGTCGTTTTAGCAGGTGCAGAATATGGTACAGGTTCATCGCGGGATTGGGCTGCAAAAGGAACACTGTTACTCGGCGTTAAGGCAGTTGCGGCTACAAGTTTTGAGCGAATTCACCGCTCCAATCTCGTAGGAATGGGTGTTCTGCCGTTGCAGTTCAAAGACGGTGAAACACATAAATCACTCGGTTTAAACGGTGATGAAGAGTACGCGGTTTTGGGTTTAAGTGATGATTTAAAACCTGGTCAGGATTTAATCCTGCAGGCAGGAGATCGAAAGATCACAGTAACTTGCCGTTTAGATACGCAAGTTGAAATTGAATATTACAAAAACGGTGGTATTTTACATACAGTTCTACGTAATTTTATGCGTGAAAATCAGTAAGAACTGTAGTGAGGCCGCAACTTTATTGTGTCCACATGAAAGATGTTCTATTACTAAATCAGGACGGCAACCCCTTGACGCTGTGGCCCTTGAGTACTATCACCTGGCAACAGGCGATAAAGGCGCTCTATCTTGACAAGGTGACTGTTTTACGTTCCTATGATGACTGGATATGTCATTCACAACACTTGGCTTTAGCTGTGCCGAGTGTTGTGATGATGGCCAATTATCATTATCAAAAAGGTACAGTCAATTTTACCCGCCGTAACATTTTCCTACGCGACCGTTTTCACTGCCAATACTGTCAACGTCATTTCTCCGCTGATCACCTTACTATAGATCATGTTATTCCGAAAAGCAGAGGTGGCGGAATGCGCTGGAAAAATGTTGTCACAGCCTGCCAAAAATGTAACCTGACTAAAGGTGCAAATATAGTTAAACCTTCTCAACCGCCATTTGAACCTGATTATTGGCAAATGGTAAATATTGCCAAAACTCTACATATTCAAATTCCTGATCGAAGTTGGCAGGAATATCTGCAGTGGCCCAAACATCTGGTGAAGATCAATCAGGCCAAAGCAGCTTAACCGTTTTTACGCTCAAACTCCTGCATAAAATTAGCGAGTTCTGCTACTCCTTCCAGAGGCATAGCATTGTAAATTGAGGCTCTTGCACCGCCGACTTTGGCATGTCCCATGAGGCCAAAAAAACCTTCTTTATCGGACTCAGTTAGAAACTTCTGGAGCAGTTCAGCTTGTGGTAAATGAAAAGTAACGTTCATGGTTGAACGGTGTTCCGGATGTGCCACTGCAAGATAAAAATCGGACCGATCCAGTACGTCATACAGCAGTGCAGATTTTTTATCTGCCAGTTTTTCCATTTCCGGAACTCCACCTTGTTCCTTTACCCATTCCAGCATCAGACGCATCACATAAACCGCAAAAACATTGATCGTGTTTGGTATGGAATGATGTTCGTCAAACAAGGCATAATCCAACAATTTTGGAGTTTCAGGTAGTGCATTACCCAGCAGATCATCCCTGACAATTACAATTGCAGTTCCGGCTGTACCGAGATTTTTCTGAAATCCCGCATAAACTACCCCAAACTGTGAATAATCCATTTCTCTGGACAAAATGTCTGAGGTGGCGTCCGCGGCTAAAGGTACACTTCCTGTGTCTGGAAAGGAATGCCAGCGCGTTCCGTAAAGCGTATTATTGGTAGTCAAGTGAGCATAACTGCTTTCCTGATCCAGTTTACTTCTGTCATATTCCGGAATTAACCGATAATCATACTCTTTAGTATCCATCAGAATTTCTGTGCTGCCGTAACGCTGAGCCTCTTTTTCCGCTAAAATACCCCATCTTCCGGTGATAAAGTATGAGCCTTTGTGCTTTTTACGTGACATTAAATTTAGTGGAACAGCAGAAAACTGCATTTGCGCACCACCGTGCATGAAAAGTACACGGTAGTTTTTTGGAAGATTAGTCAGTTCACGGAACATTGATTCAGTAGCATCAAGAATTTCACGAAAGATTGGAAGTCTGTGGCTTACTTCAACAATAGAGGCACCAAGTCCTTGATAGTCCAGAAACTCCTCCTGAATTTTTTGCATGACTGGAGTAGGCAGCATTGCCGGTCCGGCACTGAAATTGTAGACACGATTAGTCATTATTTATCCTTTGTTTGTAAAGTTGTAAGTTTGTTGAAAAGAAAAATTATCAAAGTCTTTCTGTTGCAATATTTTTGCTAAGTTCAATAAAAAATATTTAAGATCTAGGACGCAAAATCAGTTCAACCACAACCGAATAAACCTTTTCCTTGCGGATGAAACGCACGGTGACTTCTTCACCGGATTTGCGTGTTTCGATCTGTTGCGCTAAATCTTCCATCGAAGCAACAGGAGTTTCGTTGATATGAGTAATTATATCACCGCCCCATGGAACCTTGTAGCGTCCAACTTTGACAGTTCTCGATGCACCACGCAATCCCGCATTATCAGCGGAAGCACCGTTCACCACACGTGCGATTAACAGACCTTCCTGAATGTCAATTCCTATACGGCGCAAATAAACAGTTGGGATGGGTTCAATACCAAGCCACGGTCGTCGTACATAACCGTATTTCAGCAGGTCCGGTAGAATACGTAACGCGGTATTGCTCGGTACCGCAAAGCCTATGCCCACACTTCCAGCGGAACCTATGATCGCAGTGTTAATTCCAATCACATTTCCCTCAGAGTCGAGCAAAGGTCCACCTGAATTCCCGGGATTTATGGCTGCATCGGTTTGTATGATACCTTCAATTTTACGTCCGTTTTTGGCCGCAATGGTACGTCCCAAAGCACTGATGATTCCTGTAGTTAAGGTTTGCCGTAATCCAAAAGGGTTTCCCAGTGCTAATACTTTTTGACCAACTACAATGTCATTGGAATGGGAAAATTTGAGGACATCATAACTTTCAGCAGGAGCTTCTATACGTACAATGGCCAGATCGTTGTTAGGATCTGCACCAACAAGTTTTCCGGGCCACTGACTATTATCTGCAAGTGTAACAACCAGTTTGCTGGCGTTTTCAACTACATGATAATTGGTGACAATAATTCCGGATTTGTTAATCAGGAATCCTGTTCCGGAACCTGATTCGGCGGGAATAGCACGGTAGTAGAAATCATAGTTAACCGCAATATTGCTGATGTTAACTACCGCTCTGCTGCTTTTTGCATAAATGCTGATATTTTCCTGCTCATCAACAGAGTAGCGCGTAACTCCCTGGACTTGTGTAAAACAGAAAGCAAGAACCAAAAACAAAAATAGATGTCTGGAGGAGAACATAAAATAATTTTAGAATTTGCGGATTTTAATAAACTGACCTTCCACCGTCAACAGGTAGGATGGTACCGGTAACAAAGTCCGATTTTAACAAATATTCAACAGCCTGTACAATATCTTCTGCTAAACCGATTCTTTTTAGCAGACTGCGTTTGACGGACTCGCTTAAGTCCATTTCCGCATGATCCGGAGGAGGCAGTACAGTTCCGGGTGCAATTGCGTTGACCTGTACCTCAGGCGCTAACGCACGTGCTAAACCTATGGTTAAAGAACTGAGTCCTGCTTTTGATGTGCAATAAGGTAAAAATCCGGACCACGGCCGATCCGCGGAAACATCAACCATATTTATTATTTTTCCTTCTCCACGTTTTTTCATCCCTTCCGCAATTGTTTGTGCTAAAAAAAACGGTGCCTTCAAATTAAGTTCAAAGAGATGATCCCATTCTTCTTCACTTGTTGAGAAAAACGGAGTTGGAAAAAAATCAGCCGCATTATTGATCAACACTGAAATCGGTCCGGATTTATCCTCAGCTTTCCGGACAAGTTCTTTAATCGCGGAAACATCTTTTAAATCTGCTTGAAGAATAAGATGTCGTGATTCGTCACCCGGAAGCAGCTTAACGGTTTGTTTTGCGCCTTTTTCAGAGTGGTGATAATGTATGACAACGCGCATTCCCAATTGACCTAATTTTTGAGCAATTGCCTGTCCCAGTCTAACTCCGGATCCAGTGACCAGCGCTACTTTATCTTGCAAATTCATAAACGTTTTTATAATTATTAGCTAATATGCCCCGCGAAGCAGAAATAAATATCGGCCTGACGATGGGTGACCCCAACGGAATAGGGCCTGAAGTTTTATTACGTGCCCTGGAAAATATGCACCCTTTTCAGGCATGGCAACCTTTGATTTTTGGTGACTCTGAAATCCTGAGCTCAATGAATGATGTTTTGGGCTTCTCTTTTTCGTTTGAAACAATTTCTGAAAAAAGCCTTGTCTTGCCAAAAAAATTCCAGGATTCATTATGTCTGCCCGTAATCGATTTGTCCGTTCAAGAAGCTCGAAAATGGGAACTTGGTACATGTTCTGTCTGGGGCGGAGAATCTGCATTTCAATTTGTTCATAGCGCAATCGACTTTGCGAACCGAAAAATTATTGACGCCATCGTTACAGCTCCGCTGGCGAAAGAAGCACTGCAGTCAGCAGGACACCTTTTTCCGGGCCATACAGAAATGCTTTCACAGTTCAGTAATGGCAAGCGATCCGTGATGATGCTGGCTGTTGATGATTTACGTGCTACCATGGTAACGCTTCACGTCTCATTACGTCAAGCCCTCGAATCACTCACTGCTGAACTTATTCTTGAAGTTATGGAAATTACGGATTCCGGACTTAAAAAAATGGGGATAGTTAAACCGAAACTTGGCCTTCCAGGCATCAATCCTCATGCAGGAGAAAACGGTATATTTGGAGATGAAGAAAAAAATATAATTATACCTGCAATGGAACTCGCCCGGAAAAAAGGAATAATCTGCGAGGGACCGTTTCCGCCGGATACAATTTTTCTGGAACACCGTAAAGGCCGTTTTGACGCTGTGGTGGCACTTTATCACGACCAAGCGCTGATTCCACTAAAACTATACGGATTCGATCGTGCAGTCAACATAACGCTGGGACTGCCGATTATCCGTACTTCTCCGGATCACGGAACTGCGTTTGACTTAGCACCGCATTTTAAGGCGAATCCGAGTTCGATGATAGCGGCAACCAAGACTGCTCTTCAGATGGCGCGGATCTCAGTTCAACCTGCTAATTCGGAGGGTGCATAATTTATTCAAAATAATTAGCATAAATATTTATCCGTACTATTAGGGCATGTTGATATTCTGCAGAACTGGGGCTGATGAAATGTCTGAAGTGTTAATGAAAAGCGAAATTAAAAAGGAACTTACTCAACGCTTTACCGTTTTGCCCTGAGAGGAACTTTCTGAATTGCTTTCTTCCGGAAATGGTAAAACATCTTCGAATAATAATGTGCGTTGTACTATTTCCTTAAAAATCGGTGCGGCTACACTTCCTCCATAATAAGAAGTCCGCGGTTGTTCCACCACAACAAGTACTGTGACTAATGGTTCAGAAGCCGGAGCAAACCCTACAAATGACGCAATATAACGTGTGTTGGAATATCGTCCCAACTGTTGGTCGTAAATCTGGCTCGTCCCAGTCTTACCTGCGATTTGATAACCTTTAATCGCGGCCTTTACTGCAGTTCCGCCTTGCTGAGTAACTGAGACAAGATATTCTTTAACCAATCCTGCGACTGATGCCTCGACCACAGGACTCCTGACACCTTTTCCGAAACTCTGGATTAACTTTCCGTCATCATCTTTTATTTTCCTCAATTTTTGCCCATTATTATCACGTAAATACTCAACAATATATGGAGGAACCCATTGGCCTTTGTTCGCAAAAACATTAGCTGCGCTTACCATCTGCAAAGGTGAAACTAGAATTGCCTGACCAAAAGATATATTTGCATGATCGATCGTCTGCCACTTTTTAGGAGAAATGACTCTTCCGGAAGCTTCTGCGGCAACACCGGAGTTAGGCCGTTGTCCAAAGCCAAAACGCAAAATATATTCATGAAATTTAGCCGGAGACATACTCATCCCAATTTTTGCTGCGCAGATGTTTGAGGATTTCTGTAAAACCTCCTTCAGTGTCATTATTCCATGCGGAGAAGTATCGCGGACAAGGTTTCTACCAATTTTATATTTCCCATTTTCACAGAAAAATTCCTGTTCAGGAGAAATCATTCCTTCATTAAGTGCAGCCGCAATTGTAACCATTTTAAAGGTGGAGCCAGGTTCGTAACCTGAAGTTGCAACACGGTTGAGTTGAAGTGCCCTGCTGTATTGCTGATAACGGTTTGGATCAAATCCTGGGTAACTCGCCATTGCCAGGATTGCCCCGGTTTTAGAGTGCAGTGCAATCACACTTCCCCGGTCTGCCCGTGTTTTTATTACTCCATCACGAAGTGCTTTTTCTGCAAAGTGCTGAATCGTGCTGTCTATCGTCAAATGCAGAGAATATTGATCGGGTTTTTTTTTAGGAATATTAGAGAGAGGTACAGTACGGTACATTCCTTCTTTTTCCACGATATAAGCCGCAGGTTTTCCTGCCAGCAGGGATTCATATTTATTTTCGACACCTTCCAGTCCCTGCGAATCAATACCGGTGTAACCTAAAAGTTGTCCGGCAAAATTACCATTAGGATAAAAACGCCGAAACTCTGCAATAAAACCAATTCCGCTTAAATTAAGCTTCTCCACCTGCTTCGTCTGTTCCGGTGGTAATTTGCGTTTGATCCAGACAAAATTGCTTTTTGATTTTAACTCAATCAGCAGTTTGTGATATGGAATATTCAGGATAGGTGAAAGTAATCTTGCTGCCTGTGTTGGGGAATCAAGCTGGCCTGGTTTGGCAAAAAGTGATTTCAGCTGAATTGAAACTGCTAGTATTCTGCCGTTCTTGTCTAATATTCTTCCACGACGTGGTTCCAGTGTGACTGTACGTTCATGTTGTGACTTTGCTTTATCAGTGTAGTAATCTGCTTTCAGAATCTGTAAATAAAAAACCCTGCCCAAAACAGCTAAAAAACATAAGACAAATGCAACAAGTACTGTGAGAAGTCGTGTCTTGAAACTGTAAAGTTGAAAACGTGGAGATTGATTCATTTTAATCTTATTCGGCACTGCTGACATCAACCCAGGAAAGTCGATATTGTGCAGGGTTTGGAGAAGTCATGCGCATTGTGTTTTCCACCAGAACTTCCAGCCGCTGTGGTCTGCTTAGATAGCTGATTTCCACTTCAAGCAATTCCAGCTTGCTTACTAAAAATGAACGTTGAGTTTCCAGCGAGTCAACCCGATGTGCCACCTGTCGGTAATTCATCCATTGTGAAAGGTAAAAAATACAGCCGACTGTAACTAGACCCCAAACCAGTAATGTAATGTGAAAAGACTGCACAGATTTCCAAATAAAACGTGGCACCAGCTTCCAGCGAAATTGGTGTTTTAAAGAGTGTGGTTTACGCCGGGCAGAATCTATGATTGATCTAAGGGACATCGAAAATCTTAGCTGAAAGAAAAATGTAAATCTGTGTTTATCTCTATTTGTAAACTTCTTTTGTGTCAATAAAATGAGCACTCTATATACTTCTGCACAAAGTGTCCCAAATAACAGTTTAGCTTTAATACGCTGTGAGTCAGCTACAGATATTTGTATATTAGCATATCATTATTGCTTGATGCATAATTTGGCTTTCCTCTCCACTAAAATTAGCGTATTTTATTATTAAGTCTACAAGGTTCAAAAGAACTGTTAAAACATCACCTCATCTTTTAAATTTAAAAAATATTATGAGCAGTACAGAACTAACTCTTGATCTGCGTGACATTAGTTTTGCCATGAAGGAATGGTTGCCTATTGAACAACTCAGTGAGTCAGAAAAGTTTTCCGAATTTGATGTAGATACTCTTGATATGATGGTTCAGGAAGGTATCCGTTTTGCGATTGACGTTGTTTCTCCAACACGCTCCGAAAGTGACCGTGAAGGTTGCCGTATTGAAGACGGACGTGTCAAGGTTTCGAAATGCCTCCATGAACCTTATAAACAGGCTTATGAAATGGGATGGGCGACGATGAGGGTATCTCCCGAATACGGAGGAATGGGTGCACCTGCAACACTTGGATTGATAATCAATGAAGCCTTGAACGGAGCAAATCTTGGTTTGAGCATGTTTTTCGGTTTGACTTCCGGTGCAGCAGAATTGATTGATACCTTTGGTTCAACTGAGCTTAAAGAAAAGTATGCAGCTAAAATGTTCCAGGGTCAGTACACGGGAACCATGTGCCTGAGTGAGCCTCAGGCAGGTTCTGATGTTGGTGCAGGGACAACCAGTGCAATACCGGTAGAGGAAGGTGTTTACAAAATAAAAGGTTCAAAGTGCTGGATTTCTTCCGGAGATAATAATTTAGGAGAAAACGTTATTCACGCTGTTCTGGCCAGGGTCAAAGGCGCTCCGGACGGTACCAAAGGTTTGAGCCTGTTTGCGGTTCCATATACACGGGTGAATGATGACGGAACTCTCGGAGACTGGAACGATGTTACTGTTGCCTCTATAGAAGATAAACTGGGTATCCATGCCAGTCCCACAGCGGTCTTGAATTTTGGCGAAAATGATGATTGCCTGGGGTGGATCATAGGAGAAGAAGGCCAGGGCATATCATCGATGTTCCTGATGATGAATGGTGCCAGAATTTATACAGGACTGATTGGTCTTGCTCTTGGAGGAGCAGCTTACGAAAATGCCAAAACTTATGCGCAGGAACGTGTACAGGGTACTCATATTTCAAAAATCCGTGATCCGGAAGCACCCAAGGTTTCGATTGTCAATCATCCAGCGGTAAGACTCAATCTGATCAATATGAAAGCTAAAGTTGAAGCCATGCGGGCGTTGCTTTATTTTACCTCTTTTCAATTTGATCTTGAACAAATCGCAAAAACTGATGAGGAAAAGCAAAGCGCGCAAAACATGGTGGATTTGCTGACGCCGATGTGCAAAGGTTGGTGTACAGAGGTTGGTCTTGATGTGGTACGGACAGGGATTCAGGTGCTGGGTGGAGTTGGTTACACCAAAGATTTTCCGCTGGAACAGCTTTTTCGTGATGCCAGAATTGCTCCGATTTACGAAGGGACAACTGATATACAAGCCTTGGATTTAGTTGGACGTAAAATGCTTCAGCAGGGTGGAATGTTATTTCAGAATTTGATGGAACGCTTCAGTAAATTGATTGCGAAACACAGTCAACATCCGGAGCTGGGGGCAGTATTCAAAACATTTGAAACGTACTGTGAAACACTTTACGAAACATCTATGGGTTCTCAGGAAGTTATAAAAACGCGCGGTATGGAAGGTGTCGCACTTTATGCTACTCCTTTTTTGATGTTTTTTTCCTCAGTAACTGCGGGTTCATTATTGCTGGAGCAGGCAGTTGTTGCTGCAGAAAAATTAACTCAAATAAAAGCAGAAAAAGATATCGGCGAACTTGAGCTTTCAGCTTTTCTGGAGGAGAATGAAAATGCGCTTTTTTATGCAAACAAGATAAAAACTACTCGCTACTTTGTCGACGGCATTATCCCGCAATTTGAGGCTTTGCTTGCAGGGGGCAAAAAGCAAAACTTTGATGCGCTGGAAATTACTTTTTAAACATTTTAAACAAGTAGAACATATGGAATACAAAGGTCAGGCAATACAGTGCCGTAATCTGGATAATAATATAGTTGAATTAATCTTTGATTCACAAGGTGAGTCAGTTAATAAATTTGATCAAAACTCTCTCGAAGAACTTCGGGAAGTAATCGCACAGTTGGCAGCAGATAAATCAGTCAAAGGTCTGTTGGTTAGCAGTGCTAAAGCTGTTTTCATTGTAGGTGCAGACATTACGGAGTTTCTAAAAGGATTTCAGGTACCTCAAGACGAATTGGTAAACTGGGTCAAAGACGCGCAAAAAGTTTTTTCTGATCTGGAAAACCTGAATTTTCCAAGTGTTTGTGCCATTAACGGCTATGCACTTGGCGGTGGTTTTGAATTTGGACTGGCCTGTACTTATCGTGTTGCATCTACCAAAGCAAAAGTTGGTCTTCCGGAAGTTAAACTCGGTTTGCTGCCAGGATTCGGAGGTACGTCTAGGTTGCCACGCTTAGTTGGTGCAGATAATGCGCTGGAATGGATTGCGGGAGGAACAGAAAATTCTCCGGAAAAAGCACAGGAAATAGGTGCAGTAGATGCAGTTGTAGAACACGAAATATTACGGGATGCTGCTCTGGATCTGCTGAACAAAGCTATCAGCGGAGAGTTAGACTGGCAGGCAAAACGTGCGGAAAAACAACAGCCATTAATGCTGAATGAAAATGAGACCATGATGGCTTTTGAAACCGCAAGAGCTTTTATAGCCGGTAAAGCGGGGCCAAATTATCCTGCACCGTTGACAATTGTCGGTGTTATGCAGGCCAGCGCAAGATTTGAACTGGAAGGTGCACTGGAGATTGAAGCAGAAGGATTTGCGGAGTTGGCAAAGTCTCCGGAAGCGACGGCTTTGATCGGTTTGTTTTTAGGCGATCAGTTGCTCAAGAAAAAAGCTAAAAATTCCATAAAAATAGCTGAACCTGTTAAGCGTGCGGCAGTTCTTGGTGCAGGCATAATGGGTGGAGGAGTTGCTTATCAGTCTTCATACAAAGGGATTCCAATTGCCATGAAAGACATTGCTCAGTCTCAACTAGATTTGGGGATGAATGAAGCAACGAAAATCATGCAGAAACGTGTGGAACGCGGACGTATGAAAGCGGATAAAATGGCACAGGTTTTAACCGGAATTACACCGACACTTTCTTATGAAAATCTGCTAGATGCAGACTTGATCGTTGAAGCAGTGGTTGAAAAGGAAAGTGTGAAGAAAGTAGTATTGGCAGAAACTGAGTCATTGATCGGTGAGAAAGCGATTTTGGCTTCCAACACTTCCACAATTTCAATTACTAAACTGGCTCAAGGTTTGAAACGTCCGGAACAGTTTTGCGGAATGCACTTTTTTAATCCGGTTCACCGCATGCCGCTCGTAGAGGTAATACGAGGAGAAAAAAGCAGTGAATCCACAATCGCTGCTACTGTAGCTTATGCTTCCGCAATGGGGAAAAGTCCGATTGTGGTTAATGATTGTCCGGGATTCCTCGTGAATCGAGTTCTTTTTCCGTATTTCGCCGGTTTTGCCGGTTTGGTAAATGACGGTGTGGATTTTAAGAAAATTGATAAAGTAATGGAAAAATTCGGTTGGCCGATGGGACCGGCATTTTTGCTGGACGTTGTTGGTATTGACACAGCTTTTCACGCAGGTGGAGTGATGGCTGCAGGATTTCCGGATCGCATGAGTCAGGATGTACCGACTATTATTTCCAAAATGTATGAGAAAGAATGGTACGGGCAAAAAAACGATAATGGTTTTTATATCCACAGCAAAGATAAAAAGGGCAGACCCAAAAAAGAGGTAAATCCTGGCGTTGCCAATTTTCTGAAGGATCTGGGAGTAGGCAGTGGTGAAGGCATTAGTGATGCTGATATAATCGACCGTATGATGCTTCCAATGTTGATGGAAAGTTCACGATGTTTGGAAGATAACATTGTAGAAACACCGACTGAAGTTGACATGGGTCTGGTTTACGGAATTGGTTTTCCACCTTTCCGTGGAGGGATTTTTCGCTGGGCAGATACAGTTGGTTTGAATGAATTACTTCAGCGGGCTGAAAAACATAAAGCACTGGGTAAAGTCTATGAACCTACTGAACAAATTATGAAAATGGCACAAGCTGGAAAACTGTTTCATCCGCTTGAGTGATCAGTGTATTTGAGTCTTTTCCTCTGCGGATTTTGAGAGGATAACAAAATCGTGGAAATGACAATATGGGGATTATAGACTTTTAGGAGACCATCAAAATTGATGGCCAATTTACTGTAACATTCATACATGTTGATCAGAGAAAAGAAATAACCTAACTTTAACAAATTGAAAGAGGTATTATGGAAGAAGCTGTATTTGTAGATGCTGTTAGAACACCAATGGGACGCTCAAGAGGCGGAATGTTCCGGAATGTACGTGCAGAAAATTTATCTGCTGCACTTATTAACGAATTATTAAGCCGTTATCCGGAAGTGAATCCTGCAGATGTGGAGGATGTTATTTGGGGCTGCGTGAATCAGACCAAAGAACAGGGATTTAATATTGCCCGCTTTATTTCGTTGATGACTCCTTTGCCTCATACCTGTTCTGCTCAGACTGTTAACCGTCTGTGCGGATCATCGATGACTGCAGTTCACTCGGCTGCGATGTCGATTATGTGCGGACAGGGTGATGTGTTTTTATGCGGTGGGGTAGAGCACATGGGACACGTACCAATGGATCTTGGACTTGATCCTAATCCTAACACAAGTAAATATTCCGCAAAAGCTTCAGGCATGATGGGTTTGACTGCGGAAATGCTGTCCATACAATACAAACTGACACGGGAAGAGCAGGATTCATTTGCTTTGCGATCCCATAAAAATGCGTCTAAAGCCACAAAATCCAAACGTTTCGCAAAAGAAATTGTAGCGATTGAAGGGCATGACGAAGAAGGCAAATTGATGCTCTGCACGGAAGATGAGGTAATTCGACATGATGCAAGTATGGAAGGACTTGCGGCACTTCGTCCGGTCTTTAATCCTGTTTCCGGGACAGTTACTGCAGGAAATTCTTCAGCAATTTCGGATGGTGCGTCAGCTGTCTTGATGATGTCAGCAACAAAGGCAAAAGATTTAGGTTTGCAGCCGATAGCAAAAGTCAAAGCAATGGCCACAGCGGGAGTTGATCCGGCGATAATGGGTTATGGTCCTGTTCCGGCAGTCAATAAAGCTTTGAAGCGTGGAAAACTGGAAATAGGCGATATCAACTTGTTTGAATTGAATGAAGCCTTTGCCGCACAGTCTCTGCCAGTTATGCGGGATTTGAAAATTGAAGAACAAATGGATGAAAAAGTAAATCTAAACGGTGGAGCAATTGCTCTTGGACATCCGCTTGGATGTTCAGGAACGCGGATAATAGGCACACTTCTACATGAAATGCGTGAGCAGGATTCAACTTTAGGTGTCGCAACAATGTGCATAGGTCTCGGACAGGGAATTGCGACTGTCGTTGAGCGTGTCTAAACAAAATCCGGCAAGGCCTTGAAACGGAAATAAAATTCCGCAAAAAATGTTCAAGGCAGGTGGCGGATTTGAATCGCATCAATTTTCCCGGATCCTGCCAGAACATCTGAAATTACAACTACTTTTTCATCAGACTGAAAACCTTCCCGTTCTTTAAGTACGTTAAATGCAGTTTGCAGGGTCTTCTCCGGATCTTGACTGAAGGCTATTCTGAAAGGCCGAATTCCGCGGCCTAAAGTCATGGTCCTTCTGGCCTGACTGACGTTAGTGAAGGCGTAAATGTCACTATACACAGGACGGCAATTACAAACAAGATCTGCCATCACCCCACGCCGTGTGATGACAACTATACAGCGCGCACCCAGGGATTCTGCTAATTCTACAGCAGCCAAAGACAATTTCTGTTTGTCATTTTCGGTATTTAGTTTGCTGACAAAACGTAATCCAGGATGCTTTTCGACATTTTCGGCAATATTAACAAGTTGGTCGATACAGCGCAGCGGATATTTCCCAATTGTAGTTTCTCCTGATAACATCACCGCATCCACTTCTTCATAAACTGCATTTGCGACATCAGTCACTTCTGCTCGTGTAGGCAGCGGATTTGTGATCATTGATTCTAGTAAATGTGTCGCTACAATTACCCTTTTTCCCTGTTCTGCACAGGAACGGACAATTCGGCGTTGCACTGTTGGTACCGTATGGATTGGAATCTCAATCCCTAAATCACCGCGGGCGACCATTACACCATCAACTTGCTCAATTATTTCATTGACATTCTTTACACCTTCTTCATCTTCAATTTTAGCGATAATTTTGATCTTACCTACTTTTTTACCAAGTATTTCTTTTAACTGCAAAATATCTGCAGCTTCCCTGACAAATGAAAGTGCAATATAATCAACGTCACTTGCAATTCCAAACTCAATATCGCGCCGGTCCTTTTTGGTGATTGCCGGTAGATTTACACGTACTCCTGGAAGATTGACATGTCTTTTACTTTTCAGTAAACCGCCGTCAAGTACACGACAACGCATCATGCGCTCATGCTTTTCTAAAACCTCCAAGTTTATCAAACCACTATCAACAGTAATTTTGTCACCTGCCAGCACAGTACTGATCAAGTCATCGTAATCTATATGGATTGATGTTTCCTCTGGATCACTTTCCCCCCTGACCACAATCGATATTACTGAACCTTTTTTTAAATCCAGATCGGAGGCGAGGTGACCTGTACGAATTTCCGGACCTTGTGTATCAAGCAGGATCGCGATAGGAAATTTTATTTTACGGTTTAGTGTTTTGATGTGTTTGATCACACGCTGATGCCAGTCCTGATCACCATGAGACATGTTGAGCCGTGCGATATTCATTCCTGCACCAGCCATCCGCTGCAGCATTTCATATGATTCAGTCTCAGGACCGATTGTGCAGATTATTTTTGTTTTTATGCGTAAGTTATCCATGAAAATAAAAAATAAAACTTAAAGTTGGAAGTATTCGAAAGTATCTTCTACTGAACTTGCCTGCTTGATACCAAGCGTTGTTTATGTAAAAAATATATACTATTGCTAAAAAAGCAACAAGCTTTACACTGAATTTGTCCCCTTTAGCAGGAAATCTATAATTATTGTGATTATCATTATTGTTGAGTCTGATTTGATAAAAGTGCTAATAGGAGAATTAAAAGCAATAATTATTATTCTTAAAAAAATCAAATATAGTTACTTTTGTACTTGCATCTGTCTAAAGTAAGGAGTATAAACTTGTCTGACAACAGACAATTAAACAAAGATACTGATGAAATTAACACTTGATAAGCCGTTACAGATTCGAGTCCAGGAAGCAATCATAGATATGATCAGGGATGAAAGTTTGCTTCCCGGGGATCAACTTCCTACCGAAAGTGAACTTTACAAACGCTTTGGTGTAGGACGTTCAACAGTCAGGGAATCATTGGCAAACTTGGTTCAGCAAGGTGTTTTACTCAAAATGCAGGGAAAAGGCACTTTCATCCGTTCAGTTCCAGTCAGAGTAAAAAACGGATTGGATCAGTTGTTTTCTGTTACAGAAAACATCAAGGCTGTAGGCGCTGTTCCTTCCACCAGTCGGATAAATGTAAAAACCATTCCTGCCGGTGAATTGTCAGACAAGCTCAGTATTGGAGCTAAAGATCCTTGCGTCTGGGTGGAGCGTGTACGGCGGGCAAATGATGAAATAGCTGCATATTGCATTGATATAATACCTAAAAGTATATTTTCAGACAATATTGACAAAATTGATTATAAAGGTTCTCTTTTTGATCTACTGGCACAAAACGGCCATCTAGTTTCCCACTCAGAAAGTACACTTCGGCCGACAATGTTAACTAAGAGAGACTTTCCTGAAATGAAGGATAGCGTAGGATTATTTCTGTTGCTGGAAGAAATATTCTTTGATATCAGCGGAATACCAGTCTGTTACAGTAATGACTATTACAGCTCAAATGTGTTTGATTTTAAAATTATACGCAAACGACAATTAGGTTAGTAAAGGGAATCATATGGCTTACAGGATATTAACAATAGCGGAAATTCCCAAGTATCTGGGTTCGCTTGAAGAAATGCAGAAAATCTTTACGGATTTTAACAACCTTGAAGTAGAAGAGGTAGGTGACGGAAATTTGAATTATGTTTTTCTGATAAAAAACTCAAAAAACCCGCAAGAGACTGTTGTACTCAAGCAGGCTGTACCATATTTAAGAGTTGTAGGAGAATCCTGGCCGCTTAAAAGAGAACGCATGACAATTGAAATCATGGCTCTGCAAAAAGAAATAGAACTCTGTCCACAACATGTACCGGAAGTCTATTATGGAAGCCATGAGATGTCTCTGGTAATTATGGAGAATTTGTCTGCTCACAAGGTATTACGAGGTGAAATTATTCAGGGAAAAGTTTTCCGTAATTTTGCAGAACACATCAGCACTTTTATGGCGGAAGTATTATTTAAAACATCAGATTTATGTCTTGATCACCAGACAAAGAAAGAAATGGTTAGCAAGTATATAAATTATGATCTATGCAAGATAACAGAGGATTTTGTATTCACCACGCCATATGAGAAACATGAAACTAACGTATATAATCCGGAACTAACAGAAGAAGATCTCAACTTTATTCAGCAGGATCGCGATTTAAAAATTGCAGTAGCGGAAATGAAATACAAGTTCATGAACAATGCTGAATCTCTGCTGCACGGTGACTTACATATCGGTAGTATAATGGTCAATGAAAATGAGACCTATGTAATTGACCCCGAATTTGCTTTTTATGGTCCGATGGGATTTGATGTTGGCGCACTCATAGGAAACTTGCTCATGTCCTATTTTTCGCATGAGCACCGTCAACAACTATTAGGACGTGAACCGTACGATTACCGGAAATGGCTGTTGGATACAATTGAGTCGGTTTGGATTAAATTTGCTGAGAAGTTTGAAGCATTGTGGATTGAAGAACAATTAAGAAATCCTCAACTTGCCTGGAATTACCCTGAAGGAGAGCAGCATTTTAAAGTTCTACGGGAGCGCTTCATTGCCCGGCTTTTTAGTGATACTGTGGGATTTGCTGCCTGCAAGATGATGCGGCGGATACTGGGTCTAGCAAAAGTTGCGGATATTGCAGAAATCGAGAATTTGCAGGAACGAGCGAGGATAGAACGTATGACTCTTAAACTCGGAAAACAAATGGTGATTGAGCGCGACAGCATTAAGGATATTGCTGAAGTTCTTAATTTAGCTAAAGAGCTTTCCCCGCTGGTTTAGTACTTTTGAAATCGTGATGCTTAAATTTTCATATTTAAGTTGTCTGATAAATTTGTAATTTACTATGTCAATTAAATCAATAGTCGAAGTAAAAAACATTGGAAAGTCTTTTGGTGCTACCCGCGCACTGAATGATGTGTCCTTTGAATTTAATCCTGGAGAAATCTTTGCACTGGTCGGTGCAAACGGAGCAGGTAAATCTACCTTAATTAAGATAATTTGCGGATATTATTCAGACTATGAAGGACAAATTCTTGTAGAAGGCAAAGAAGTAAATTTCAGCAGCCCACACGATGCTTACAGCAATGGCATACAAACAGTGCATCAGATTATCAATCAAAGTGTGGTTCAAAACATGACGGTGGCTGAGAATTTAGCTTTGGAGGAGTTGTTATCCTCTGAGCAGTCTTTTTTCTACAAGCGGCAGGCTATCAAGGATAGAGCAATTACCATTGCGGAAAAAATGGATTTGCATTTTCCGGATTTAGATATGCCTGTGGGCTTGCTGAGTCAAAGTGAGCGGCAGATGATTGCAATTGCACGTGCCTTAGCATCTGAGCCTAAATTGTTGATCTTGGATGAACCAACTTCATCGATTTCCGACAAAGAAACTGAGCGTCTTTTTGCAATCCTGGTACAACTTCGGAAAATGGGTGTTGCAATACTTTATGTGTCGCATAGATTGCATGAAATTGAACGAATTGCGGACAGAGTAGGTGTGGTGCGTGATGGAGCACAGGGTGAAACTTTGGAAAGACCATTCGATGTAAAACGCATTGTGACAGCAATGGTAGGTGAGATCAAAAAGCATAAAGTCCTTGATAGCGGAACTGAAAAAAAATATCCGAAAGTTAAATTGGAACTGCGGAATTATGTCATCGAAGAGGGAGGTTCTCCGATAAACTTGAAAGTTTATGAGGGCGAAATCCTGGGTATTACGGGTTTGATTGGTGCCGGAAAGTCAGAGTTGGCTTTGGCCATGTTTGGAGTGACAACTCCCTTCAGTGGTGAAATGTTCATTGACGGTCAACTTGTAAAACCAAAAACTATTGCTGAGGCAATCCAGAAAGGTGTTTTTCTGGTTCCGGAAGATCGTAACAATAATGCAGTCATTCCTGAATTTACAATCCAGCAAAATATCACCCTTCCTTTTTTGCAGTCATTTAGTAAATTTGGTTTTTTAAAAGTTGCAAAAGAGCAGCAGTCTGCAAAGCGGATGGTTGAATCCATGGGCATCAAGTGCTCGGGAGAACAGGCATTGATTGAAAGTTTATCCGGCGGAAATCAGCAAAAAGTTATTGTTGCCAGATGGTTGTTAATGGATAACCACGTACTGATTCTGGACGAACCATTTCAGGGTGTGGATGTTAAATCACGTCATGATATCAGTATGTATCTTGGAAAACATTCAGGCAAAAGGGCTACGATTCTCATTGCTGCTGATTTAGATGAAGTCTTGGAAGCAGCTGATCGTATAATTGTCTTAAATCATGGGCAAATTGCAGGAGAGCAACTTGCGGATAAAGTAGACCGTGGAGAATTGCTGCATTGGATATCCCAGGCAGAACCAGTTTCAGTATCTTAAAGAATAATCTATATGGAAAAAATCACTGCGTTTTCAATAAAATATGGTTTCCTGATTGTTATGGGAGGCTCTTATCTGTTTTTTGGACTTGCTCAGCCGGCGTTCTGGAGTTGGTCCAACATGTTTTCGATTTTGCTTGGTGTGACGGTTTACGCAATTCTTGCGATGGGCATTACTTTTACACTTGTCATTGACGGACTGGATTTATCGGTTGGCGCAGTTGCAGCGATGTCTGTAATGATTGCTTCTTACACCATGGTTGTCATGGATTTAGGAGGCGTGGTCGCATTTATTGTCTGTCTTTTATTAGGTGCGTTATTAGGATTAATTAATGGACTTTTGATCGTCAGGATAAAAATTCCTGATTTGTTGGCAACCCTGGGGATGATGTTTCTAATACAAGGTTTACAACTTATTCCTTCTGGTGGACGTTCTATTGGCACAGGAATGATGCTGGAAAATGGTGAAGAAGCAGAGGGAATGTTTTCAGAAGGATTTCTTTATTTAGGCCAGGGCAGGCTATTTGGTATGGTACCTATTCCTGTTATCTTTATGATTGTAATGGCAATAATAGTTTACTTGATTCTAGATCACACTAGATGGGGGCGTGTTTTATATGCCATCGGCGGCAACCCTGAAGCCGCAAGGCTGGCAGGTGCCAATGTTGATCGATACAAGATAATGGCTTATGTTGCCTCCGGAACTATCAGTGCGCTGGGAGGTATTTTACTAGCAGCACGTGTTGGTCGTGGTGATGTTTCTTCAGGCAGTGGATTATTGCTGGATGCGGTAGGTGCGGCCTTGATTGGTTTTGCTGTATTGGGAGTTAGGCGGCCAAATCCATTTGGTACAGTTGTCGGAGCAATTTTTGTAGGTATGTTACTGAATGGACTGACAATGTTGAATATGCCGTATTATACACAGGATTTTATTAAAGGTATTGTTTTGGTAGCCTCACTTGCTTTTACTTTTGGCTTAGCCAGAAAAAAGTGAATTAGCTTTGTTAAAAATTTTAAAATGCTATGAAGATGCAGGTTTTCTAAAAGTTGTAATTGTTGTGAGACACAATAATTGATCTTTCAGGATTAATGTATTTTTTCGTAGATTTCTTGTAAATCATCAAATCAAAGAAGGAGGTCAGTAAAAATAATGAAGATTAAAATTTCCTGCTGTTTCCGGTATTTGCTGGAGACAGAAACTTAATATTAACAATAAAAAAGGTGTTTATGAAAAAGATAATTTCTACGCTGGCTGGATTAGCTATGTTAACAGGCAGTTTATTTGCAGCAGGTTTGCCTGGAGCTCCTGCTCCATTTAATGGTTCAAAACAAATACATATTGCTCTCATCCGCCAGATGGTGGAAGGCGAATTTATGCAGATGTACCGTGCAGGTGCGCAAAGACAAGCCGATTTGATGGGCGTCAAGCTTACCATTTTTGGTAAAAACATGGACAATCAGGCACAGGCCAACTTCATTTATCAAGCAATCAACATGAAGGTGGACGGAATTGTGATTGATCACGGTCTCTCAGAAACAATGATGAAGCCTGCTCAGGATGCTTTGGCTGCAGGAATTCCTGTTGTTGCATTTGACGTTGACCTCAAGAATCCTGAAATTGTACAAATCGCGCAAAACGATCACTTGCTCGGACGTATGGCTCTTCAGGCAATGGTTGCAGATTTCAATGGAAAAGCGAATGTCGGTTATATCTATGTTGCCGGAATATTGCCTTTGGATAAGCGTGATGAAAGTTTCACACAAGTAAAAAAAGAGTATCCGACTCTGAAAGAAATTGTTCGAACAGGTACTTTGGAATCACCGTTCTCAGTAAAAAATGCTGATCAGGTAAAAGCTGTTTTACGTGCGAATCCAAATATCAACGCTTATTTCGCGCCTTTTGATGAGTTTGCAAAAGGAGTGGTTATGGCTTTGAACGAAACCAATATGACAGACAAAGTCAAAGTATACAGCGCTGATATATCCACTCAGGATATTCAGTTAATGACCAAACCGAACAGTCCTTGGGCTGCTACTGCTGCTACTAATCCTGCAGCAATTGGTGCTGTGAGTGTACGTGCTGTTGCTCTGCGTATTGCAAAGCAGAAAGTTGAACATGATCTCTACATCCCACCAATGCTTTTCACCAGTAAAAGCCTCAATGATGCAGGTGTAAAAACAATGACTCAACTACGTAAAAAATTCCCGAAGTTCAACCATGTTGATGTGGCTACTGCTTCGTGGATTCCAGTAGACAAAAAAGGGATGTTCTAAAAAACGTTTCATTTTTGTAAATTTCCCCTTCCCAAAATTCTGTTGCCAGGGCGGGGGATTTTTTAAAAAGACCGAATACTATCATTAATATCAAGACTGGATTTAATTAAGGACATAGTGGAAAAAAATCATCTTTCTGAACAAGACTCTTCCGTTTCCGGGAATTCCGGAATTCCGCAAACCCTCCGCTGGAGTGCAGGAGAACTATATTTGCTCGATCAAACTAAGCTGCCGCTCGAAGTTGTTGAAGAAAAACAGGAATCGGTTGAGCAAGTTTGGCATTCGATCAAACAATTAAAAGTACGTGGTGCACCTGCGATCGGCGTAGCAGCAGCTTATGGACTGCTGATAGGTGTTCGTGAACAGACTGCAATGAATTTAAGCGAATATTTGCAGGAAGTTGAAAACAAAGCAGCATATCTGGACAGTGCCAGACCCACCGCTGTTA
>JABGPG010000235.1 GCA_018645085.1 Deltaproteobacteria bacterium
CCGTAAAGTACAGTGTTGCCGACCAGAATATTGTTTTCTGCAGGGAAAGATGATTTTGCAGGAGGATAAACAAGCAGACGTCCGCCGCTCAAACCTTTACCGGTGTAGTCATTGGCGTCACCTTCAAGTTCCAGGGTAACTCCGGGCGCCAGAAACGCACCAAAACTTTGTCCCGCAGAACCGTTGAATTTGCAGTGAATCGTGTTGTCTGCTAAACCTTTTGCACCATATTTTTTCGCAATTACACTGCTCAACATTGTACCAACCGCACGGTTCACATTGACGATAGGCAAAGAAATTTCGACCGGCTTTTCTTCTTCCAGTGCAGCTTTCGCCTGTGTTATTAGCTGGTGATCGAGTTGCTTGTCCAGTCCATGATCCTGCTCCTGGGTGCAGTATCGGCTGTCATCTTCACCAACCGGAACTTGATGCAGCAGAGCGGACAAATCGACTTTTCCCGCTTTCCAGTGTTTTATGTCGGTACGCTGCTTCAGCATATCGGTACGTCCTACCATCTCGTCGATTTTACGGAAACCTAATTCAGCCATTATTTTGCGTAATTCTTCCGCCACAAAAAAGAAATAGTTGATAACGTGTTCCGGTTGACCACGGAACTTTTTACGCAATTCCGGGTTTTGGGTAGCAATACCTACGGGACAAGTATTAAGGTGACATTTACGCATCATAATACAACCGATTGCAATCAGCGGCATTGTCGCGAAACCATACTCTTCTGCACCTAGCAAAGCAGCAACAGCTACATCACGTCCTGTTTTTAGCTGACCGTCGGTTTGCAGTCTCACTCGTCCACGCAGATGGTTCATCATCAAAGTCTGGTGTGCTTCTGAAAGACCCAGTTCCCATGGAATTCCGGCATGTTTGATTGATGTCAGCGGTGAGGCACCTGTCCCACCGTCGTGTCCGGCAATGGTGATTATATCAGCGTGAGCTTTTGCGACGCCGGCTGAAATTGTCCCGACTCCTGCTTCCGCAACCAGTTTGACATTTATTTTTGCAGTTGGATTAGCATTTTTCAGATCAAAAATGAGCTGCGCCAGATCTTCAATAGAATAAATATCATGATGCGGTGGCGGTGAAATCAGCGTTACTCCTGGAGTTGAATTGCGGACTTTCGCAATTTCCTCACTGACTTTATTTCCTGGCAGTTGTCCACCCTCTCCCGGCTTTGCACCCTGTGCGACCTTGATTTGGAGCTCGTTGCAGTTGACCAGATAATTGATAGTGACTCCAAAACGTCCGGAAGCAACCTGCTTTACGTTACTCACCGGCCAGTCACCGTTGTCTCTTTTTTCGAAACGCCGTGGGTCTTCTCCACCTTCTCCGCTGTTGCTGCGTCCGCCGATACGGTTCATGGCGACCGCCAGAGTTTCGTGTGACTCAATACTGATCGAACCAAATGACATTGCTCCTGTCACAAAGCGTTTGACGATTTCAGCTGCCGGTTCAACTTCATCCAGCAAAATTGGATAACCTTCTGCAAACTCAAACAAACTTCTTGGTGTTGAGAAACGCTGAGTTTGATCATTGACCAGCTTTGAAAAATCATCGTATGCGTCCTGGCTGTTTTTACGTACAGCATTCTGCAGGGTATTTGACATCACAGGATTTACCTGATGAAATTCTCCGCGACGACGCCAATGATAAAATCCTCCACCCGGCAGGATGCTACTTGTATCAGCAGTTTCCTCAATTGCATTCCTGTGCCTCAACAAACTTTCCTGAGCAATTTCCTCAATACCAACACCGTTTATTCTCGAAGGCGTTCCTGAAAAATGGCCATGAACCAAATCTTCATTCAAACCGATTGCTTCAAAAATCTGCGCACCACGGTAACTTTGAATAGTGGAAATTCCCATTTTTGCAAAGACCTTGTACATGCCTTTACGGATGGCTTGCAGATAATTCTCATTTGCTTTTTCACATGTCAGTTGTGCTGGTAAAGCTTTTTGCTTTATCATTTGTTCAAAAGTTTCGAACGCCAGATAAGGATTTATCGCACCTGCTCCGTAACTTACCAGCAAACAAAAATGTGCGATTTCACGTGCTTCACCCGTTTCAACAATTATTCCTGTTTTGTAACGACTTCTTTTCAGAATCAGGTGATGATGTACTGCTGCTACTGCCAGCAGTGCAGGAATTGGAACCTGCTCTTTGCCTGCTCCACGGTCACTTAAAACTAGAAAAACGCTGCCTGATTTCACCGCGTTTTCCGCCTGTCTGCAGAGTTGACTGAGCGCGCTGGCTAATCCGTCTGCACCCTTTTCTGCATCAAAAAGCATGCTTAAAGTCGATGAGTGAAAATCCTGATTGTCGAGTGCTTTAAGCTGCGCAAGCTGTTCGTTGCTCAGTACAGGATGCTCAAGTTTAAGCATCCGCGCATGTTCCGGTCCTGGTTGCAGAATATTCCTTTGCGGTCCAAGACGGCTGGTTAGCGACATCACCAGTTCTTCCCTGATCGCATCTACGGGAGGGTTGCTGACCTGTGCGAAAATCTGCTTAAAATAATCGTATAGTAAGCGTGGTTTATCTGACAGCACCGCCAGCGGTGTATCGTTACCCATTGATCCGGAAGCTTCCACACCGTCTACCACCATTGGTGTCAGTAGCAGATTTAGATCCTCAGTTGTATAACCAAAAATTTTCTGCCGTAATAACAGCGAGTCGAAATCAGTTTGCGGAACTATTTTAGGTTTTGGCAAATGCGATAATTCGAGCACATTATCCTTCAACCATTTTGCATAAGGTTGAGCAGAGCAGATTTCTTTTTTCAGTTCAGCATCATCGATTATCCGCCCCTCTTCCGTATCCACGAGAAACATTTTTCCAGGTTGTAAACGTCCTTTGTATTTTATATTCTCCGGATCAATATCCACTGCACCGACTTCCGAACCCATAATCACAAAATCATCTTTTGTCACGACATAACGCGAGGGGCGCAAACCGTTACGATCAAGCGTCGCGCCGATCCGCACACCATCCGTAAAAGTGAGCGAAGCCGGTCCATCCCAGGGTTCCATCAAGTGATCATGAAATTCATAAAAAGCCTGTTTTTCAGGATTCATCTCCGGATTTTTCTCCCATGCTTCCGGAACCATCATCATCATCGCATGCGGCAGCGAGTAACCAGATTGAATCAGGAATTCAAAAACATTATCCATGCAGGCAGAGTCACTGCCTCTTGGAATAATGATGGGCTGCATTTCGCTGATATTATCATACAACGGCGAAGACAGGGTCGGACGTCGTCCGAGCATCCAGTTGATATTACCGCGTAATGAATTTATTTCTCCATTGTGCGCCAGATTACGGAAAGGCTGAACCAGATCCCAGCGTGGAAAGGTGTTGGTTGGAAAACGTGTATGAACTAAAGCCATCGCGCTGCTCAAACGTGGATCCGACAAATCCGGAAAAAAATGTTCCATCTGATGCGGAATCAACATGCCTTTATAGACAATTGTCCGTGATGACATGCTGGTAATAATTAGGTCTTCAACATCCTGCAGAGCAGTCCGGATTGCTTTACGTGTGATGTAAAGTTTACGCTCAAATTTTTCCTGATCATAATTTTCCAACCTGCGGTGCCCCATGAACAACTGACGCATGGCAGGCATTGAGGAACGCGCCTGTTTGCCCACGTAATCAAGATTAACCGGCACATCACGCCAACCTAGCAGATCCATCCCTTTTTCAACAATATGACTCTCAATCACCTCACCGCAATGTCTACGTGCGACAGGATCCTGCGGCAGGAAAATAGAGGCAATTCCATACTCACCTGCTTCAGGTAGATAAAAACCGGCCTGCTGACATTCTTCAACAAAAAAGTGATGTGGAATTTGAATCAGGATTCCGGAACCGTCACCTGTGTCCGGATCTGCGCCCAACGCTCCGCGGTGATCCAGATTACAGAGTAAACGCAGTCCTTGCTGGACAATCTGGTGCGATTTGCGGTTTTTTATCTGTACCACAAATCCTACACCACAACTGTCATGCTCAAATTGGGGATCGTAAAGTCCCTGCTTTTCCGGATATTTAAACTTCATGAAAAATAGACCTGTTTTTTGTAATGCTAATGCCGTCGGGATAAGCTGTGATTTTGCCGAAAAGGGGGAATCTTCTCGACTCTGCCTTAGTCTTTTAAGGCTAGCTCTTTAAGATTAGCAACTATTTTGGAACAGTTACTCTAGCTCACAGAGTAGAACAGAAATTCCACCCAAAATCAAGTTATAGAGTAACAGAATAAATGAAAATGCGGACTGAAACTGATTCGTTGGTGAATCAGTCCTGCATTTCCGGGGTTTTGATGCGGTTGATGATTTGCTGCTGGGCAATCGAAAGGACATTGCTCGTCACCCAATACAAGGTCAAACCTGATGGAAAGGTAAAGGTGAAGATAGTAAAAATGAAGGGCAGCATCTGCATGACTTTCGCTTGAGTTGAATCCATCATCGCGGTTTGCGGAGTCAGTTTTTGCTGAAAATACATGGATGCACCCATCAGCAAAGGAGTGATTCCGAGACCGTCCGGTTGAGACAGATCACTGATCCAAAACATGAACGGTGCATGCCGTAATTCCACTGCACTTGAAAGTGAGCTGTAAAGCGCGAAAAACACTGGAATCTGTAAGACCATCGGCAAACAACCACCAAGCGGATTCACCCGGTTTTTGCGGTAAAGCTCCATCATTTCCTTGTTGAGCTTTTCCTTATTGTTCTTGTACTTTGCCTGCAGTTTTTTCATTCTTGGAGACAATTGCTGCATCCGCTTCATACTTTTCATCCCTTTGAAAGTCAGCGGGAACAAAACTAAACGTACGATAATTGTCAAAATAATGATGGCAACTCCGTAGTTTCCGACATAACCGTAAATCAAACGCAGCAGATCCAGCAGAGGTCCGGCGAGAATCTCCAGCGTCATGTCGTGGGAAACCAGCAGGTTGTGTCCAAATTTCAGTAACTCTTCATCCTCTTTCGGTCCATAATACATGCGGAAATCTGACTCAACCAGCAGGTTCGGCTGCAAGTTTGTCGGCGGTAGAGCAACTCCAAAATAAGGCGACAACAAGCGTTCACCCTGTACATTAGCTTGAGCTTCAGAGAGGTATGCACCGGCCCGGAAAAAACCGTTCCGTACAGTAGTCATTGGTACTACAGCACTGATGAAATATTGATCTTCAACTCCGAGCCATTTCATTTGAGTGACAGGAAGTTCGCCTTCGATATCGTCAGTAGTTTCTGTCTGTAGACTTTCATCAAAATAGAAAACCGGCCCTTCATGAGCAACCTGACGCATGCCACCGTTACTGTCAGAAAGGCGTTGTTCGCCAAAAAAGTAAAGCACTTCAACTGCCTGCGCTTCATCTGCACGGTTGATCAACTGTACACGGTAATTTATAATATAACTGTCCGGAGTCACCTCGAAAAACTTGATCATCTGCAGTCCGTTTAGAATTGGCGAGGTCAGAGTCAGCGTTACTTTTCCTTCAGTTTCATCCAGCACAATTTCATCCGCACTTGTGGCAAAGACCGCATTCCGGAAAAGCGCGCTTGTTTTTGCGTCATTTTTGAACTCTTGAGAAAAAGCAGGTACTTCCGCAAGGTGATTACCGAACATCTGCACACGGTTATCTTCCGTGACTTCTTCACGATAATCCGGTCCGATAAAACTCGTTAAAAATGGAAACCAGGTGCTCAGGGTGAGCCGTGGTTTGGTATGCTTAAAATGCTTTAACTGCAGGCTTTTAGCGATTCCGCCTCGTGTGTCTAAAACAAGCCGGTAATTAGCTGTTTCGATACTGACTTCTTTGGAAGGCAAACTACTGTCTACTTCTGCAATCGAGGACAAAGGTGCTGCTGAAGAAAGGGTGGAATCAGTGTATCCTGTCCCTGCGGAGTCTGTCCTTGATGATGCTGAATTCTGTTCAGTCAGTGTCTGATCGACTGTGTTGAAAGCTTCACGCGGTGGTGGTTCCGGTGGTGGAAAAAGCGCATACCAGCCAACCATGATGGCGCCGGAGAGTACAACTGCAAGTAGAGTATTTTTATCCATATAAATTGACTAAAATTATTTTCTTTTACAAAGTCCGGAGCAATCCGCAAATGTGCTGACATTCTCTCCGGGAACCGGATCTACTCCTCCGGGATGAAACGGATTACATTTTAAAATGCGCCACAAACTCAGCTTCGTCCCTTGCCAGAAACCAAGTCTTTGGTAAGATTCCAACGCATAGGCTGAACAACTTGGATAAAATCTGCAGGAAGCCGGCAGTAACGGTGAAAGCCAGTAACGGTATGCTTTGATGAAAGCTACCATCATCCGTCGGGAAAAGCTGCTCAAACTCTTGACTGCAGATATTCCACGAAAAGTCCCAAAGCTCTGTGCTGCCGGACTCTGTCTCATATCTTCCGTATCAGTTACTGGATTCATGATTTATATTGTTGAATAACCGTCTGACCTGACGCAGGACATAAGCTGATTCCAACTTGTGCTTTGGAGGGTTGGTTACAAAAAAACAAATATCAAACACATAGTTCAGTTGAGCACGTTCCTGACGGACCGCTTCCCTGATCAGACGCTTGATCTGATTCCGACAAGGGGCATTTCCGACCTTCTTTTTAACGGAGATTGAAAAACGGCTGGACTCAGCTTCTGCCATCTTGTATTTGACACCAATCGGTCCCAAAGATTGATAGACACCCTGCTCGAAAACTTCCCTGATTGCTCGGCTGTTATGCAGCCTGACTGCTTTCGGGAAAGTATTCCGCAGACTCATGCACTGAGGCGTTTTCTGCCTTTGGCGCGACGACGTTTAATAACTCTGCGACCTCCTGGAGTCGCCATGCGGGCACGGAACCCATGTTTCTTCTTGCGCCGCCGGTTGTTCGGCTGGAAAGTACGTTTCATTGCTTAATTA
>JABGPG010000115.1 GCA_018645085.1 Deltaproteobacteria bacterium
CGTAGGGAGAAATCTGTTTTATGTTAAACACTGATATGATTAAGATCTCTCTCTTAGTTCGAGATGACAAATAATTAGTTTAAGAGTTTTTATGACTGCATTATTATTGAAGCATTCATAATTAGTTGTCATTCCCGCTTTCGCGGGAATGACAAACATGGGTGTCCTTATGACTTTTTACGGGACCATCATTATTGGTGAAATAACCAAAATTATTCTTATGAAAATTCGTATCTTATTTCTGTTCGTACTTTTCCTGACATTCGTGTCTGTAGTTCCGCTGCAGGCACAGACGGGATTGCTGTTGCTGGAAAAAGGTTCGGTCAAGGTGATTGGTCCGGAACGTACACGTCTGTTGCGTAAGCCCGGAGCAAAAATTGTTTTACAGGCTAATGACCGTGTACAGACCGGTAAAGATACATTCGTTAAAATCAAGATCAAGGGCAAACCAGAAATCATTGAACTTTCATCCCGCTCATTTTTCCGGATGGGAAAGATCACCCGACAAACCAGCAGTATTTCCCTGTTAACAGGCAAGGCTCGCTTTAAGATTGACGGCAAACTCAAAAAGAAGAGCAAAAGGAAACGCTTTCAGATTCGTACTGTAACCGCTCTGGTAGGCGTGAGGGGTACCGATTTTGTGGTTGGCGCTTCCAACACGCAAACGAGTCTACTCACTATTTCCGGCACAGTTTCAGTAGCGCCGGTGAGCATGCCTGACATCGAAATTGAAGTTCCGGCCAACCAGGCTTCCACAGTTCAGCAAAACTCCACACCAACCGCTCCGGTTGAAGTCACTCCAAAAATGCGAGCGCAAATCGTTAATTCCGATTCAACAAAAGCTTTCAGAAACGTCAAATTTGGAGAAGCCGTTAATCCGGAAGAAGTACGCAAAGATAACGAAAAAAAGAAAAAGGAAGAGGAGGAAGAACAAAAGAAGGAAGAAGAAAAACAAAAAGAAGAAGAATCCAAAGAGGATGGAGAAGCAAAGAAAGACGGGGAAGCACAAGAAGGAGACGAGGGAGAACCAAAGAAAGACGGGGAAGCTGAAGATGGCGAAGGAAAATCCCGTGAGGAAAAAGAAGGTGAACCGAAAGCGGGTGAAGAAGATCCGGAAGGTGAAAGAAAACCCGGAGATGAGGACGGCCCTCCAGGTGGAGAAGAAGACGGACAGGAACCGCAGGAAGGTGAGGACGATCCTGAAAGAAAAGGCCCCCTTGGACCAGGAGTTCCCGGAGAAGGTGAGGACGAAGAAGGCGCTTTGTTCGGACCGGAAGGTGACGCGAAACCAGGAGATGAAGAAAGGCCTGGAGGTGAATTTGGACCGGAAGGTGAGGAAGGAACTGGAGCTGAGTTTGGACCGGAAGGCGAGGAAGGAACCGAAGGCACATTTGGACCGGAAGGCGAGGAAGGAACTGGAGCTGAGTTTGGACCGGAAGGGGAAGACAGCGGAGCTCCTGGAGAGTCTTTTCGTCCGGGTAGTGATGAAGGTGCAACCGGAGAGAGCTTCAATCCGGAAGACGGGGAGCGAACTCCCGGTGGTATTAACGTGCCGGAAGGCGGCGACGATTTTGGAGGACAAGATGATTTAGGTCCAAGCGGTGACGATTTCGGAACAGCCGGTGACATCGGTATTAAAGATGATTTCGGACCCGGCGGTGACGATTTCGGAAACACGGGGGATTTCGGTATTAAAGATGATTTCGCTGGAGACTTCGGCGGTGATGACGATTTCGGAAGCGGATTCGGTGGGGATGACTTCGGTGGAAGCTTCGGTGGGGATGATGACTTCACTGGAGGTGACTTTGGAGGGGATGATTTTGGCGGTGATTTTGGTGGGGAGGACTTCGGAGGCAAAGATGATTTCGGAACAGGGGATGACTTCGGTGGGAAAGATGATTTTGGCGGCAGAGACGATCTTGGCGGGAAAGACGATTTAGGAACTGGGGAGGACTTCGGCGGGAAAGATGATTTAGGTGGAGGTGAGGATCTTGCTGGAGGGGATGATTTTGGAGACGGAGAAGATCTTGCTGGAGGTGATGATTTAGGAACTGGTGATGACTTCGGAGACAAAGACGATTTCGGAGGGACAGATGATTTAGGTACTGGGGAGGACTTCGGAGATAAAGACGATTTCGGAGGGACAGATGATTTAGGTGCTGGGGATGATTTTGGCGGAGGTGATGACTTCGGAGGTGATGACTTCGGAGGCGATGACTTCGGAGGTGGGGACGATTATGGTGGTGGTGATGATTATGGTGATTACGGTGGCGGTGATGATTACGATGATATCCTGGGTGATACCGGTGGGATTCTTGACGATCTAGATGACACGCTGGACGACATAGAAACGGTCCGACGTGTGATCATCAAAATTAATTACGATTGAGAAGCAAAATGGGATTCAAACGAATGTTACGGTGGATGGTACTTGCGCTAATGCCCTTATTTCTTTTTACGGGTTGCGGCGATTTAGCGCCGGAAATGCAGGACACGCGGACCGTCATGCTGAAGATGGACCTCAGGCAAAATTCTTCCCTGCGCCGCTCGCAGGTTTCTGCTGCTGATCTGAGTGCCTACAATACTCACCTGATTATGGTCCTGCCTTCCTGGGAGCGACTTTCCAGCGATTACCGTAATTATTACAACATCTTTGCAGAAGAATTGATGGACCCGGTGAGCAAACAAGTCAGCCTCGAAATTCCACTCAACACGCAACTAAATATCTTCGCCTTTCTCTTCAAAGAAAATTACAGCAAATATGATTTGTTTACGGCAATAAAGGAGGTAGGTTATTACGGAGAGTCACCAAGTTTTTCAATTACTGGAGAGACAAACAATCTCAGTTTAGCTGTCAGCCTGACACAGGTTCCCGGTACTGACACCGAAACTGACACCGAAACTGACACTGATACTGGAACTGACACTGGAACTGATACTACAGCACCTGTACTTACGGAGGTCACTGCCATCTCATCTCCAACCAGTGACTCTACACCGGATTACACTTTTAAATCCACTGAAGCAGGAATTATCAGCTATGGAGGTTTATGCTCGTCCGTGAGAACAGCTGCTATTAGTGGAGACAACATTATCATCTTTGACTACTTGATTGATGGGAATTATCCTGACTGCACAATAACCGTCACTGACTCTGCGGGAAATATAAGCATCCCACTACCTGTAACAAATTTCACTGTTGACACAAGCTCTTCCAATACTGATACTACAGCACCTGCACTCACAGAGGTCACTGCCATCTCATCTCCAACCAGTGACTCTACACCGGATTACACTTTTAAATCCACTGAAGCCGGAACTATCAGCTATGGAGGTTCATGCGAATCGGATAGTCACACATATGCTATTAGTGGAGACAACATTATCACCTTCAACACTTTAACTGCTGGAACTTATTCTGACTGTACAATAACCGTCACTGACTCTGCGGGAAATATAAGCACCCCACTTTCCGTAACGGATTTCACTGTTATGGATCCATCACTTGAGGCGTTTTATCCATTCAATGGAAATGCTGAAGATATCACTAGCAACGGAAGGGATTTAACAGTTACTGGTGATACAAGTTTAACCTTCGGCAAGGACAACTCCAGCAACAGTGCCTATTATTTCGATGGCAACGGAGATTATCTGGAATATGTAACAAATATCCCCAGTTTTGACAATTACACTATTTCACTCTGGGCCAAGCCCGCCAGTTCGGGAACTTATGAAGCTATGTTTTCAAGCTACGATAACTCAAACAATGGCTTTCAGATTGATCTTAATGGAAACAATTTTCATATCCGAAAATCAAGCGGCGGCAACATCGTTTTGAGCACAGCACAACTAGAAGTTTGGACGTTCATCGCTTTCACTTACGATGGTACTAATTCCATAGGTTATATTAATTCAGTCAGTGATAATGAAAGTTCTGGAGGTACGACTGAATTCAACCGTTTCAGAATAGGAAGAAACAGAGACGGCAGCACTTATTTCAGTGGAGCAATAGATGAATTAAGAATCTACAACAGAGCATTAACTGCTTCTGAAATAGCTAGCCTTTATGCGAACTGAACCTTTAAACTCGTTCCGGGTCTCTTCCACAGAATGAGGTCCGGAGTGTTCGGCCTTGGTATTGTGTAATGCATGATGTTCCATTAATTCCGCTCTGTCGTTTCCCCGGAACGGAGTCCGGGGCTACCAATCAGAATTATTCTTTTGCATTATCTTTACCCACCGTTCTGTCGTTTCCCCGGAACGGAGTCAGAGGCTAGCAATCAGAATTATTCTTTTGCATTATCTTTGCCCACCGCTCTGTCGTTTCCCCGGAACGGAGTTCGGGGCTAGCAATCAGAATTATTCTTTTGCATTATCTTTGCCCGCCGCGGAGGACGGAGCTACCGTTCAAGTAAGAAGATAAAGGGAGAATGGAGAGAATGAGTAATTGAATGGTGCACCCGGCAGGAGTCGAACCTGCGGCCTACGGAATCGGAATCCGTCACTCTATCCAGCTGAGCTACGGGTGCAAAATTTGGTGGGAGCGGCAGAGACGGTTTTATCCGGCTCAGCTTTCATATTCCTGCTTTTCAGCATAGCAATTTCCCACCGCCAATTCCATCACGTTTTTTGCTTTCATAGTTTCACGCTTTGTTTGGATTTTTCCGGATTGAGTTGCTCTGATTATGAATTACTCAACGCTGATTTTGAGAACAGCCCCCGAATTTACGCCAATTCCATCACGTTTTTTGCTTTCATAGTTTCACGCTTTGTTTGGATTTTTCCGGATTGAGTTGCTCTGATTATGAATTACTCAACTCTGATTTTGAGAACAGCCCCCGAATTTATTCGGGGGGTCTGTGAAAACAACAACGCCTTCAAACCGATTTATCGGTTTACAATTTTGCTCTGCAAGCCCGTTACTCCCGAAAAAAATGGCATGATTTGTAATTTTCGAAATGGCACTCCAGATCCTTATTTTTCACGCCCGTACGAGCGGCAATTCATTCCAACAGGTTGTAAAGGCGGGGCTCCGGGATTTACTGCGCGCCCTCCAATCCGAACTTCCGGAAACAGAGGCGGAAGCCACGGTATAGCGTCCGAATTTCTGATTGATTTTTTTCACGGCACCCATCAGTTGCTGCGATGCCTGAATGCTCGTTTCCGTTTCAAAAAGCGTGGCCGGAATATTTTTTACTGAAATAAAATCATGTAAAAGCACACCGACTTTGTGGTATTCAAATCCGGACTCAAAAATCTGCTCCAGCGCACGCTGAGCCGCAGCATTGAGCTGCATCAGATTGTTGGTTACTTCCAGTTCCACAGATGCGGACACACTGCGCTGCGTGATGTTTTTGCGAAAACGGTTTGTTGAGAGATAGACGGTAATGGCTGAAGTCGCCTGTTTGTATTTCCAGAGTCGAGTCACTGCATTTTGCACAAAATGCGTCAGCGCCGGACGGATATCTTCCAACTCTTTCAGCGGTTTGCCGAATGAACGACCGCACATGAGGGACTTTCTCGATTCTTCCGGTTCCTCCAGTTTCAGGCAGCTTTCGCCGCGCAATTCCAGAACTGTGCGCATCAGCACCACAGAAAATTGTTTTTTAATCCAGACAGGATCCGCGTCCCGCAGCTGCTTTGCGTTGTCGATACCGAATCCGCTTAATTTTTTGCTGATCTTTCCGCCGATGCCCCAGACATCTCTGGTCTCCATTTGTTCCAGTGTTTTGCCGAAACTTTCCGTTTCCATACCAACGCAGACTCCGGCCAGTTCCGGATGTCGTTTTGCTAACCGGTTTGCGGCTTTGGCCAGGGTTTTTGTACGGGCGACTCCTATCGAAACCTGAATTCCTGTGTGACGCTGTACTCTGTACCGTACAAAGCGGAACAGTTCCACCAACCGTTCACGTGACAAACCGGAAACATCCGCAAAAGCTTCGTCGATGCTGTATCGTTCAATCTTCGGTAAAAGCTCTTCCAGTATGTCCATTATCCGGCTGCTCATATCGCCGTAAAGGGCGTAGTTCGATGAACGTATCTGCAGTTCGTGGCTCCGGACAAATTCACGGACACTGCCCGCTAAAACTCCCATTCCGATACCCAACTTCTTGGCTTCACTGGAACGTGCAATGACATTACCGTCGTTGTTGGAAAGCACGACGAGCGGTTTTCCCGCGAGTTGCGGTTGAAAAACCTGTTCGCAGGAGGCAAAAAAATTGTTACAGTCAATCAGCGCAATCATAGTTTTTTTAAGGTCCAGCTGACAACTCCCCAGACGGAGAAATCCATTTCAGCTGTAATTTTAATTGAAGGATAGTCCGGATTTTCTGCTCTCAGAATTACCGTTTCCTGTTCTGTGGTAAAACGTTTAATCGTAAATTCGGAATCAATCACCGCCACCACAACGCGGTTTTTCCAGTTCTCAATGCTGCGGTCCACAACGAGGATGTCGCCGTCCGTGATACCGACGTCCCTCATCGACTCACCGGCCACACGCACAAAAAAAGTGGCGCTTGGATTTTCAATCACCAGCGTGTTCAAGTCAAGTCTTTGCTCCAGATGATCTTCCGCGGGAGAGGGAAATCCGGCCTGAACCTTGGTATCAAAGAACGGTAGCTCAACACCCTGTGAATCATCCGCAAACCAAATTTTGCTGATTGAACCGTCCGATTTAAGCGGCAATGCTGGTGGATTGGAATTGTTCATAATATTTTCAAAATAATTTTTACGAAATTATAAAAAGTTAAAAACCGTGCAAAAGGTGTTTAACCACAGAGTCACAGAGAGCACAGTAGAATCCGGATAACATGCTGACCCTGTAAAAAAGTTGTCATTCCCGCGGAAGCGG